>JACDGE010000004.1 GCA_013815465.1 Alphaproteobacteria bacterium | reverse complement strand
CCTCTAAAGCCACTTGCGCCTTAAATCCTGAGCTATGTTTTCTTCGTGTCATTTCTTTCTCCTTCTCTATATATGGAGAAAAAAGTCTCACTTAGCTACTGGTCTAGTTTATGGGGGGCATTATAATATACTTCCCGCAAGAGGATAATCAAGAAGGAAGGCTAGCCCGAGATTAAAAGACAACATCCCACTCACAAGAATGATAGAAAGTATTTTTAACTTCTTAGAGTCACTGTCAAGCAACGAAATAAGAAATAAAATGATTATAAGTCCAAACCCCAACATAAATCGAATAACATCTATTAATGATGAATCTAAATATTCGAGCCTCTTCCTTCTAAATTCAACAACTCTATTTAAATTGTTTATAAACTGGTTATAAAACGTTTCCTCTATTCTCGTTTCTGGTGAATAGGATTGAATAAGATGAAAAAGGTTAAGGAGAGCAGGAACAGTTTTTTCACTTACTTTCCCCAAGTGCATTAAGGGCCATTCATCTTGAATGATGACTTTAATGTATTGTTCAATTCCATTGTTAAGCTCACTTTGAGTAGAAATAGGGAAAGCAGAAGAATTATAGACCAGTAAGGAAAGATACTCGGCCTCATGCATTATAAAAATTTTGACTTCGTAAAGTTCCCTCCATAATGTAACAATAATAAACCCTAATATAAATCCATAACTAGCGCTAATACTTCCAAGAAAATAACCCGTAAATCTATTGTTATCATAGCTCATGAAGGAAGTAAGATATTTGTTTGACAAAAATGACAGCGTAAGCGCTAAACAGAGGATCGAACACATTAACAATGCAATGAATTCGCCAGCACTTAGGTGATTGATAAGATAACGTTGCATGAGCCTTTTCTTCTTCCAATGTTCTAAAAACTTTACACGAAGAAAAGTTAAATATCCGCTAATTTTGTCTCTAGGGGAGACTTAGCGATGCCTACTATTTTTACATAGGGGTGGGAAAGGGGTTTTATATGTCCTTAAGAAGAGAGTTTATTTTAATTTAAAAATCTCAAAACACTAGAAATTTAAGTTCAGAGGAACCCTACCCCACCCGCTCCACCATTTTTTTCTTAATCTCACCGATCGCTTTTGCGGGGTTTAGGCCTTTAGGACACGTATTAGTGCAGTTCATAATGGTGTGGCAACGATAGAGCTTAAAGGGGTCTTCTAGCTCATCCAGTCGCTTTCCTGTTGCATCATCTCGGCTATCCGCAATCCAGCGATAGGATTGGAGAAGAGTCGCAGGACCCAAGTATTTATCCCCACTCCACCAATAACTGGGACAGCTGGTTGTGCAACAAAAACAAAGGATACATTCCCAAAGTCCATCTAGCTTTTCTCGCTCTTCATGGCTTTGTAAGCGCTCCCTGTCCGGCGGAGGATTTGTTGCAGACTGGATCCAGGGTTCAATGGATTGATATTGGGCGTAGGCGAAGCTCAGATCGGCCACTAAATCCTTCACCACATAAAGGTGAGGTAGCGGCGTAATTTTTACCGCGCCACTGCATTCTTCAATGGGTTTAATGCAAGCGAGCGTATTAGTACCCTCAATATTCATAGCGCAAGAGCCACAAATTCCTTCACGACAAGACCTGCGGAAGGTCAACGTTGGATCGATTTCGTCCTTAATTTTGATCAGAGCGTCCAGAACCATAGGGCCACACTCATCCAAATTAAGCTCAAAGGTATCTAAACGAGGGTTTTCTCCAGAATCAGGATTATAACGATAAACATGAAAGAGCTTCATTCTTGGACCTTGAGAGGGGGCAGGGAAATTCTGCCCCGTCTTAAGCCGAGAGTTCACTGGCAGGCGAAGTTGAACCATGGTTGTTCTCCTAATGAACGGAAATAGTTAATATATTAAGATTATTCATAACTTTTCCAAATTCCCTTAATATACGCGTTTTTTGGGTGGAAGCACATCCACTTCAGGGGATAGGGTATATAGATGCACAGGACGATAGGTAAAGGAAACTTGATCCCCATCCAGCCGGGCAACCGTATGCTTCATCCAGTTAATATCATCCCGTTCTGGATAATCCTCCCGCGCATGCGCCCCTCGACTCTCCGTACGATTGAATGCTGATTCAATTGTTACAAGAGATTGTTGAATCAGATTCTCAAGCTCGAGAGCTTCCACCAAATCACTATTCCAAATCATTGAACGATCGGCCAGTTGAAGCTGTTGGAAAGATTCCGCGATTTCTTTGATTTTTTTGATGCCCTCTTCTAAATGTTCTTTGGTGCGAAACACGGCACAATGGGTCTGCATGGTCCGCTGAAGATTCAGGCGAATCTCAGAGGTTTTAAGGGAACCACTGGCGTTCCTTATGCGATCAAACTTCGCGATAATGTCTTCCCCATCGTGAGGGCGCAAAGGCTTTACACCCCCATTTTTGGAGACAATTTCTTTTGCACGGATGGCCGCCGCTCGCCCAAATACAATAAGATCAAGCAGAGAATTTGTCCCCAGTCGGTTGGCCCCATGGACAGAGACACAGGCTCCCTCCCCAATAGCCATAAGGCCGGGGGTCACTTGTTCAGGATTTTGATCCGTGGGATTGACAACCTCCCCAAAATGGTTTGTGGGCACTCCGCCCATATTATAGTGAACGGTGGGAAGCACAGGGATGGGCTCCTTCGTTGCATCCACACCTGCAAAAATTCTTGCGAGTTCCGTAATGCCAGGTAGACGCTCATGGATAATCGCTGGATCCAAATGCTCCATATGGAGGTAAATATGGTCTTTTAGAGGGCCCACGCCTCGGCCTTCGTTGATTTCAATGGTTACGGCTCGGCTCACTACATCGCGAGAGGCCAGGTCCTTTGCCGTGGGGGCATAGCGTTCCATAAATCGCTCGCCTTCGCTATTTGTGAGATATCCCCCTTCTCCCCGCGCCCCTTCTGAAATCAAGCACCCTGCCCCATAAATCCCTGTGGGATGAAACTGGACGAATTCCATATCTTGAAGGGGAAGACCTGCCCTTAGAATCATTCCATTCCCATCCCCTGTGCACGTGTGCGCCGAGGTACAGGAAAAATAGGCCCGCCCATAGCCACCTGTCGCGAGAACAACGATATGGGCCGCAAAACGGTGTAGGGTGCCATCTTCCAAATTCCAGGCGATTAGGCCCCGACAAATCCCTTCTTCGTCCATAATGAGGTCGATCACGAAGTATTCGATAAAAAACTCAGCCTTATGTTTGAGGGATTGTTGGTAAAGGGTATGCAAAATAGCATGGCCTGTTTTATCCGCCGCTGCACAGGCTCTCTTTGCCATGGATTCGCCATAATTGATGGTATGTCCCCCAAAGGGTCTTTGATAAATTTTCCCGTCTTTTGTGCGCGAAAAAGGAACACCCATGTGTTCCAATTCAATGACGGCAGGAATGGCGTTACGGCACATATATTCAATGGCATCCTGATCGCCCAACCAGTCCGACCCCTTAACTGTATCATACATATGAAAGCGCCAGTTGTCCCCATCACCCATGTTATCCAGAGCTGCACTGACACCGCCTTGGGCTGCAACTGTATGGCTACGGGTCGGGAAAACTTTCGTAATTGAGGCTGTTTTAAGACCCTGTGCTGCCATTCCAAGAGTGGCCCTGAGTCCCGCTCCCCCCGCACCGACAATAAGCACGTCATAAATATGATCTGTAATTGGATATGCGTTTGTCATAATCGTGCCTTTACTCTAAAAATAGACCCTTCGGGTTTCAAGAATTCGGGTAGGAGCCCGAGTGGTGAGCTCGAGGAGTGTATTCTTATACATGACAATGGGTGAATCCCTACGGGCGAAGCCGCCGAAGCTTGAAAGACGAAAAGTATAGAAACGATGGCCAAAGCAGCCATGAATATACTAAAAAGTTTTATGAATATTATCAGGATCCATCTCAGGAAGAGGCGGGAAACGTAGTCTTCCAAAATCACCTTCATCCCTAGATATCCGTGATAAAACATGAAAACGATAAATAAGATTGAAGCACTTACTGCCCAAGGAGATGAGAGCCATTCGTACGCTTTCTCATAGGGTGCAGCAACTAATACAATAAAAGAATAGACAAACCAAAGCCCTAAAGGAATAAGGGCAATTGCTGTCATCCTCTGAATGATCCAGTGATGGACTCCACTTTTGGCCGCCCCTAAGCCGCGAGCCTTGTGAAGATCAGTTTGAAACCTCATGACAAAAGTTTCCCATACATGATGGCCAAAATCCAAGCACATCCTGTTAAGACAAAAGAAAAGATAACAACTGCCCACCCTGTCTTGCGGACTTCCGTCATTTCGTAGCCAATTCCCGCATCCCATAAAAGATGACGGAGGCCATTACAGAGATGGTAGAAGAAGGAAAAGGACAGCCCGAGAAGGATGATTAACCCCACAGGATGGAGCAAAAACGTCTGCATAACACCATAAGCCTGCGATCCTTGGGCAAGAGTTATAAACCACACGCTACAGAGGATTGCCCCCCCGCATAGCACCATTCCCGTACATCGATGGAGGATCGAGAGAAGAGAGGTAATTTGAATCTTATAAACCTGGAGATGGGGAGAAAGCGGTCGTTTTTTCTTCAGTGAGTCGTTCATAACCAATCCTTATTTTTTTGGAATTATAGACTAGGGGGGGGAAAATGCAAAAGGGAAAAATTATACCCTTCGCTTTTCAAGCCTGTCCTCGGGCACATATAAGAATACGCTCCTCGATCTCGCCCTCTGGCGCCTACCCAAATTCTTGAAATCCTTTGGGTACAGAGGAAATAGCGGTTGACAATCTTCTCAAATGTAACTACAATGTAACTACAATTAAGGAGACAATGATGCGCGCTGAAATCATTAAAATTGGCAATTCAAAAGGGTTGAGAATTCCCAAAGCCATTCTTGAACAATGTGGTTTAAAAGATACTGTAGAGTTAACAGTAAAGAATCATATGCTCATGATTAAGCCCTATGAAGAAGTGAGAGAAGGGTGGGAGAAGGCTTTTGAATTAATGGCAAAGAACGGGGATGGTTCTCTTCTCGATGAAGAAACCATCAGTCATTCTTGGGATGAGGAAGAGTGGAAATGGTAACGGCTGCTCGATTTGACATTTTTCTTATTTCTCTCGATCCCACCATGGAATCACAAATCCAGAAAACAAGACCTTGCCTGGTGGTTTCGCCTAATGAAATGAATAGACACATCAAAACAATCATTATAGCGCCTATGACAAGTACGATTAAAGAATACCCTACCCGTATTCCTGTCAAGTTTGATGGTAAAGAGGGAAGCATTGTTCTTGATCAGATTCGCACCATAGACAAATCCCGGATCGTAAAAAAACTTGGAACATTAGATAGGGATACAGCAACCCTGGTTCTCAATATCCTCGGTAAAATGTTCGGGTGAATCCTACCTCAAGCAACATTTCTTATATTTCTTAAGGCTCCCACAAGGGCAAGGATCATTCCGTCCAATTTTAGGGACTTGTTTAGCTCGTGGAAGATTTTTCCTCAATACTGATTCATGGGTATGGCAGTGTGTCCCACAAGCATCAGAATGAATATGGGCTTCATGGGTTGATCCCGTTGAATAAGCATCCTGGAAAGGTGAAGATGTAGCTGACTGCGAATCGTCTTGGTGCATAGGGTAAGCCTCTTGCAGAATGAGTTATGAGGTTTTGTAACTCACATCCTCCTGCGTCTGCAATGGCTTATTTTAGCGACAACGTGGATCGATGCAAGAACAAGCTAATTTTTCGTTATGATTTAAGGTATCGTTTTCAATAAGCTTTTCAGCCGTAATATTTTCTGAATGGGCATATTCAAACGGAACTAGCGAGGCTCCCACAAAAAAAAGACCGCTCACGAGCAAAAAATTAAATATTTTCATATTTCCCCCTTTTTTAATTTTTAGTTACTTTGTTATATCTAAATTATATCTCTAAATACTAAACAAACAGTTAATAAATAAAAAATATTATTACATATCTTTTGCGCCTCCAGGCCTAATTCCTCGAGAAAACCCAAAAAAATATATTTTAGTCTTGCAATGTTTCGTGCAATTTTCTATTCTTTTGTAAATAATATATAAAATTCAAGGGAGTATCGTGTTGTCTCAAAAATCTGCGCACTTTCTATTTTCATTATTTATTCTTTTTATTTCTAATTGTCTTGACTGCAATTCAATGGATTTATTTTTAAATGATGATTCAAATATAAATAGCTCTAACAGGCGAGCCGAATTCTATCTTACATTAACTGAAGAAGATGAAGAACCAACAGTTAATTATGAAAACATTTCTACAAAAATTCCATTAAATACTTTAATACAAGATACTTTAGAATCAAATAAAGAGAATGTTGCAAAAAAATTTGGCTATGCAGATTTAAATATCCCTCCACGAGAAACGGCTTTTTTCACTTACTCTAGCTCAGATTCCAAGGCTATTTTTTTTGATAATTTAGATGAGAAATTTATTAACTATGTTCCTCGAAATATGAGACGCACCCAATGGTGGCTTCACAAGATCCTTCAAGGAGCCTTCGCGGTGCCCTCAAGCGCCGCCGGTTTTGGGGCTGTCCCTGCCATCATGGTCGGGGCAGGGCCCTTTTTGGACTTTCTCCCTGAAAATTCAAGCGCAGGTGAGGCTTTCGGTTATACATTGGCCGCCTCTTTTATACCTAGCGGTCTCGTTTACGGGTGTGAATTAGCAGAAGACATAAAGAAATTCACATATCCAACGGGTTTGGAACTTAACATAGGAGATGATCGAAAACCTCAAATCTTCTCCATAGATTGGAAAACGCGCTTGTACCACAGATTGATTGCTGGCACGACATTTATTATAGAAGCTGTACCTCTTGTGTTGTTTTTTTGGAATCTAGAGGGGATAGTTGCTCAGCATAACCATTCACAAGATGGTCTGTATTGGGCAGCCGGGTTTACCATACCTTACGCGCTGTATTTAGGAAAAATTTATAAATTTAGCATGAAATCTCAAGAGAAAAATGAGATCCAACATAAAAACGAAGAATCTAAGATCGAGGGTATAAAAAAACTGTTAAAACACCAACTCAATACACTTAGAGTTCTTGTCAATGGTGAGGACAGCGATGCCCTTGCGATTATGTTGGATAAGGAGTTTCGTAGAATAATGAGGGGGAAAAGTCTATGCCTGGAATTAAATGATATTCTAAGAAATGAAAAAAATAATGAATGTATTTCTGAGATTCTATTTGAATATGCTGCATTTGAAATTAAAGAAAAAAAAATAAGCACTGATTTAATCAAAAAAATGAAAGACCATATCTCTCAACATATCCCTGACTTGCTTTTAGAGACCCAAGACCCTCATGAAATATATTCATATATACAGCGAATTATAAAAGATACAATCTTTGAAAACGATTTAACCTCATCGATACTTATAAATGATCAACAGCATATTTCAAAATTAATGTATAAGTACATTACAGGCCGTGACTTAAGAGAAGATGAAACACTCGCAAAGGAAAAAGAAGATAATGATTTTAGAGAAGAAATTACTAACTTAATAAGAGAAATAAACAACTCAATTTCTTCTTTATTTGAACGTTATGATAATGAACGAGAACATCATTTATGGGAAGCCACAGAGAAAATACGGAAGAAGTTTGGCTATTTATTTAATAAAAACAATGAAATGTCAGAATCCGCCATTAGCTTGTTGTTCACAAAATATATCAATCTTATTAATTATAATAAACAGTTGGGCGAACTGACTAAGAAGGCGAGGGAGGTGGCCTTTAAGCAACAAGATGAAACAAGTGAACTCATACAAGTGACAAAGGATTTAAAAACACATAAAGTCGAAGGAATGTATATACGGCGTTTTGATGAGGAAAAGCTCCCGCCTGAGCCTTCCTCTTGGCAGTGGTTGGCTCATAGGGTTCAAGGCGCAGCCATGTGGGGGAGAGTTCAAGAGACGCTTTATCCATTCAACATCCTGCTAGATCTTCGTTCCTGGCTCGGTTTTGGGCTGGGGTGGAGTGCTGCCGTTCTGGATACTTTCTTAAGGCCTATAGCAGAACGCGATGCTCTAGAAGAGTTTTACACAAAGCGGCCCTATTTCGAAAAATCAACCGACTATTCCTGGCTAAGAGGAGCTGGAAATATACTTGGAATCGTACCCAGCACCGCTTCTTGCCTTGCAAAGATTGGCCTGATTTTTACCATGGGTGCCGAGCTTCCCTCTTATATCAATGTAATGCTAGCCGCTGGAGTGGTTTGTACAGAATTTCCACTCGATTTTATGTTTCACATTCCCAAATTACAAAAAATCACTACGTTCCTCGTTTCCGGGGAACCAGATTGCGTGGAAGATACACGACCGGAAAGAGCACGTTCACGTCTCAATCAGCTCTTCAAAGAAGTTGAGGATGACATCTTTAAGTTTAATGCTCCCACAGCAATGATCTTTTATGAACGGATGTCAGGAATAGATACCAAGTAGGAGGAACTTTCAGTATTTAGAAATCATTTATTAACTTTTTACTGTTACACTGGATTTAGGTAAAGTTTAACTGTGGGAGTGTGAGTGATGAAATTTATAACCATATTGCTTGGGGTTTTAACCCTATCAAGTGCTGTACTGGCCGTTGAAGCAAAGGAAAATTTTTCTCCAACGAACAAGGGTATGCAAGAAATGTCATCCGAAGAGAAGTTAAAACTTTTAAAGGAAGTTCAACCTCATAACACAATCTTTGACAACCACCACACCGGGGGCATTCCCTATGAGCAAAACAAATAATAAAAGGAAAACAACGATGCATACAAAATACAAAACAATACTACTCGGAACAATGTGCTCATTTTTACTTGTTTCTTGCGGCCCTAAGAAAGAAGAAAAAATGCCTTCTGTAGCAGAGCAAGTGGAACAAATGAATGAACAACAAACGCCAGCTACAGTTCCCGTTACCCCTTCCGTTCCTGCACAAAAGAATGGTGAGGGACTAACAGGTGAACAAAAAGAAAAACCAGATACCTCTTTAATGTACCCTGAGCCCTTGGATGGAAAGGCGAAGAAAGATCTCACGCCTGAACAGCAAGACGATCTAGAAATTAATGAAGACAACGTCATGAATCCTTTTCCGGGATAGGAGTGGAGTTCGTGAATAACTCGACATCCTGCACCACCTGGCACCCCCACGAGCGTCATCCCCGCGAAGGCGGGGACCCAGGTAATGCACAGGTATTGGTATAGGTTAAGGATAGATTTTTCTATTTGTACTATCTGCTTGTTGTTTATCTCTCTTTTCAAAATATCTTTTATGTCAATAATTTCCTGGGTCCCCGCCTTCGCGGGGATGACGCCCGTGGGGGTGTCAAAAAACCATTTACAACTGATCACTGCTTCCCCGTTAACCATTTCTTTATTCTCCTGCTTTAATCTGAAGTAAGGAGAAATGAAGACCAATGAATCAAACACTCCACTTTAAAATAATGGGGATGCATTGTGTAAGCTGTGCAACCCATCTCGAAGCCGCCATTGCCTCCCTGAAAGGCGTTCAAAAGGTGCAGGTAAATTTTGTTAACAACAAAACCATCATCGAAACGGATAGCCCTTCCCCTGCATTGAATCAAAATATTCTTAACGCCATTAAAGAGCAAGGCTATGAGGGAGAACTGCTCAAAAACACGCTTTTACCTTATGAGCCCAGTCATCAGACATCTTATCGCTCAAGCACCATAAATTTAGGGATTGCGATCGTCTTTACCCTACCGCTTGTAACTCATATGATCGGTTTTCATATCTCGCCCACTCTCCAACTTTTCTGTGCAACTATTGTTCAATTCTGGGCGGGACGGCGTTTTTACAAAGCATCCTGGTTTGCCCTTAAACGCCTGCACGGAGATATGGATCTTTTGGTGACCATGGGGACATCTGCGGCCTATTTCTACAGCCTTACGGCTGTCATCCTTCACAAGAATGATCTTTATTTTGAAGTGGGAGCTGTCGTGATTACACTCGTGCTTTTGGGCAGATTTTTGGAAGATCGTGCAACCCGATCGGCCAATACAGCTGTGCGATCTCTCATGCAGCTTGCGCCGCCGACAGCGCTCGTGGAAAGGGATGGAGAGTATAAAGAAATCCCCACCCAAGAAATAAAAAAAGGTGATCATATTATGGTCAAATCCTGGCAACATATCCCTGTCGATGGCATTATTTCTGATGGCGTCAGTGAAGTTGATGAATCCATGATTACAGGGGAGAGTGTCCCGGTTTTTAAAGGATTGGGTGACAAAGTGATTGGCGGGACAACCAATACCTTCGGCATCCTATATTTAATCGTCACAGCGATTGACCATGAATCGACTCTTTTTCGCATGATACGTTTGGTGGAAGAAGCGCAAGCGTCCCACTCCCCTATCCAAAAGTTGGTTGATCAAATCTCTGCTATTTTTGTGCCCATTGTTTTAATCATTAGCCTTGTAACATTTGGTGTGTGGTATGTGATAGGTCCCACCTTTCAGCAGGCTATGCTCGTTTCAATTTCCGTCCTTGTGGTGGCCTGCCCTTGCGCCTTAGGACTTGCCACCCCGACGGCCATTGTTGTAGCGATGGGAACGGCCGCAAAAAAAGGCATCCTTATCAAAGATCTGACAAGCCTTGAAGCGCTCCGTAAAATCGATCAGGTCGTTTTTGACAAAACAGGAACGTTAACCCGAGGAGAATTTAGCCTCATTTTTTCTGATGCTCTCGCTGAAATTCCTGAGGAACAATTGCTGGCTCTGGCGGCTTCTCTCCAAAAGGGAAGTGAACACCCCCTCGCACGCGCCTTTTTAAAAGCGTTCAAGGGCCAAAAATTTCTTAATGTTAAAAATTTTAGGTCCCTTCCCGGCAGAGGGGTGACCGGTACAATAAGAGGAAGAGTTTATTATCTAGGGTCGCAAAAGCTGATGACCGAACAAAACATTCAAGTCCCCCTTTCTTTTAAAGCAGGTCAATCCACCGTTTACTTGGCTGAAAATGGAAATCTTCTGGCTCTTTTCCGCCTCGCTGATATGCCCCGTAAAAAGGCTCTTGAAGCTCTTAACACATTAAGAGACCTGGGATTAAAAACAGTAATGCTCACGGGGGATAATAAAGAAACTGCTTATGCCATTGGCAATAAAGTGGGCATTGATGACATCTTTGCCCAACTTCAGCCTAAAGATAAGATTAACTATGTTAAAGCTCAAGAACATCATCATCTCCATATAGCGATGGTGGGGGATGGGGTAAATGATGGCCCTGCTTTAGCTGCTGCCACTGTGGGATTTGCAATGGGATCAGGCTCAGACGTAGCCATGGATGCCGCTTCCATTACCCTGATGCGTCCTTCACTTGATTTGATTCCCAAGACCTTTATTCTCTCCAATAAAACCTTCCGCATTATTCAGGAAAATCTTCTTTGGGCTTTCCTTTTCAATGGGATAGGAATTGGCCTCGCAGCCTTTGGCAAGCTCAGTCCTGAAGTCGCTGGCGCTTCCATGGCAGCCAGTAGCCTGATCGTGGTGCTGAATTCTCTTCGCTTAAAACGGGGTTAGGCGCCAGTTTGACAATGCTTCCTTACGTCATCCTTACATAAGAACCAGGGGCCGCCTCTAAAAAGGGATAGGTCGCAAGAGAGGGGACTTTTTCGCCCCCAAAGCTCGATACCCAAACATCCCAGGCTGTCCACCAAGACCCTTCATTTTTCGTACAGGATTCAAACCATTCATGGGCTTGATCCGGAAAAGAAGTGTTCGTAAAAAAACCATATTTATGTTTTGAAGGGGGATTAACGACACCGGCTACATGTCCAGAACCTGCCAGAACAAACTCTACTGGTCCTTTAAAAAGATGAACCGCGGGATAGCTGCTTTGCCAAGGCGAAATATGATCCTCAGAAGTTGAGAGAAGGAAAGCAGGTGTCATAATTTCTTTCAAATCAAGCGGAATCCCCTTAATGCTGATGCCTCCCGGTTTCATAAAAAGATTTTCTTGAAAAAATTTCCGAAGAACAAATCCATGAAGCCCCTCCGGCAGACGGGTTGAATCCGAATTCCAATAAAGGAAATCAAAGGCAGGAGGAACTTGTCCAAGGAAGTAATTTTTAATAAAAAATGACCACACTAAGTCATTCGGACGCAACAAGCTAAAAAGGGATTTGAGAGCTTCCCCCTTTAAAAACCCATTCTGGGACATCGTTTGCTCCACATGCTGTAGGTAGTCTTCATCCACAAAAACCCTTAGGTCCCCCATTTTTTCAAAATCAACAACAGTTGCAAGAAGGGTCATGGTCTGAAGGGTAAAAGGGGCAGGCACCTTTGCAAGGTAGGCGTTTAAGGCTGTCAACAAATTCCCTCCCACACAATACCCCATCGTATTCAGGGAGGGGCTTTTTGTGAGGGATGCGATAACTTCACACGCACGATACGCGCCATCAAGGAGGTAATCCTCAAAAGTCATGGATGCATGCTCAGACCCGGGATTTACCCACGAAATGATAAAGACATTGTGGCCTTGCTCCACCAACCATTTGACAAACGAATTGGAGGCGCTCAAATCAAAAATGTAATACTTGTTAATCCAAGGGGGAATAATAAGAAGAGGCACAGCATGCTGTTCTTTTGTAAGAGGTGTATAATGAATCAATTCAAATAGATGATTGCGAAAGACCACCTCCCCTTTGGTCAAGGCCACGCTTTTTCCAAGCTCAAAAGCAGACGGATCGGTCATTTTCATCCCTTGACCCGTTTCCATATCGTGTAAAAGAGTTTCTAACCCTTGCCTTAAGGACTCCCCTTTTGTTTTGACAAATTCTTCTAAAACTTCTGGATTGGTAAAGGGAGAGTTTGTGGGAGAGGCCGCATCCACTATCTGTTTGATATAAAACCGCACCTTATGCTTCGTTTTTTCATCAAGCCCTTCGATTTCCGAAACCATTTTTTCAAGCCAATGAGACGTAATCAGGTAATACTCTTTTATGAATAGAAAGTAGGGAACCGTCTCCCAAGCCTGATGGCGAAAACGCCGATCGGCAGGCTGCTCAGAAGTTACTTTTGTTTCAATGGATAACATCTTTTCCCATAACGCATCCAGGTCTTCTACCAGCTCTACCTGAGCTTTGAGAAAGCTAGACGGATCTTCTGCTAGGGCTTGCGTTGCTTTAACGAGCACGTCCCCTATATGAGCGGAAGAAGCAGCAACGGGCATGGCCAGGCAGGACTCCATCCCCGCCAGGAATGAACCCATCATCTGGGTGTGTTGTTCCTGATAGGACTGTAAAAAATCCTCCCACGGGTTTATGAAATCTTTTGCCGGTTCATTCGGTGTCATGTTCTTATCGTTTTTATGGTGGTGGACTTATTCTCATAGTGGGGTCTTATGGTTAAGAAAGGGTTAAAGGAAATGGATCAAATTCCAAGTTCTTTTCGAACTTCATCGAGGGTTTTTCCTTCTTTTCTATTGAGAGCGTTCAGTAATCTTTTAAGATTCTTATGGGATCGAGAGAGATATGCTGTCTCTTCTTGAAAGCGACGCATCTGATCAAGATAGCCTTTTAGCCTTTTAGCTTTTTTTCATTTCAATTTCCTTGGGCATTTTCAGTCCCTTAATGATACAAGATTATAGCACAATGTATAAAATATATTACAAGGGAATTTAGCAACCATTCAGCTTATTACCCCGCTGTGTCATTCTCGGACTATAACCTCTTGAATTTTCAAAGAAAATTCTTAAGAGGTGCTTGATCCGAGGATCCATCATATTTGAACTTTTGGATCCTCGGATCAAGAAAAGCCATTGTTTTTCAAAGAAAAACAAGACTTTTCTAGCCCAAGGATGACACCGCGTGGTGAATAGTTACAAAATTCATTTCTCGAAGATAGAAGCCACCTACAAAATTCTTTTTTCATTTTAATAAAATGAATTAAATTAAACACATACCAAAAAATTTTAGTTGCTTTGGAATTTGATTGTGATAAAATCATCGGCGTGGCGAACAGGGCTTGGCCCCCTGTTCGCTCACTAAACACGATAACCCTTAAAAGGAGGATTGATCATGCCTGATCAGATCATAAACCACTCGCATGCTTCTTTGAAGCACCTAAATCAACGTTTTGATAAACTCAGCCATACGATTGAAGAACTTGAGAAATTGGCCTATCGTTATCATCGCCTCTCCTATGAGATTAATCAGATCGACGTCATGGCCTTTCACGTCCGGCAAGAATTTGAGCAATTGAGGGAAGCTTATAGAAGGGTTAGGGAGAGTGAATGATATGAGTGCAAATGAATAACCCCGCTGCAAGCAGCAGGGTATCGAGTTTAGAAAAGAGAGTTGAAATTGTCGCCGCAAACGGCGGGGAATTCAATCCTAAGAGAGATTAAATCTTGACTCTATTTCCCCTGAGAAACTACAAACAAGGCTGCTTCCCGCAAAGAAGCAGCCCGCTCTCCAAAAGGTTAGAGCTCCCGGATGGCTTCCGTAATATAATGCCCGGCTCTCTCATAAAGAAGGTCGGCACGAAGTAAAGTAAGGAACGTAAATTTCTCTGCATCTTGGCCACAAGGCTTGTCCTATGCTACGGCGGGGATCCCGTTGTTAATCACATCTTAATCAAAATGGGATAGACTGAGGATGAGAGATCCCGTCCGTATGCGTGACGTTTGCTCTCCAGATAGAAACAAACAACAAGGAAGATTCACATGTTTAGAAAATTTGATGTCAGTGTTCTGGCGTTCTCACTGCTTATAAGTACGTATCTGATCAGCAGTCTAAGTCCCACCTACGCTGATGGTCTGTGCACGTGCGTGCACAGGGGCACATTCAAGTCGCCAGATAAAGATGATTGCATGAATCGCGCGTTTAAAGACCGGGAGGGCCATTGCAGTTTTAAAGAAAACACGGGCTAGAGTTTCTAAAACTTTTCTTTAAGAACGATTAGAAACTCTAGCCCGAGATACTGGGGCGCAGAAGCGGGGAACACGGGGACGACACTCGCCAGAATACTGTCCTATTCACAAAAAATTTGTTAGGTGGTGAAATATTTAGGACAAGTTATTGAAGAACTATACCCCTACTTCCCCTGCGTCATCACATACAAAGCTGCTTCCCTCAAGGGAGCAGCCCGCTCTCCAAAAGAGTGAAGCTCGCGAATGGCTTCGGTAATGGAATTTTCTGCTCTTTCATGCAGAAGGTCCGGACCAAGCAAGGTAAGGAAAGTAAACTTCTCTGCATCTTGCCCCGCAGGCTTTCCAAGCGTCGCTTCGTCCCCATGGCCATCCAGCCAATCATCCTTCATTTGAAAGGCTTGGCCAAAAAGAATTCCATAGGCTTTTAAAGAATTTCGCTCAGTAACAGAAGCGCTTCCTAAGATGGCGCCCGCTTCCATAGCAAATCCGAACAAAATACCCGTTTTAAGATACTGCAGTTCAACAAGCCCCATAAAAGTTCGAGGCCATTCTTCCTGATCTAAATCCCTCATTTGACCCGCAACCAAACCTGTAGAGCCAATGGTATGGGCCAAACTTTCAATGAGTTCCAGGCGAATCTGAGGTGTCACATCGAGGGAGGAAAGGGTTTCAAAAGCCAGCGGTATGAGCGCATCCCCCACAAGGGTAGCGGTTGCTTCTCCAAAAACTTTATGGCAGCTGGGCTTTCCCCGCCTCATATCCGCATTATCCATACAGGGTAGATCGTCATGCACGAGGGAATAGGATTGGATTAGTTCTAGTGCAGCTGCTGCCTTGAGAGCTTGTGTTGGCTCTACATCATAAAGTTGGGAAGCGGCCCACACAAAAAAAGAGCGAAGACGCTTGCCACCGCCTAAGACGCTATAGCGCATCGCTTCATGCAAGCGCGTAGCCGGTGGGGGGAGAATATGCTCTAAGACGTCTTCGATTTGTTTGCTGAAGGTTTTGAGCTGTTGGAGAAATGCGGGTTTCGTCGTCATGATCTTCTCACACCTTCTATATCTTATGCCGAATTTTTTAGGTCCAGGATCATCCTCGCGAAGGCAGGGACCTGGATCACAGCGGAGGGTGGGGCGTCTCTATAATCAACCATTGTTAGATCTGATCCTACTGCTTATTAATAGAGAATACATTATTTGACACTATCATCCGGGAGTTGATCCGGGATCTAAAAATCATAATCTATACCTCAAGATCGCTTTCCTTCTTCGTAATCACGCCATCCACCCCCACCACAATTTGCTCAACCCGAAGACGGGCGTCTTTAAGCTTTTTCTCACAATGTGCCCTCAAAGCCGCCCCTCTTTCATAAGCAGCCATGGCGTCTTCCAAGTTTGTTTTTCCCTCTTCAAGACGACGGACAATCGCTTCTAACTCTCTTAATGCGTCTTCAAAGCTCATCGATTCAATAGGTTGCATACTTCCCTCTCTTACCTAACGGGTGGGAACAGGTTGTTCCCCTGTATAATCATAAAAACCGCGGCCTGTTTTTCGCCCAAGCCATCCTCCTTCTACATATTTAACGAGGAGAGGGCAAGGCTTGTATTTACTGCCGCCCCGACCGTTGTAAAGGACTTCCATAATAGACGCACAGGTATCAAGGCCGATCAAGTCCGCAAGTTCCAAGGGGCCCATGGGGTGATTGGTCCCTAAGCACATGCCTCTATCAATCGATTCAATGGTTCCCACACCTTCAAAAAGAGCATAGACCGCCTCATTAATCATGGGCATCAGAATACGATTGACGATAAAGCCCGGATAATCTTCCGATAAGACACTTTTCTTTCCCAGCCGTTTGACCACATCTTGGATAGACTGAAACGTTGCAGTCGAAGTCGCAATTCCTTTAATAAGTTCAACGAGTTGCATCACGGGGACAGGATTCATAAAATGCATACCCATAAATTTATCAGGCCGATCGGTTGCCCCGCCTAGGGCTGTAATAGAAATTGAGGATGTATTGGTTGCCAACAAACAATGGGGTGAAAGAAAAGGAACAAGTTTCCGAAAGATCTCTTTTTTGACCTCTTCATTTTCTGTCGCGGCTTCTATGATAAGATCACAGGATTTAAGGCCCTCTAACCCTACAAAATGATGGAGGCCTGCCAGAGCATCGCTTTTTTCTTTAACGGATAGCTTCCCGCGGGATACTTGTCTGTCCATATTCTGGCTAATTTTCTGAAGACCTATTTCGAGAATCTCCTCTGATGTATCACTTAAGAACACCGTATAGCCCGCAAGTAAGCCCACATGAGCAATACCGCTCCCCATTTGGCCTGAGCCAATAACACCAATATTTTTTATCATTTTTCCCCTTGTTTTTATATTTAGCAATGTTCTCCTACAAGCGAAGCAATCTAGTTTTTTTGCAGCTCCGGGGTGCTACGCTTCGCTCGCAATGACAACCTGCTAAATATCACACCCCACAATCGTTGTACTAGCATATTTTGGCCTGTAGTTATATCATCATAAAAGAGTATACAGAATAAAAAAGGTTGAATGCTATGATTGAATCACGACTGCAGGAATTAGGTCTCTCTTTGCCCACCCAACTTCCTCCTCTGGCCAATTATGTTCCTTACGTAAAAGTTGAATCTCTCGTGTTTATCTCTGGCCAAATACCGTCTTGGAACGGAAAAATAAACTATATTGGAAAGCTAGGACGCGATTTTTCTATTGAAGATGGGCAAAAAGCCGCCCATCTCTGCGCTTTGAATATTCTCGCTCAGTTGAAAAGAGCGTGCGAAGAAAACGGGACTCAAATTATCCGCTGTGTTCGTTTAGGGGGCTTTATTCATTCAACGGATGATTTTAAGGAGCAATCACAGGTCATGAATGGAGCCTCCGATCTTATGGTTGCGATTTTTGGCGAAAAGGGTCACCATACGCGCGCAGCTGTTGGTGTGAATGCATTGCCCCTCGGCGTGGCAGTTGAAGTAGAAGCTATTTTTGAGGTTAAAAAATAATCATTATGGTCAAAAAACGTTCCCAACCCTCAAATCCTAATCGTCTGTGGCTTTGGGGAATTCATGCCTGCCATGCAGCCCTTGCCAATCCCAACAGGCGTTGCTTTCGCCTTGTAATTACCCAATCAAATGCTAAAGAGCTCGCTCTCAAAGCAGAGGACCCTTCCATTAGAACTGAAATTATGGATGCCTATTCGATCTCCCGCATGCTGCCTGAAGGCGCAGTTCATCAAGGCATCGCCATGGAGGTTGCGCCGCTGCCCGAGCATTCTTTGCCGGCTTTACGCCACAAGGATGCGGGGATTCTAGTTGTTTTGGATCAAGTCACAGACCCTCACAATGTGGGAGCGATCATTCGAACAGCGCGGGCGTTGGGCGCCTTAGGAATCATCATGACGGACCGCAATGCCCCTCCCTTAAGTGGCGTATTGGCCAAAGCCGCTTCAGGGGCGCTCGAGCTTTTGCCTATATGGCAGGTCACAAACCTCGCCCGCACCTTGGATGACCTGAAAGAGGACGGTTTTTGGACCCTAGGCCTGGATGAAAGAGCCCCTAAAACTCTTTCTAAAGCCGACCTGCCCCCCAAACTTGCCCTCGTTATGGGCGCAGAGGGAGAGGGGCTGCGGCGCCTCACACAGGAAAAGTGCGACTATATGACGAAACTTCCCACCGATCCTGAATTCCCCACCCTCAATGTATCCATCGCGATGGCGTTGGCCCTTTATGAGTTGGTGAGAAGCAATTAGTTAAAATATTTTGGTGATCATCAATTGATCAAACGGCAAAAAAAAACTATACTTTATAGACTTACGCCCTTTCTCAGTGCATAGCTTGGAAACACATGAAAAAACTTCACAAACGGTCTTCTGAAATCCTTCTCAAAATTGTTCACGATAAACCATCGAATCACACCCTAACCTATCAAGACCTCGTCCATATGCTGGGAGGAAGAGCCTTTGGTGTGGCCATATTACTTTTTTCCTTACCCGCGATCTTACCTTTTTCTGTCATTCCTGGCATTGCCTTTGTTTTTAGTATTCCTATTCTCATTTTTGCTGTACAAATGATCTGTAGAAGAGGTTCTCTTTGGCTTCCCAAACTCATTGCCCACCACACAATATCTCATGAAAAAATTTCTAAAGTTATCGAGGCAGCTCTTCCTTACATCATTAAATTGGAACGCTTTTTAAAACCTAGAAGATCTTTTATGACTACAGGAATTATGGAAGTCATGAACGGAATCGCTATTTTCCTTTTGGCGATTTTATTAATTCTCCCGATTCCCTTAAGTAATTTCATATTTGGGGGGTGTATTATTCTTTTCAGCCTTGGCACAACTGAAAAGGATGGAGTGTTCATTATTATGGGTTATATATTTTTTATCTTATACTTATCATTTATTTTTTTATTAGCCTTGGCAGTGATTAAGTTATATTAATCTCTCTACCTCACAAGAAAGAATGGAAATGCCAAACGTTTATAACATCCCCTCCGAGTATTCATTCTTAGAAAGTTTTGCCATCGGCCTCCTGCAGCTGAGCAAAAAAGATCCCTTTGCCCTCAGTCAAATGGAAGTGTTTCTGCCTACACGGCGCGCCTGTATTGAAGTGCGGAGAGCCATGTTGCGTCATGAGAAGACGCGATGTTTTCTCCTTCCTAAGTTGACCCCTCTGGGGGATTTGGATGAGGATGAAGCGTTCATACACTCTCCCATAGATGAGGATGGATTACCTCCTCTTTTGCCTCCTTTTAACCGTCTGAGCCTCTTGACGAAGCTTATTGAAGAATATGCGGAAAAATCGGGCGTTCCCTCCACCCCCGCCCTTTCCCTTAAGCTTGCGAAAAGCCTTGTGAGCTTGATGGATCAAGCGGTGATTGAAAATGTGCCGTGGGAAGGATTGTTGCATCTTGTGCCTTCTGAATTTGCAAGTCACTGGCAGCTCACTCTCGATTTTCTTGAGATCATTACAACCCACTGGCCAAAAATTTTAGAAGAAAAAGGGGTGATCGAGCCTCACACCCGCCACCATCAGCTGGTGCAGAAAATCATAGGGCGTTGGGAAAAATCGCCACCTTCTCACCCCATAATGGCAGCGGGATCTACAGGAACCATGCCGGCCACCTGTACGCTCCTTCAGGCCATCGCGAACATGCCCCAAGGGGCCATCATTTTACCAGGCCTGGATACGACCTTAACCAAGGAAGAAGTTAGATCCCTTTCTCCGTGTCATCCTCAATATGCTCCCACCCAATTTTTGCAGAAAATGAATCTACTGCCGTCGGAGATTCAGCTCTGGGGTGGGTTGCAGGGGCAGAGAGCCCAATGTCCTGAACGTGTGCATCTTTTTGCCCAATCGTTGAAGCCTTCCTTTTCAACGACGGGACCTTCGCCTGAAAAAGCTCTTGAAGGGGTGTACCGGGTTTTGTGTCCTTCTCCCCAAGAAGAGGCCCTTGCGATTTCTATTTTACTTCGTCAACAGCTTGAAATTCCCCATCAACGCATTGCTCTTATAACGTCCGATTTAAAACTCACGGAGCGGGTGAGGGAAGAGCTCAAACGATGGGCGATTGACATCGACAGTTCAGCGGGTGAGCCTCTGAATCAAACCCCCCCTGGTGTTTTCCTTAATCTGTGTGTGGAGTTTGCGGCGAATCCTCAAGACCAAATCGCTCTCTTATCTTTACTGAAGCATCCTCTGTGCCATTTGACCTCGCGGAGTAAGGTTCGTCGGTTTGAGAAACGTGTTTTGCGGGGGACGTCTCGCGCACACCCAACTAGCGTCATCCCCGCGAAGGTGGGGACCCAGGAAAATATTGATTTAAATACTCCTGAGTCCCGGACATTAAGAAAAGCTAAGCTAACGCAAAGATTTTCTAAATTCCGGGATGACGCTAGTGGGGGAGATCGTCGGGAGGATAACACCCCCTGGCTCAAAACATTTCAAGATCTCTTTTTCCCCTTCACAGAAATAAATAAAGCGCCCTTAGAACACCTCTTGTCTCTGCACGTTACGGTGGCTGAAGCTCTCTCTAGAGATGACAAAGGAGCTTGTCAACTCTGGAAGGGCGTGAAGGGGGAGGCGCTCAAAACTTTCTTTAACGACCTAAAAAAAGCTACATACGAATTTCCTGCCCTCACTTTAAAAGAATATGCATCTGTTTTTAAAGAATTTATGGGCGGCCAAAAACTTCGCTTCCATCCTCAACGGCATCCCCGCCTTGCCATCCTCGGCACAATCGAAGCGCGTCTTTTTCACGCGGACGTCATGATTCTAGGGGGCCTGAATGAGGGCAATTGGCCACCGGAAATCGGTCTGGATCCTTGGCTCAATCGTCCCATGCGGAAAGAGCTGGGCTTTCCTCCCCTTGAAAGACGGATTGGGCTTTCTGCCCATGACTTTGGTCAAGCCTTCGCTCGTCCCAAGGTCTATTTGACCCGCTCCTTAAAGATTGATGGGACCCCCACCATCGCGTGCCGCTGGCTTGAACGGTTAGATGTGTACTTAAAGTCCTGGAACCTTGCATTCCCCGAAGAGCCGAGGGTGCTGGAGTGGGTCAAACACCTCGATCAACCAGATGCGTACAAAACCCCAAGTCCGCCTCTTCCTTCTCCGCCTGCTTCATTGCGTCCACGACGTCTTTCCGTCACCCAAATTGAAACCTGGATGCGGGATCCCTATGCCCTTTATGCACGAACAATTCTTGGACTGGCGCCCCTTGATCCTCTGAATGCGGAAGTAGGCCCTGCGGATCGCGGCACCCTTCTTCATAAGATTTTTGAAGAATTCTTTAAACTTTGTAAGGATCCTCATCATAAGGATAGCCTGGAAATCCTTCTATTTATTGGCAAAACCCTTTTTGACCCCTTTGAAGAAAGCTCTTCCGTCAAACTTTTCTGGTGGCCGCGCTTTACGCATTTAGCCCAGTGGTTCATTACCCACGAGAAAGCGACTCGGCTTTCTGGCACCCAAACCTTTACGGAGGTCAAAGGCCGCCTAACCTTTAACACGCCCCAAGGTCCCTTTGAGTGTACGGCAAAGGCTGATCGGATAGATCTGCTGCCTGATGGTCGTCTGCGGATTCTGGATTATAAAACGGGCATGCCACCCTCAGAGCAGGATGTGACCCTTGGTTTTTCTCCCCAACTTCCTTTGGAGGGGGCGATTGCCTTGGCGAAAGGGTTTGATGGCATCACGACCACCGCCATTGAAAGCCTACAGTTTTGGTGGTTGAAAGGTGATCGTGAAGGAGGTATTGTGCGTACTCTTTCCGGCGACCCTCATGAACGGTCCGTCAAAGCCCTTGAAGGGTTAAAACGCATGGTGATCTTGTTTGAGGATGAACGAATCCCCTATCCAGCTCGCCCTCTGCCCAGTAAGGCCTTGCGATACAATGATTACGAGCAACTCGCCCGTCTTCAAGAATGGGGAAAATCGTAATGCCTCACCAAATCGCGGGAAAATCCCAGCAACTCGCTGCCCATCCTCATCATTCTGTGTGGGTTGCGGCTTCTGCCGGGTCGGGGAAAACTAAGGTTTTGACTGATCGGGTACTAAACCTGTTGCTTGAAGGTTGTGATCCGACACGTATTTTATGCCTTACGTTTACGAAGGCGGCTGCTGCTGAGATGGCCAATCGGGTGCGGGTGCGCTTGGGTGAGTGGACGATTTTGCCTGAACCTGAGTTGCGCCAATCTTTAGAAAATCTGCAAGGGATTTCTCCTTCTGATGAAAAGCTCACACGGGCGCGCACCCTTTTTGGACTGACGCTGGATACGCCTGGAGGATTAAAAATTCAAACCATCCATAGCTTTTGCCAGTCCCTTCTCAAACGCTTTCCCTTGGAAGCGGGCCTTTCCCCTTTTTTTGAGGTGATGAATGATACGCAGCGGCAAACACTTTTAAAAACGGCGTCTCATAGGGTGATGGAGGATCCCCGTCATCATGAGCTCATTCTCCGTTTCAGTGAACACACCTTGGAGGAACTGAATGGGTTTGTATTGCAGTCGCGGGATCGGTTCTCCCAACACGGGCGTCATTCCCACGAAGGTGGGAACCTAGGAACCCTAGATATGAATTCCACCTGGGTCCCCGCCTTCGCGGGAATGACGCCCGTTGGGAATGTGGAGAATAACCTCCTCCACGCCCTCATCACCCCAATCCCTGTTGAGCAACTCAAACCAAACCTCTTTATTTTTGAAGAGGGCAGCCCCACTGATCAAATAAGGGGACACACCCTTGCCCACTTCTTATCCCTCCCAGAAGAAGAAAAAATTCAAAGATACGAAGACTATCTCTCCCTCTTCCTTACTCAAAAGGGCGAAAAACGCGCATGCCTGCTGACCCAAAAAGCGGCCCTCAAAGCTCCTCTCTTTAAGGACCTTTTAGAGGAGGAAGGTGCGCGTCTGGAACAGTGGCTCATTGCCCGCCACACGCTGGAAATATCCACGGTCTCAGAAGCATTCCTAAACTATGGCCAAGCATTTTTAGAGACCTATGAAGCCCTTAAAAAGAAGCAATCCCTTTTAGACTATGAAGACTTGATTCTCAAATCCGCGGCTCTTTTAAAGAATCCAGGCTGCCATTGGGTTTTGTACAAGCTTGATGGCGGTCTGGATCACATCCTCGTTGATGAAGCTCAAGATACAAGTCCTACCCAATGGCAAGTTATTCGCGCCATTGCAGAAGAGTTTTATGCAAATTTTGTGGATGAGACCCGCAAACGCACCCTTTTTATTGTGGGAGATGGGAAACAATCCATCTATAGCTTCCAAGGGGCAGACCCGGCCGTTTTTGCTCAGATGCAACAAGATCTCAGCACATTTGCGCGAAATTCCGGACAAACCTGGAAGGACATTGATCTAACGGTTTCCTTCCGTTCCACGCCGCAAGTCCTTGCCGTTGTGGATGCAGTTTTTTCTGGCTGTCCTCTGCTCTCTCATCCTCTCTATCATTTGCCCTTTCGAAAAGAATCAGCCGGTCATGTCGAGGTATGGCCCCTTATCGAGAAGGAAAAGGAGGAGTCCTTAGAATCCTGGAGCCCGCCCCTGACTCAACGACACCCTGACTCACCGCAACGCCGGTTGGCCAAAGTCATAGCTAAAACTATTCAAGGATGGCTTACTGGTTCCGGCCCCCTTGTCCGGCTCACATCACCTGGTGATATCCTTATTTTGGTGCGGCGGAGGACGGCCTTCGTGGATACGCTCATCCGCGTCCTTAAAGAGCATGAGGTTCCCGTTGCGGGTATTGATCGCCTCTGGCTGCTCGACAGTTTAGCGGTTCAGGACCTTTTAAAAATCGGTGAATTTTTATTACTTCCTGAAGATGACCTAACGCTTGCCACCGTTTTGAAGGGCCCTCTTTGTAACCTATCTGATGAGGACCTTTTTAAGCTTGTCAGCATCCAAAAGAGATCCCAGATCAAGTCCGGGATGACAGCGAAGAGTGTTGAAACTCCACGACAACCGCCTGTTGATTTGAATGCATTTCTTCTTAGAAACACACAAAACCCCGACGCTGTCATCCCGGACTCGATCCGGGATCTAAACTTATATGGACGAAGTCCATATGCTCCTCCCAAGGACACTCTATGGAAACGCTTACAAAATGATGAATCTTATGCGGACGTAAAATCCCTTTTAAGCGATCTGCTTACGAAAGTTGATTTTTTGACGCCATTTTCCTTGTTTAGTTATATCTTAGGCCCCCTTGGGGGTAAGAAAAAATGGCAGACCCGCCTAGGGCCCGAATGCCTTGACTCCCTCGATGAGTTTTTAAATCTCTGCGTGAATTTTCAGGAGGACAAAACCCCCTCTCTCCAGGGTTTTCTTTACTGGATTTCCCAAGAGGTTATTGAACTTAAGCGTGACCTTGATCAAAGCCATCAGGTTCGAATCATGACAGTTCATGGATCGAAGGGAC
This sequence comes from Alphaproteobacteria bacterium, assembly GCA_013815465.1. Taxonomy (GTDB): domain Bacteria; phylum Pseudomonadota; class Alphaproteobacteria; order UBA9655; family UBA9655; genus UBA9655. The sequence goes on along the minus strand of JACDGE010000004.1, from coordinate 60,558 downwards.
TGCAAGCTCCTATCGTGTTTCTTCCTGATACAACTCAAATTCCTTCCGAGCTTCCACCCTTTGAATTTCATGAAGGTTCATTGGTGTGGTTGCCACCTGCAGCAAAAGACATCCCTCTCACAAAAGAATTGAAACAAAAACTCCGGGAGAAACAGCAAGGAGAGCATAACCGTCTGCTCTATGTAGCCCTCACCCGAGCGGAAGATGCCCTTTACGTTTGTGGGTGGGAAGGCAGCGCAGAAGATTCCTGGTATGATCTTGTCACCCGAGGAATGGAGAAAGTTGGAGAAGAAGTTGATTTTCCCGCTGATGGAGACTTATCTGGGACAGGGTGGCGCCTTTCTGCGGGTCATAAAAGCGAAGCCCCTTTTCTATCACCCGAAAAACCAGACGCTTTCTTGATGCCAACCTGGCTCAACAATCCTCCCCTTCCAGAGATCTCTCCTCAATTGTTGCGACCTTCTGAAGAAAAAGATGACGGTACATTTAGGTCTTCTGATTTTGGTGCCTTTGCAGCCCCACGGGGGGTCCTTATCCATAAGTTATTAGAAACACTTGCCCTTGTTTCAAAAGACAAACGCAAAATCATAGCCTCAAGGTACTTGGAAAGAGAACAAATCCCGCCAGATATAGCCCTTGGGATGATTAAAAGTGTAACACGCGTTTTTGATGCTTATCCCGATTTCTTCGGGCCTCGTTCTCAAGGTGAAGTTCCTATTGTGGGAGCGGTGGGGGATTTTGTGCTTTCTGGTCAGATTGATCGCCTGGTCATGGCGGACGATCATATCCTCTGTATTGATTTCAAAACCCATACCCACGTACCAGAAGGCCTGCATGATATTCCCGAGACCTATGTGCGCCAAATGGCTCTTTATCAGGTAGCCCTTTCTCAGGTTTATCCTCAACACCCCATTATTTGTGGCCTTCTATGGACCCATTTGCCTCGTTTGGATCTGTTACCTGACGATCTTCTAAAAAAGGTAACCCCTTTGATTGACGAAAAGGCTAGTAAGCTTTATACTGTTGAGAATCAAGTTTAAATCAGAAAAGGAACCCATCAATGGACGTTTTAAAAGTAACAGACTCTTCTTTCAAAAAAGATGTTATGGAATCAAAAAAGCCTGTGCTGGTTGATTTTTGGGCGGAATGGTGTGGGCCTTGTCGCATGATCGCACCTGTTTTAGAAGAACTGATCCCAGAACTTGGTGAAACTGCTGTTATTGCTAAAGTAAACATTGATGAAAATCCAGAAACCCCCGCAATGCTCGGGGTTCGTTCGATTCCAACGTTAATGCTTTTCAAGGATGGCAAAATGGTAGGAACGAAAGTTGGGGTTCAGTCCAAGGCCACTCTTCTGGCCTGGATTCAGTCGGTTTAAGTTTTCTTTTTACCTCCTCTTTTTGTGGAAAATTTTTTTAGATCCTGGAACAATCTCCGCCTACACGAGGACCGGGTCCAGGATTTAAAAAACTCTGCAATTTTTCCTTCCCTTTTGAAGAAATAAAGTGTTATTTTACCCTCATAGAAAGTATCCTAAAGGAATTATCTTATGCGTTGTTTCCTCATTCTAATCAGTTTGTTAATCGGCGTGGGGGAAGCGAGAGCCTCCTCCCGCATTGCGGCTGTTGTCAATAATACGATCATTAGTCAAGCCGATTTAATGAATCGGCTCCGTTTTGCGGCGTTGAGTTCTGGCCTAGAACCAACAACAGAAAACTTAGAGAAAATGAAAGCACAAATGCTCCGGGGAATGATTGATGAGCAACTGCAACTTCAAATCGGAAAGCAATACGGCATTGATATTGCCCCTGATCACGTTCAAGCCGCAATAAATGATATTGAAGAAAGCAATGGAATGGCTGCGGGTACCGTTACCAAGATGCTGGCAGACAATAACATTCCCTTAAAAATTTTTGAAGATCAAATACGAGCGCAACTAACATGGTTAATCTTTATTCGAGAGAAATATCCTCTTAAAACCTTCGAAGATCAACTCGGAAAAAAGCAACACTCTGAATTCTCTCCTTCGCTCCAAATAGCAGATTGGGAAATAGAGCAGGAAATAAAGTTACAACAAGAAAAAGAAACAAAAAAACAATATCATTTGGCTGAAATTGTTTTGCCCTTTGATACTCCCTCTCAAGAAGAAGAAGTAAAGAATACACTTAACCAACTTCACGGAGAACTCCAAAAGGGAGCTCAATTCCAGGCGCTAGCCCAACAATTTTCTGGGTCCGCGACATCAAGTCAGGGAGGAGACATGGGTTGGCTGACAGAAGATCAGTTAGAGCCCGAAATCGCCGAAGCTGTTGCTCAAATGTCCCCTAACCAGCTTTCTCAGCCCCTTCGTACCTCCCAAGGATATGTCATTATTGCATTTATCGAGCAAAAATTACCTGGTTCTGAAGGGCAGACCCTTCTGACTATGCAGCAGGTTTTGCTTCCTTTTCCAGAAGATGTCACAGAAGAAAGGGCCAAAGAAATTATGAGAAAAGGGGCTGAAATTGGAAAAGCAGCAAAAAATTGTCCTACCTTTGAAAAAATAGCTAAGGAAAAATTCCCATCTGCAACGTCCCATCTAACAAAAGGAGAGCCTTTAGCTAGTTTCCCTGGACCGCTCCAAAATATTATTATATCTTTAGAAATCAATCAAATAAGCGAACCTTTGCTCACCCAAGATGGAGCGCTTATCTTGATGGTCTGTGAGAAAGAATCTCCACAAATCCAAGAATTTTCAAGAGATAACGCAATTGAGATCCTCGCGGGTCGTAAGCATACTCTCCTTGCTAGGCGAGAATTGCGCGACTTAAGACGCCAGGCTTTTATTGATATGCGCATGTGATGCAGCCCTTAAAGGAAGTTATTCGCTCCTTAAAAGCAAAAAAAAGTTTAGGTCAAAATTTTCTGACCGACCCAAATATTTTAGAACGAATTGTGAAAGCAGCTAGCCCTCTTGAAGGCCGCACGGTAATTGAAGTAGGGCCAGGCCCCGGGGGGCTCACTCGTGAAATCATTAAATTTCCTTGCAAGCAACTCATTCTCATTGAACAGGATGTGCGGTGCCTCCCCCATCTGGAAACCCTCCGCGATTATTTTCAGGGAGAGATGATCCTGATGAATAGAGATGCGTTAGAGCTGCCTCTTCATAATCTTGGTTCTTCCCCCCGGGTTGTCATTGCCAATTTGCCTTATAATATTTCTGTTCCCCTTCTACTCCACTGTTTAAAGCATTTGGATGATTTTGAGAGCTTAACCTTGATGTTCCAAAAAGAAGTGGCTGCCCGCTTGACGGCACCTCATGATACATCAGATTATGGTCGTCTTTCCGTGATGTGCCAGTGGAAAGCCAATATCAAAAAACTTTTTGAGTTGCCTCCTGGGGCATTTATACCAGCCCCTAAGGTAACTTCCACAGTCGTCCAACTTACACCCCGTCTCCAGCGAGAAGGCGTCTCGTGGGAGGCGCTTGAAAAGGTAACCAAAGCTGCCTTTTCTCAACGACGGAAGATGCTACGATCGAGTTTAAAGAATTTTTTTGAGGCGCCTCAAGTTCTTTTAGAAAAAGCGAATATTAATCCAGAGCGTCGGGCGGAAAACCTTTCCATCCAGGAATTTTGTAGACTGACGGCGGAATGGGAAAAAATGCAGTCAGGAGACAATTAAATGAAAGGCATCCTGCCCTATCTTTTAATTCCACTCTCCTTCTTTTTCTCCTCCCCAATCGTGGCAACTGAATTGAGGGTTTCCTGTCCTCACGCTCAAATATCCTTTAAAGTTGAACTTTCTCAAACCCCTCAGGAACTGGAAAAAGGCCTGATGAATCGCGAGAAGCTAGGAGAGAACGAAGGCATGCTTTTTCTCTTTCCCGAACCCCATCCTGTCACCATGTGGATGAAAAACACCCCCCTTTCCCTCGACATCATTTTTATCAACCGCAAGGGTAAAATTGTGGCTATAGCAGAAAACACCACCCCCCACTCCCTTAATCTCATTGGCCCTATCGAGAATACAGCTCAAGTCCTTGAGATTGCGGGGGGAAAAGTGAAGAAAAAAGGTATTTCAAAGGCGTGTTCTGTATCATACAGTACAAATGCCAAGGCCGATCTCCCCAAAATCAGTGATAATAAATATTTAGGAGCATCCATGACCCCCTCAACCCCCCCACTAGCTTTGAAGGGTGATGATAAAATCATCACAGCCACGACAGTTTCTGAGGTGAAAGGGGCCCTTTTGAACCTATCAGAAGGGGCGGTTATCTTTATCGATGTGGATGACACGCTCATTACACCCCAGTCAAAGGTTTTTCGGTCTTCCAGTCCCTTTCGAACGATCATTGATCAGATAAAAAAGCAACGGGATCGAATTCCTCATGTTGAGAGGATTCTGAGCCACTGGCGGTTACAACGAAAAATTAGGCTTGTCTCTGATGAATGGCCCGATTTCATTAACATCCTTAAAAAGAACTATCCTGTTTATGCTCTTACAAAGCTAGAAACGGGCCGGGTGGGCGCTATCCCCTCCATGGAGCAGTGGAGATATAACGAATTAAAAGGACTAGGGATCACCTTTACCCCCTCTTGTCCTGGAATTTCCGAAGGTACGCTTGTTAAGAATTCCTCTCATCCCTATCCCGCAACCTTTACGAAAGGGATCTTTATGACGGGCTCTTTTAATAAAAGTGACGTGATTGCTGCTTTTTTAAAGGCGGGACGCCCCCCCCAAATTGTTTTGATCGATGATCGCCCAGAGTACATCAAAGATGCCCTTGAAGAATGCAATCGCCAATCTCTCCCCTTTTTAGGAATTCTCTTTAAAGGTGAGGAACTCATTGCCGGTGAAGCTGACCCAAGGACTGCAGAATTTCAAAAACAACATCTTTTGGAACACGGGGAATGGGTAGAGGATGAGGAAGCTGAAAAGAAAGTAGATCCCCATTCTTAACTCTCCTTCGTCCATTACTCCCTACTTGGCATGTTAATGTGGATAGGGTCTTAAAGAAAAATTAAGAATTTTCATATATAGGGCATTAAGTTGAAGATGCCTCAACTCCTCAGGTGTCATCCTGAATTTATTTCAGGATCTTTTTTAGATGCTGAAATAAATTCAGCATGACAGTCTGGAGAGGTCATGATGGCTATGTAATCTCCAATTCAAACTAACTCACTATAGTTTAAGTTAGAACATTTGAGCTCAGAGAGGTGAGGTAAAATGGAGATATCAGGGATATTATCCCTTATCAGCCTTATGGCTATGTTTACTGCATTCTCAATAGACGCAAGCGCAACATGTAATGGAACACCTGTTTTTGCATCCGATTGCCCAGAAATTCCCTATAATAACATGCAAATGATGTGTGCGGACCTTTCGAATTACCTTCAGGCTCTCAAGATTACAAAAGGATGTGAGAAGTGCGGTTATACTATATCGTATCCTCCAGGAAAATCCTAAGCTTGAAAGGGAAGTAAAAATTAATGAATAGATTTTAGATTTTCCCGTTCCTACACCTCCATACTCATGGCATCACAACCCTTAAGTTCCTTTTCACGCTCAATATCGAGGGCTGCTTTCAGAGAGCATTGATAAAGAAGTTCTCTTTTTTTATCTAATTTTTCCGCCCCAGCTTCGGAAACAAATTTTACATGATTAAGTTAACAACTTATATATTGTAACATTCTTTGCACAAATCTAAAAAGCCCGTTAAAAGAAAATTAATATAAATGGCTTACACTCAATAAGATCATGGCTCTCCCGGGAATGGGATTTAATATTAATGAGGTTCAAGAAAAACAAAAATGAACCAATTGCACCGAGGTTATTATAAAGTTGCCTATCTTACAGGCCTTGTACTGGTACTGGTGACCTTGGGCATTGAATATTTTCAATATCAGCGTCATCAGAATCTTGTTTTAAATGATCTTAAAAATCGACTTGATGAGCATACCATCAATATAAACTTTCGATCACGCGCCGTGCAAGGATATGTTAATGGACTTAAAATGGCCGCGGAGAATTCTTTAATCTATATCAAAGAATTTAATCATACCTCTTTTCTCTATCCTCTTATTAAAGACTCTTCTGATAAAAAGTTCTTTTCTTTAGATGTTAAAGATTTAAAGGTCAACAAAGAAGCAGTGGGAAATTTCTCTGGCCTGGGATCTATAGAGTCGCTCTCGAAAGATCATAAACATGAGATTAACATGGCTCTCTTTCTGAATACATTTTTTGAGGTTGCGTTAAAAAATATCCGCGGCGGTTTGCGAGCATATTATATTTCTAAAAATAATTTTCAACTTCTCTACCCCTGGGTAGCAGTAAACCCCGCCACACTACAAAATCTTGAACATAATGTTTCTTTTCAAATGGCTATCTCAAACTCAGACCCCTATCATCGCAATTTTTGGAGCCCTGTTTATAAGGATCAAATTACGGGACACTCTGTGATCACAAACTCATCTCCCATTTACAATGGAAAAGATTTTTTAGGGGTTATTTCTATTGATTTCAGCCTTGTAGAGCTCAATCGAGTGGTAAACCAATTTGCGTCCGAATCGGGTTCTCTTTTTTTAATCAATAAGGAGCATCAAGTTCTAGCCACAAAAGGAGTTGATTTAAATTCCCCCATTACTTCTCTTGAAGAGTTTCTCTCCCCCGAAATGATTCAAAAGATTAATCAAGAAATTCACCATCCGACAAACTGGTTTTCTCTCGAGGGCCCCTCGGTTGTATACGTTAAGGATTTACATACCGCACCTTGGTTTTTGGTTTATGTTGATTCAAAGTCCAAGATCTTTTTAGACGCTTTTTATGATGCCCTCCAAGGTATTTTTATGATCTCTCTCATCCTTATTGTTGTTGTTGGTATCGGCTATTTCCTTGTGATGCGGAACTTTATTTCTCCTTCTGAAAAGCTGGTGAAACATATTGAAAAAGAAAATAAAGGACTCAAAAGTACGCCTAAAAATCTTCCCCTTAGGTGGCAATCTTTGTTTGATATTGTCTCTCGTATTTTTGCAGAAAATAGAACCCTTTTAGAAGATCTAGAACATCGGGTTCAGAATCGTACGCAACAATTAGAGCAAAAAAATCAGGAGTTGGAACAAACTTTAACAGCCTTAAAAAAGGCAAAAAATCAAATTATTGTTCAAGAAAAGCTATCAAGTCTGGGGAGTTTAACAGCAGGTATTGCCCATGAAATCAAAAATCCACTCAACTTTATTATAAATTTTACTGACCTTTCTCTCGAGTATCTTCACGCATTAAAAGAAAAAATTTCAAATGAAAATGAACTTTTTGACCTAATTGAACAGAATATGACGAAATCACGAGAACATGCAGAAAAGGCTGATGCTATTGTAAAAGCGATGCTAGCGCACGCCCGCGGCGGCACGGGTGAGATGACAACCTTTAATTTCAATGAGCTGTTGGAGCAGGCCGTTGATCTTGCCTATTTCGGGTTTCAAGGGCAGGAACATAGTTTTACGGCAAAAATTACGAAAAATTTTGATCAAAGCATTGGAATAATACAAGGTTTTTCGCCAGAACTCACGCGGGTTTTTTTGAACATTGTCAATAATGCCTGTTTTTCCATGAATGAAAAACGAATTGCCCTGGGAGGCGATTACCAACCCGAATTAAAAGTTACAACACAGGCCAGAGGAGAAAGAATTGACATTATCTTCCAGGATAATGGAAGAGGGATGGGCGCATCAATTCTTAGAAAAATCTTCAATCCTTTTTTTACAACAAAAGGAGCCGGAAAAGGAACAGGCTTAGGCCTTTCCTTAAGTCATGATATTATTGTACGCCAGCATCATGGCCGGCTAACCGCAGACAGTAAGGTAGGGGAATATTCTCGATTGATTATAGAATTGCCAAAAGAAATGTGAATAAGGGACATGTATGCGCGAACAAGAATTTAACTATGACGTGATCATCGTTGGAGCGGGGCCTGCAGGATTAGGGTGCGCCATTCGCCTCAAACAACTTGATCCTAGCTTGACGGTTTGTATTCTTGAAAAAGGCGCGTCCGTAGGGAGTCACATTCTTTCGGGAGCGCTCATTGAACCTCGAGCCCTTGTGGAGCTTTTCCCTAATTGGAAAACAAGGGGTGCGCCTCTCACCACGCCTGCCACAAAGGATCGATTTTTATTTTTGACCTCCGCGCACGCCTTTTCTCTCCCCACACCTCCTCAAATGAAAAACAAAGGGAATTATGTAGCCAGTTTGGGATCTCTTTGCAGGTGGCTTGCAAAAGAAGCAGAGGAAGTAGGCGTTGAAATTTATCCCAGTTTCCCTGCAACTGAATGCCTTTTTGATGAAAATGATAAGGTTATTGGGGTTCAAACGGGCCCTCAAGGTCTTGATCGAGAAGGTAACCCCACAGACCGATTCCAAGAGGGAGTTAAAATTTATGGAAAAATGACCCTGTTGGCTGAGGGATGCCGCGGTTCCCTCACCCAGCAGATCATCAAAAAATATAAGTTAGATAAGGACTGCGATTCTCAAACCTATGGGATAGGCCTTAAGGAAATTTGGGAAATTGATGCAAAAGAGAGTAAACCGGGACTTGCCATCCATACTGTAGGCTGGCCTTTATCCTATGATACCTATGGGGGATCCTTTCTCTATCATATGGATAACAACCAGCTTTTATTAGGATTTGTTGTAGGCCTTGATTATGAAAATCCTTATCTGAATCCCTTTGAAGAATTCCAAAGATTTAAAACCCATCCTGCCATCCGCCCTCTTTTAAAAGGTGGAAAACGGCTCTCCTATGGTGCACGCGCGTTAAATGAGGGGGGATATCAATCCATCCCTAAGGTGGAATTCCCTGGAGGATCTCTGATTGGATGTGCGGCAGGATTTCTAAATGTGGCCAAGATAAAAGGGTCTCATACTGCCCTCAAATCAGGCATGATTGCGGCTGAGGCTCTTTATGATCATTTAAGAAATGATGCCCCCTATGCCTATCAAGAACGGCTTAAAAAAAGCTGGGTTTATAAGGAGCTTTATAAAGTTCGGAACATCCGACCTGGTTTTCGAAAAGGGCTCATATTTGGGCTTGTGAACGCAGTTTTCGAAACAATCATGCAAGGAAAAAGTCCCTGGACACTTAAAAACCATAAGGATTATAAACGGCTCAAACCAGCAGCTGAATGTTTTAAGATCTCTTATGCTAAACCGGACGGCGTACTGACCTTTGATCGACTTTCATCCCTCTATCTATCAAATATTAGCTATAAGGAAAATCAACCGAATCATTTGCGCTTAAAAAAACCACAAAAAGCAATTTCTGTAAATTTTAAGATTTATGATTTCCCTGAGGGTCGCTACTGTCCTGCACAAGTCTATGAGCTTGTCGAAGGCACCCATGGCGCAGCCCTTCAAATCAACGCTCAGAACTGCATTCATTGTAAGGCGTGTGAGATTAAGGACCCTACCCAAAATATCACCTGGACACCTCCTGAAGGGGCATCAGGGCCCAATTATGTGGATATGTAGGGAAGAGTGGGTTAAAATTTTAATTCATTTCCTACTTTTCCCTTTCTTCCAGTGTGGTGAAGGGCTCGCAGTAATGACAGGGAGTACATCCATACGAGCTACGCTCCCGGGCTTGCCCTGGGATGACAAGGTAAGAGGACGAAAGCTCACTAACAATATTACCCAGTTTGAAAAGTCTGCTTATCATAAAGAAAAATAACCACAACGCTGTCATCCCGGACTTGCTGCGGGATCTAAAAATTATTCAGGGCCCGTCCAAATATCATATAAACCCTCTCCCGATAGGACGCGTGAGGAAGGTAGATAGGACCTTCAACCTCCAGCAAAGATATAGATGATTCCTGCTTGGTTTTCGTCCCCGGCCGCATGGATGAGTTTAACTTTTGCCGGCTCAATACCCATTTTTACGAGAAGATTCTTAACCTCCTCTCCGCGATTCGGGTTCTTCCCTTCCATACTTACGACATGTATACGATCGGGAAAATCCCTCAAACCCCGGGTAGCTGCTGAATAGAGATACCATCTTTGACTATGAACTGCTTGATCAGGTGCTAGAAGTCCTAAAGGTGAACTGTCATTTGCAGCGTCTGAATATGAGACAATTTTCCTTTGAGGAGTCTGCTCTTTTGGTAGAGAAGAAGCTTGATTATCCTCAGGAACAGGCATGGCTTTCGGATGAGCCTGAAGAGGAACAAGCGAGGTTGGCTTTAGCTTTTCAGCTGAAGAGAGAATTTTAGGATTAGCTTTTACAGCAACATTCGCTACAGACGTTTTTTTCGGCGCTTCAGGATGTTTTGGTGCTGAAGCTTGGAGTGTCGCAGGCTGCCTTAGTGTTGACGGTTGGGGTGCTGAAGCTTGTGGCGTTTCAGGCTGTCTAGGGGCTGAAGCTTGCGGCTGATTAACAGTAACCTGGGCGGCTTCCATTTGTGCAGGGAGTACGATTGTTTTCTCAATCGTTTTTGAACTCTCTTCTGCCGTTTGGTTTGTCACTGGTCCGCCAGAAATTTTACCATCAGAAACAACGAAATTAATGATGAAAGTATTATCACTAAATGCTTTTTCTGCACTCAAGCAAGAAAAAAGAAATACTAGAAGAAAGTATGTCCCGAAGGCTCCGTTGGAAGCATTCTTTCTGGAAATATGATCTTTTTGTTGTCTCATAAAGAGTCCCCTATTCACGGTGATTTGAATCAATTTTTATATTTAAGCGTCAAGATACAGTTTTTAAATGTCATATACAAGCCCCTATCATTCTTTTTTACCCTCGCCTTTCAAGCTTCGACGAGGGGATTCCCCGCGCTCTTGAAATCCTGCCGGTATAGGAGAAGTTTTTTTTATAAAGGGCAAAACCACAGCTGAACAAGTTGCCACAATGGCGCTTGCGTAGAACATGGCGGATGGACTGCTATCATGCCAGAGCCATCCCGCAAAAATGTTTGCAAGCAACAAGCAGCATCCGTTGATAAAATGGAAAAGACCGAAACCTGTGCCTCGTACATCTTCCGGGCAAGAATCGGCAAGAAAAACTGCGAGCATGCTTGAGGTTATGCCTATTTCAGCGCCCCATAGGAGCACACCTCCTAAGATTAAATAAATGGAGCTCCCCCAAGCTAAAAGAAGATCGGAAAGAATAACAAGCAGAATCCCTAAAGCCATCATGGAGCGCCTTCCCATTTTGTCGGACAAATAGCCAACGGGATAAGCTGTACCAGCGGTAGCGAAATTCTGAATGATCATGACAAGGGGAATCAGATGGAGATCCATACCTGTTTGTTCTGCTCTTAAAATTAAAAATGCCCCAGAGAAATTCGAAAGCATAAAAAGCCCACTTAAAAGCAGGGTAAGCCAAAAAGAGAGAGGAAGATGCAATAACTCTTTGAAATTAAATTTTTTCTTTAATTTTTTTTGCTGAAATTTTTCACTTGTTGGGTCTTTAACAAAAAGTAAAAGTACAATCAACGCGAGAGCTGTAGGAATCGACCCTATCCAAAAAACAAGAGAGAAGTTTCCCGCCGTAAGCCACAAAAGCCCCATGACGAGAAGCGCTCCCGCGAAAGAGCCTCCCCGTGAGAGAGACTCGCGAAGCCCATAACACGCCCCTTTTATGGGAGGGGGAGCAAGATCACCAACGAGGGCATCTCGAGGGGTTGCATCTAACCCATTTGCGATACGATCAAAGGCTCGACCTAGAACGATATCCTCCATACGCGTCGCAAGAGCTAAGAGGGGTCGGGAAATTAAGGCAAAGATATATGCAACGGCAATAATACTTTTTCGTTTATGAATAAGATCACTAAGTACACCCGAAAAAATTCGTGCTAAAAGCGAAACAGTTTCAAGAAAACCCTCTAATATCCCCAGCGTAAACATGCTAGCGCCTAAGACCTGCGTTACAAAAAGAGGGCTTAAGGTAAACACAATTGTTGATGAGATTTTCATTAAAAAAGAAACGCTTCCCAAAGCCCAGATACTTAACGGAATGGAAGGTGGTGAGTTTGGATTTTGAATCATATGACCTTAGGGGAAATACTTAAACATATAAACCTTTCCCACAGATGTTATCCGATTGTCCAGCGATTTTTATTCCTTTGATACCCATTAAACGTGAATACCTCTGCGTGACTTTGAGGGAAACAAAATAAGTTGTCAGAATGTCGTAGAGGTATAAAATTACGTCACAAAAAAATGATGTGATGTGACATTAGGGTCACTGTTTAAAAAATTCAACAGGGAGAAACATTATATAGAATGACAAAGGTAAAATTTGTGCTAAATTTCTGACAATTAAAAAACTGCTTAATGGGGAAATTAAGGTATGAATTCTTGGAAATTATTCTGCATGGCAAGCTGTATGGTTATTCTAAGCGGGTGCGCTAATGACTTTGCCTTTCTAAACTCTGACCTAGTCACTCCTCCATTTGAAGACCATCCTAAGCTTAAAGCCGCGGAAATAGCGCGTGCCCGTGGAGATCTTCCTCAAGCTATTCATGATTACAGAGACATCATCAAAGAGTGTGTTAATTGCGAAAAAGCCTATATAGGCTTAGGAATGTCTCTTTTGGATGCCAACGCAATTGAAGAATCAAAAAATACTTTTGATAAAGCAATCTCTCTCTATCCAAGATCTGCTGAGGCCTACGCAGGGTTGGGAGCGCTCTATCTAACAATTGACCAGCCTGAAAACGCTATCCAGACTTTTTCCACGGCTCTCAAGTTGAATCCATCTCTTGCTAAGGCTCTGAATGGATATGCAATTGCTCTTGATATGATAGGAGATCATAGAGGGGCTCAAGCTAATTATCGAGCAGCAATGGAACAGTGCCCGAATAATATTTCATATGAAAGCAACTTAGGTCTATCCATGGCACTTGACGGAAATACAGCTGAAGCTATCCATATTTTGGAACGCCTTTCTCGATCTCCTCAAGTAACTCCAAGGGTTAGACAAAATCTTTCCCTCGCATACGGGCTTGCGGGCGACATGAAAATGGCGAGAAATATTGGTACAGTCGACCTTTCCAGTGATTGGGTTCGAAATAATATTACTTATATGGAAGCTGTTCAAGAAACAGCAGAATATGCAGGTCTAATTCCTAAAAATCATGAAGGACCTTTAAACGAAAACCGTAATTGGCAAGATAGAAATAAAAACTAGTAGGGATAAAATGTTTTTTATAATTATTTCTTTACTTATTATTATACATATCCTCATTGGAGTTTATGATTTTAGTTTCTACCGTATTCCTAATCTTTTTTTGGGCGTGCTGGTTGTTCTTTATGCATTTTTTGCCCCTATTTATTTAGATAGTCATGCTATTCTAAGCGCACTTCTCGTTTTTGCAGTTACAATGGCTGTAGGATATTGTCTATATGCGCTAAAAGTAATAGGAGCAGGAGATGCAAAGTATATAGCGGTAACTTCTTTATGGTTTGGCGTTCATGGGATCGTGCCCCTCCTCTTTCTTATCTCTTTAGCGGGAGGGATTTTAGCTGTCTTATATTTGGTATTCAAGGATCATATTGGTCATTTATCTGATCGGATTTGGCTGAAAATTCAAAAAACAGAGGAAAACTATCCTAAGTTACAAAACGTATGGATAGGTAGTGGTACGGGTCCTGAAAAAGGAAAGCGTGAAAATATAGGTTCACGTATGGTTCCTTACGGAATTGCAATTGCAGCGGGATCCATTATCATGTTGATAATTAGTCCAATAACACATTTATAAAAAGAGGATTCAGGGATGAGATTAAGGGATATTATAGGGTTGATTTTGGCGCTTTTCTTAGCGGTTGGCGTTGCCTTTCTAACAAGAATTTTTCTCACCAAAGAAGAAAAGCCCCCAGAAATCGCGCAAGAAAAAAAAATCACGAAAGTCCTGGTGGCAGCGAAAACCCTTTCTGTGGGAGATACGGTTAAAGCAGGTGATTTAACATGGCAGGAATGGCCCGCAACGGCTATAACTCCCAGTGATATGACCGAAGAATCCGCTAAAATAGAAGAATTTATGGGTTCAATTGTTCGATCTACTATCCACAAGGGAAATCCCATTGTTAGAGAAGAACTGGTGAAGAGAGGTGATAAAGGTCTGCTCGCTGCTATTATAACCCCTGGTAAAAGGGCCGTATCCATAGATGTGACAGCTTCTTCTTCTGGTAGTGGACTTATCTATCCTGGAGATTTTGTAGACGTAATTTTGTCAACGACGGTCCCAGAAGGTCCTTTACAGGTTGGAAAGAGTAAAACGATTTTAAAGAATATTAAAGTTCTTGCTTTTGATACAGCGCTTTCCCCGCCAAACGAAACACCAAAAACGCCTCCACATGTTGCAACTCTGGAAATGAAGCCTGAAGAAGCAGATATTTTAATGGCTGCAGTAAAAGAGGGAGTAATATCGCTCAGCTTACACAGTATGGAAGCAGGAGACCCGGCAGGAGAAGGAGCAGAAGTTCAAGCAAAATCCCCTGCTGTAAAAAAAGCTGAAGATAGAAAAATCATCCTCATGCGTGGAAAAGAAAAAAGCGAAATACAGTTTAAGGAGAAATAAGAATGTCTTTAGACCCTCGGTTAACGCATCAATTGAAAACAAGAGCACACGCAAGGAAAGAGACCAAAATGAATAATCAAAAAATCTGGAAAGAGCGTTTTTTAACTTTATTCGCAAGCTTATGCGTATGCGGCTTTATGATGGGTTTTGCATCGCTTGCAATGGCTAAAAACATACATCTGGAGATCAATGATGCGGAAATTCTCCACTTTGATAAGGACGTAGCAGAGATTTTTATTGCAAATCCCGAAATCGCTGATGTTCAACTCACCAGTCCCCATACAGCCTATGTGTATGGTAGGGCACCGGGTAAAACGAAGCTTTTTGCGGTAAATTCAAAAGGAAAAGAGATTTTAAAGACTGAAATCTATGTGACTTACGATATTTCTCAATTGAAGAAAATGATTGCGCCCTTTGATCCCTATGGGCTTGTAGAGATTCAGTCTATTCCAGGAGCCATTATCTTAGAGGGGCAGGTTGACTCTCCCAAAACGGCAGAAGAAATACGACTTATTGCTGATAAGTTTGTAGCGAAAGGCACGGATAAATCAGGGGATAAAGGAGGGAAGTCCTCAGAGCAAACCATTATTAACCGCTTGGCTATTAAATCCCCCGTGCAGGTGAGTCTTCGGGTTAAGATTGCTGAAGTGGCAAGAGGTGTGTTGAATAAATTTTCTATCAACTGGCAGACTGCATTTGCTAATATTGGAAATTTCAACTTTGGGGCCATCACCGGAAGGTCACCTATCACGGGGGGGGATCCTATCTTCCCTATTCCTCCTGGAACGAGCGCTCCAAGTGTCTTGACTTTAAAACCTACCTCTGAATTAATACGCGGCGTCAACGATCCTGTTGATTCAATTGGGATCAACTTTTTAAATAAGCATTCTGATATTAACTCAGTTTTCGATATGTTGTCTCAGGAAGGGCTCGTTACGATTTTAGCGGAGCCGAATTTGATGGCGATTTCAGGAGAAACAGCTAGCTTTCTTGCAGGTGGAGAATTCCCCTATCCTGTCCCCCAACAGCTGGGAAATATTACGATTGAGTTCAAACAGTATGGTGTGAGTTTGGCCTTTACCCCAACCGTTCTCGATGGCCGTTTAATTAGCATGAGGGTTCGCCCAGAGGTCAGTGAATTGGATCCAAACAATGGCATTAAATTAAATGATATTGTTGTCCCCGGAATTTTAACGAGATGGGCGGAAACAACCGTAGAACTGGCCAGTGGTCAAACATTCGCCATTGCTGGTTTGCTCTTGAATACCTCTCGCTCTAGTATTGGTGCTATTCCTGGACTTGGAGACCTGCCCGTATTAGGACCATTGTTTCGATCGAATCAATTCCAACGAGGCGATTCAGAACTTGTTATCCTTATTACGCCTTATCTTGTAGAACCTGCGGCCGGAAAGGAAATGTCGTTGCCAACGGACAACATGCAGTTTGCAACTTTTGTTGAGATGATTTTTGAAAGACGTCTCATCAAACAAGGTGTTCAAAAAGGTAAGGCACCTGCATTTGGTCCGGGGGGGATCCGCTTGATTGGACCCGCAGGCTTTAGCATTGAGTAAAATGACAACAATAAAAAACTGTAAGGTGAAGAAAATGAAAATAAGTAAAATCTGTGTCTTAGGAATAGCCTTACTTTCAGGTTGTACCCCAGAGGTTGCTGAATGGACACCAGCAGAAAGTCCGAAAGAAAATAGGGTTGATCGTGCCGTATTTAAATATACCCTTCCCGTGCCAGCACATGGCGAGGGGATGAACTCCTTGGAAAAAGGAAAATTCATTGAATTTTTGAAGAACACAATTTCCAGTCCCTATGCCGTTCGAATCACCTTGGAAGAATATGGGGGACACTCGGATAAAAGGCTCATGGATATTGAGCGAGAACTTCTAAGATTTGGTGTGCCTTCTGACCTTCTCAATCGTAATTATGACCACGTTGAAGAGCAGTATAGTGAACATCATTATGATAAGCACAAAAACTGTCATAACAAGCCACGTCACCAAAAAGATCATGCGAGGGGATCTGTGGTTGTCGTTATTGTTGAGCGTTTTGTTGTGATTACGCCTTCATGTTCAAATTTTTCCAAACAAATTGGGGATGCTTCTCAAGCCTATAGCCCGAGTAACCATGGATGCTCTACAGAAGTGAATCTTGGCCACATGGTCGCGAATCCTCTAGATCTTTTGAGAGGGCGCCAGAGAG
This sequence comes from Alphaproteobacteria bacterium, assembly GCA_013815465.1. Lineage (GTDB taxonomy): Bacteria > Pseudomonadota > Alphaproteobacteria > UBA9655 > UBA9655 > UBA9655. Next base: position 43,800 of record JACDGE010000004.1, on the reverse strand, counting down.
ATGCCTACGACGGAACAGTTATGGCTGCAGGTGTAAACCGGTATGAACATGATAAGGTCAAAGCCATTGCTCAAGTCACGACAACAACCATGCAGAATCCAGTAGTTGGGGCAGGGGCAGGTGCTACGGCAGCACCTTCAGGAGGCAGTTATTAGTTAATGGCAGCGAATCAAGAAGTTTTTTCCGCTTTTATTGAAAGCTCTGATGATATAGAGGTCCTCAATAACGTAGCCAAGCAACTAGGTCTGAAGAACTATGAAATTAAAGCTGGTGGGATAAGCCAAGCAATTGATCTATATAGAGAGAAAAAATCGCCTGCTTTCTTAATAGTGGATATTTCCAAATCTGAACTACCTATATCAGATATGGCCCAATTATTAGAGGTTTGTAGCCCAAATATTAACATAATAGCTGTTGGTCAAAAAAATGAAGTGAGTCTCTATAGGGACTTAAACAAAATTGGTATTTATGAATACTTACTAACTCCATTATTTTCTGAAATTTTGGAACGCACCTTACAATCGATGCTCTCAGGCAAGGCCCAAGTAGAGGGTAAGTCCACCAAGTCAGGTAAGATAATTGCTTGTATGGGATCACGAGGAGGAGTAGGAGCGACTTTTATTGCATCAAATCTTGCAGCTATGCTTTCCATGGAAAAGTTACGTAGAGTTGTTCTCATTGATCTAGATCTCTACTTTGGGACGCTTTCCTTAAATTTCGATTTGAAACCAAGCTTTGGCCTTAGAGAGGTCTTTGAAAGTCCAGGCCGCATTGATCAGGTCTTTATAGATAGATTATTGGTTCCTGTTAATCAGCGGCTTTTTCTTTTGAGTTCAGAAGAACCCTTGCAAGAAAAAATACAATACAAAATTGAAGGTTTAGAGGAGCTCCTGACTTATCTTTCAAAACAATTCCATTATGTCATTGTGGACATCCCTCATTATTTTAATGAATTTATAAGTACAATGCTTCTTAAAGCAAATATTATGCTTCTGATAACGGAGCCTTCCGTTGCGAATTTGAGAGATGCAGGACGGCTTACCCATTATCTCAACTTAGAAGGTGGGGTGGACCGGTCTATTATTGTAATGAACAAAAGCGGTCAGTATAAAAAAAGCGAATTAGGTCTTGAGGAATTTGAAAAGAACCTAAAGAATAAAATTAACCATACTATTCTTTATAATAATTTGCTTCCCTTGGAATTTCTGAACCAGGGTAAAACAATGGAGAACACAAACAATCCACTTGCGGAATCCATAAGAGAAATTATGTTGGACATCCTTGGAACCCGTAAAGCTGAAAAAAAGGAGGGATGGTTTAAGAAATTATTTTAAAGAGCGTCTTATGCCCCAAGAGCCCTAATAAACAGTTTACCTTACCTTTTACTTCTTTCCCCCTCATAATACTTCACTTATATCATCATCTTTTTATAAATTAAAAATTTGGGAATTGTGAATTGCCAAGAAAAAGGTTTTAAAAAAGCAGCAGTTGCAGTTGCGAGGAAATTAGCCGTTATCATGCATAGGATATGGGTTGATAGGAAAGAATGTTGCTGCCAATAAGAAAGGAGAATTGAGGAGAAGAAAGATTTTATAACCAAAGATAATTTATTTGTATTAGATCATTGGAGGCTCTTTTTTTGCATCTCTTTCCTAAATTATTTGAGACTCCTCATTTTTGAGTTGGGTTCACCTGACGCCCTAATTGTTGCATAAGGTCCAATCGATCAACGACTTGCCAACCATTGTGGTAAGTCAGATAGCCTCCGAGCACAGGCGCAAGTCCTGGCGATACGGCAAATTCCCCCCATTTTGCTTTTTATTATCAATCAACGCTAGTTTTTAATTGAAAAACTTATAAAGTAAAAATAATATCTACAATTATTTTAATTATTCGAGGTTTTTATTATGAATGTGATGAAAAAGTTGTTCTTGGTTGTTTGTGTCAATACCATCTGTTGGGGAGCCTTTGCTGGCGGTGAAGGCGGTTCCTCTCAAGGCAACCCTCCTGGGAACTTAGATTATAACGAGGGAAGCAATCTGAAGATAATTCAGAAAAAATACCGTCCTCTTATAGAGAAAATGGGGTGCTCGCACAACATTGATCCCCCGTCAGATAAAGAGGAAAAGCAAGAGATTCAAAGCATACAACTATTGTCAGAGGAAGATGAAGAGAGCCTAAAAGCTTACAAAGCTGAATGTCTTGCACATCTAGCTGCTGTGCGAAGACATACAATTTTACGACCGGCATATGAAGCCGGTGCATTAGTGGTGTTGATGGGAGGAGCCACTACTTATCTACTCGGCCCTGATTCTTATGGCGGTAGCATTTCTATTCTTAGCGGGCTTTATTATTTGATGGATGGGGTTCGTGCGGGGTATAATCTTTATAAAAAACCAACGCACCCTGTAGATGATCTTGAAAAAGAATATGTTCAAAAGCAGTGCTTTATCCCCAATCCTTTGTGGCCTGTTATTATTGAAAAGTTGATGGTGGCTCGCCAAAATCCTTTTGAAGAGAAGCGTGCCTTAGATTTTCTCTCTTTTACTTTAGGATTAACAATATATGAACCCAAACCTTCTCTTTACCTTAGGGATGAAGACAATAACGACCTCCCTCTTGATAAAGGGATCTTAAAGAAAGATCTTATAGAGAGAAGAATAAAACAAGGTATTATAAGTAAAGTTGATCAATTTTTCAAAAAATATCAGCCCTTTGAAGAGGATGATCTTTCCCTTTCACTGCTTAAGGCAAATATCAGATTGTTTGTTAAAAGCCTTATGGGGAAAGGAACCCAGCCAAAACCCCTTTTTCTTTATGGAGAGGGAGGCATTGGAAAAACACATTTTGCAAAACAACTTGTTGATTGGATTCAGGCGCTTCTTCCGATGAGTGTTTCCTATGAGCCGTTGATCATCACCTCTGCAGCTGAACTTGAAGGCGGGGATACACATCCTGGAGCTTTTCTAAAGGTCCTCAGAAATCAGTGTCGTCAACGGACGAGAGGATCAGTTGTGACTATGGATGAAGCAAATTGGCTGAATGATAAAGAATATGAAGCGCCAGCAAAGCGTGTTTTTAATGGTGATTTTTCGAAACTGTCCACAACCTATTTTGGTGTAGGAGTAGAAGGAGAAGGGATTAAATTACCTGTGCCTTCTAAGCTTGTTTTAGTTTCATCTAATAATCCCATTGAAGAAAAATACCTAAAAAGCCGCTTTGGCCATATTAAATTTCCAATGCCACTCCCAGAAGCGCTTTTTTCTTATGCAGCTGAACTCTTTGAAACGCTAGCAAATGAAGAAGAAATAGAGCTTACACTAGATAAAGAAAAGCTAAAAACGGCTATACAGAAGTATGAATGCAAAAGTTTTCGGGATATCGAAAACATTGTTCCGGCATTGTTTGAAAAGTGGTATTAAGATATGGATGATCTTAAATTATGTTTCCATACATGCACTACCTTAAGGAGGATGATTAAATCACACCAATGCTTCTCTGTTTTCTGAAGAAAATTCAGGGGATTTCAAAGGATTTAAGGGTTTCAGGGACTTTTGATTTTTCATTAGTCACTTCAGGTTCAGGCTCCTCAGACTTTGCAGTTACGGGAATGCTATAGTCCCGCTTCTTCTCAGTTTTCAATAAAAAAGGCTCTGCCTTTGAAGAAGGCTTTTGATAATCCATCTGAATCTTCGTGCAGGGATAATCACCAGGCAGGTTAACAAAACATTCCAAATCTTTGAAACTTGGTATAACGCGTAAAAAAACCACCCTATACAAAGTGAGAAATGAACAAAAGAAACAAGAGTTTTTAACGAAACTAAAAGCATTAGATTCGGAGAAAATCGTCTATATGGATGAGTCAGGAATTGATTCCTCTTTATATAGAGAGTATGCCAGATCAGAGCCCAAGTGTAAATAATGCTGCACCAACATTTAAAGCATTCGAAACCATAATAAACTCCATAGAAATAAGATTAAAAATGCAATATGTTATTACAGGCAATATGTATAAATGATTTTATAGTTCAGCCAATATATAGTATTGTATTATTTTTGGTCCGCTCCGCTCGCAATGACGAATTTGGAGGTTTTAACACTACCTGATTAGTTGTTTATTAATTTTTTCCCCTCATTCTACAGAAAAGGAGACTTCTTATGAAAAAACTGATCATTGCGTTAGCCCTCACAACCTCGGTGCCCTCTCATACCCTGGCTTGCAGCGATGTCTTTATTAACAAAGGGGGCTACCACATTGAAGCTCGTACTCTTGATTTTCTTGTTAATCTAGCGTTTCAAGAAAAGCTTGGATTCATTGGTGCTGAGAATACGACAGATGTGGTTTTGGATGCGGATAAAATTCCAGCCTCTCAGTTGGCAACGTGGACAAATGAATATGGGTACGTGGGGCGGGCTGCCTTTAACGGAGAGAAGATTATCGATGGAATGAATACGGAAGGTCTCTCTGTCGCCATTCTTTACCTCCCCGGGACCATCTATCCAGCCTATGATGAAGCAGACAAAAAGCCTGTTTTGGCGATTTATGATGTAGCGGCTTTTCTATTGTCCCAAACAAAAAAAGTGTCCGAAGCTCTGGATCTCATTCGTTCGCACCAGCTTGTTCAATCGGCGGTCAGGGAAAAGGAAGGAATTTTTATAAAAGATCTCCCCATTCATTTTGTCATTCGCGATAAAAATGGGGAAAGTGCTGTTATCGAATTCATCGATGGCCAAACAATAATTTATGAGAAGGCAGGAGATGTGATGACCAATGCGCCTTCCTTTGATTGGCAACTTAAAAATGCAACTTACTATGATTCTTTGCGGGCAGATAATAAAACGCCTAATAAAAAATTCGATGCAAAATTTCAAAATTATAAAGAAATCTATAAGAGCAGCTCTTATAAAGGGGAAGCTAATCTTATGGGAATGCCAGGGGACTTTACACCCCCATCCCGGTTTGCACGGGGCCAGGTCCTGTTAAATAATTTCCCGACACCTGATTCCCGCCAAGTTGCTTTATACCAAGCAACGGCCTTGAATGACTCTCTCTCGGTTCCTGTTCTGAAAGGGGCAGCACCTACCCTTTGGAGTACGATAAAGGATTTGGATGATCGGGTGTACTATGTAAAAAATATTGTTTTATTCCAGGGAGACCGGAGCTTGTATCCCATGCCCATTACGAGCTCTTATACCCCTATTGATTTAAAAGAGCTCAACTTTAAAGTCCCAGGAGCGACCTTTTTACAAATGAAAATCCAACCTACGAACAAAAACGATGTTAAAAAAATAATATCGGCAGAGCATATAACGATGCAGGAACTTCAGTGAGCGCTGTACTAGCCAAACACCCAAATTTTTAGTACAATGAGTCCATATAATAACAGGGAACCCACCTATGTCATACCACCTTCAAACGCGTGAAACCCTCACTGTTGAGGGGGAAGACTATACCTATTACTCCCTCGAAAAAGCGTCTAAATACCTCGGGGATATTTCTCGCCTTCCGTATTGCTTAAAAATTCTTCTTGAAAACATGTTGCGATTGCAGGACGAACGCAGTGTCAAAGCAAAGGATATTGAAGCCCTCGCGGAATGGGTGAAAACACGGACGTCTCAAGCAGAAATTGCGTTTACGCCCGCTCGGGTCTTGATGCAAGATTTTACGGGTGTGCCTGCCGTTGTGGATTTGGCGGCAATGCGCGATGCGATTTTTCGCATGAATGGGGATCCGACGATCATTAATCCTCTCGCTTCTGTCGATCTTATCATTGATCATTCGGTCATAGTGGATCGATACGCAACGGAGGGTGCTTATCAATTCAATGTCCACCGAGAAGTTGAACGAAATTTTGAGCGTTATGCCTTTTTAAAGTGGGGACAAAAAGCGTTTCATAATTTCAGAGTGGTACCTCCTGGTACAGGGATTTGCCATCAAGTGAATCTTGAATACTTGGGTCAAGTGGTGTGGACAAACACGCGAGGGGATACAACAGAGGTCTATCCCGATACACTGGTGGGAACAGATAGCCATACCACCATGATTAATGGTCTGGGGATTCTGGGTTGGGGCGTGGGCGGCATAGAGGCAGAAGCGGCCATGCTCGGTCAACCTTTTTCGATGGTCATTCCTGATGTGGTCGGATTTCGCTTGGATGGCCACCTGAGGGAAGGAACGACGGCCACGGATCTAGTCCTCACCATCACCCAAATGTTGCGTGCAAAAGGGGTTGTTGGGAAATTTGTGGAGTTTTATGGCCCTGGCGTGAAGCACCTCACCATTGCAGATCGCGCCACCATTGGGAACATGTCGCCTGAATATGGGGCAACGTGTGGAATTTTTCCGATAGATGGGGAAACCATTTCCTACCTCAATTTTACGGGTAGGGATCCCCACCGGGTCAAATTGGTCGAAGCTTATGCAAAAGCCCAAGGGTTATGGGGCGGGAAAGAAGAGCCCCTCTTTACAGATACGGTTATGTTAAATCTAGGTGACGTGGAGCCGACCATCGCCGGGCCTACTCGACCTCAAGATAAAATTCTGCTTAAAAACGCTAGGACATCCGCCGCTTCAACTCTTGCTCATGAAGAGAGAGAAGGGAAGCGGGATGTCCCTGTAAATAATCAACCTTATACCTTAAACCATGGTGATGTGGTGATTGCAGCCATTACGAGCTGTACCAATACATCGAATCCGCGGGTCATGGTAGGGGCCGCGCTACTGGCACGGAATGCGGTGCAAAAGGGTTTGACAACAAAACCATGGGTCAAAACGTCCTTGGCGCCGGGGAGTCAAGTTGTGACGGACTACTATGAAAAAGCAGGGCTCCAAAAACACCTTGATGCCCTTGGCTTTAATTTGGTGGGATATGGCTGCACCACCTGTATTGGTAATTCAGGTCCTTTATTTGATCCCATTGCACAAGCGATTGATGACAATGATCTCTCCGTTGCAGCGGTTCTTTCGGGTAACCGAAACTTTGAGGGACGGGTTCATCCTCAAGTGAAAATGAATTATTTGGCATCTCCTCCTCTTGTGGTGGCTTATGCCATTGCCGGTTCTATGCTTGTTGATCTTACCCAAGATCCTTTGGGTCAAGATCAGACAGGTCGGGATGTTTATTTGCGTCATATTTGGCCTTCAAGCAAAGACATTGAGGCGGTGATTCAGAGCTCGCTGACGCCAGATATGTTTACCAAACGGTATGCGAACGTTTTTGAAGGAGATGAGGATTGGAAGAAACTGAAAATTGAGGGTGACCTCACTTATGGGTGGCCCACGAGTACTTACGTCAAAACTCCCCCCTTCTTTGACGATATGCCGAAAACCCCTGCTGCTCCTAAAGATATTAAGGGAGCCCGCCCTCTCGCGATTTTAGGGGATAGTATCAGTACGGATCATATTTCGCCTGCGGGGAGTATAAAAGTCGAGAGTCCAGCGGGGCTGTATCTTTTGGAACATAATGTGGAAGTCGGGGACTTTAACTCTTATGGGGCCCGGCGAGGAAATCATGAAGTCATGATGCGCGGTACCTTTGCTAACATTCGCCTGCAAAATGAGATGACACTGGGCATCACGGGAGGCGTGACACGCCATATTCCGAGCGGAGAACTCCTTTCTATTTATGATGCGGCCATGCGCTATCAAGAGGAAAAAACGCCCCTCGTGATCATTGCGGGAAAAGACTATGGGATTGGATCCTCCCGCGATTGGGCGGCGAAAGGCCCCCGTCTTTTGGGTGTAAAAGCTGTGATTGCTGAAAGCTTTGAGCGCATTCATCGCAGTAATCTTATTGGTATGGGGGTTCTTCCTCTTGTTTTTACGGAAGGTTTGACGCGGCTTACTCTTAATTTAGAGGGGTCTGAAAGGTTTGATATCGAGGGGCTTGAGCATAAAATTCATCCCAAGATGGGAATGACGGCGCGCATTCATCGGCCCGATGGGACGCAAGAATCGATCCCTCTTTTGTGTCGGATTGATACAGAAAATGAAGTTGAATACTATAAACACGGCGGCATATTGCAGTATGTTATTCGGCAACTTCTCAGTAATGCAGTTTAGCAGTGTTGCAGTTTAACAAAATCCAGAGTGAAAAAGGAAAATGAGCTAATATGTTCAATTCTAAGAGTTTCTGTACGCTGCAATACTGTATTCTGTAGCACTGATCAAAAGGCTTTTGTCAGCACCAAACGTGCTCCCCACGTACGCGCTGTAACTTTGGTGAGAGTATTTTTTACGGTGGGTGTATCGGCAAATTTTCGCGTACTGTGACCACTGTTTGTCCACTTCCAAGCAATGTCAGCTTCTCCGCCAAGACTGACGGATTTAACAACTTCATATTGCAGTCGAACCCGTCCTGCCACGCCCTGCCCTGTTGCCTTCTGATTCGTCCTATTCTGGGTTTGAATAAAAGGAGTATTCCAAGTCGCACTATTCCTATAGAACGCGAGTTGATAAGCTCCACCTAAATCCAGTGTCAATCGTTGGGTTAGCTTCGTCGTTGTATCAAGACCTATCCAAGGCCCAAACCATTGAACCGTATCCTTCAATTCAGAAAAGGGGCCGGAGTTAACTTTTTTTGTTTTAAGATAGAGTAGCTCATAGAAAAAACCCAACTGGGAAACAAGGGCAAAACATCGTTTTGGCTTAAACTTGTACCCAATACCAAAGTTGGGACGAAAGGACAAACTCGACCCTTTTTGCGCCGGTACGCTTGAGGCTAGGAGCGGATTCAAATAGTTATTATCTTGAAAGGAACCACCAATAAGATTGCCGACCATAACATCAAAGTTAAATACATAACGATCTTTAATAACGGCTTTGGCCTTGGCGCCATATTCAATAAATTTGATGTTTTTCCATTGACCTGAACTCTTATCATTTGCGGTCCATTTGAGACTATCTTGGCGGTAGCCAACCGCAGGGGTTACTTCAACAGCAACATTTTTGGCGGCTTCGCAGGTCATAGGAAATAAGAGAGTGAGACAGGCTAGGAATAGAAATGGGCGCTTGTTCATTCTATGAATCTCATTAATTATTGTGCCGTTCAATTAATGTTTTATAAAGATTGGCTCAAATTTTAACAAGAGGGAAAATAAGATGTGATTAAAAGTGTAGGTTAGAGCAAAGTCCTCAATAAAGGTCGTCATCACGAACCCTCATCGAAGGGGTCCTGATTCAGAACGCTTCAAGAAAACTGGCTTTCTATGGAGAAAATCTTCTCTTAATGGCACCTCTGGGTGCCTTTTACTTATATCTAAAACCCTTCTTTACGCGAGGAGAGTCTTGCGCAACCTCTTAAAGTCGCGTATACATCTGGCATATCGCGGGTGTAGCTCAATGGTAGAGCAGTAGCTTCCCAAGCTTCAGACGAGGGTCCGATTCCCTTCACCCGCTCCAGTCGCTTCTATGCCTCCAACACCTTAATAATCTCTTCGCACATCTTTTTCGCATCCCCAAAGAGCATAAGGGTGTTATCGCGATAGAAGAGCTCATTATCCACCCCAGCATAGCCTGGAGACATGGAGCGTTTCACAAAGAGAACGGTTTTTGCCTTTTCCACATCTAAAATGGGCATGCCATAGATCGGACTTTTCGGATCTGTTTTCGCCGAAGGGTTGGTCACGTCATTCGCGCCAATCACAAAGGCAACATCTGTTTGAGCAAAGTCACGGTTAATATCCTCTAGCTCTAACACGCTCTCGTAAGGCACATTGGCCTCTGCTAACAACACGTTCATATGACCGGGCATCCGACCAGCAACGGGGTGAATGGCATACCGAACCTCAATCCCTTCTTTCCCTAAGATATCAGCCATCTCCCTTAAGGCGTGTTGGGCCTGGGCAACGGCCATGCCGTAGCCAGGAACGATGATCACGGACTGGGCATTTTTCATTATGAAAGCAGCGTCTTCCGCACTGCCCGCCTTATAGGGACGCTGCTCGCCGCTTGCTTGAGACGCGGCAGCGGCTTCTCCTCCAAAGCCACCCAGGATAATATTCAGAATCGAGCGGTTCATGCCCTTGCACATAATATAGCTAAGGATTGCACCGGATGCGCCCACGAGGGCTCCCGTAATGATGAGAAGGCTGTTGCCAAGGGTAAACCCAATGCCAGCTGCAGCCCATCCAGAATAAGAATTTAACATGGAAATAACAACGGGCATGTCCGCTCCGCCAATAGGTAAAATCAGCAGAAATCCTAATAGAAACGCAATAAGCGTGATGGCCCAAAACAGATTATGTGACTCTGATGCCGCAAACAGAATGAGCAAAACAATAAGGCCAATCCCAAGCAACGCATTAATCGTATGCTGACCCTTAAAGATCAGTGGATTTCCGGAGACAAGTCCCTGAAGTTTGGCAAACGCCACGAGCGAACCCGTAAACGTAATAGCACCAATCCCAACACCAAGTCCCATCTCGATGAGAGAACCAGCCGCAATAGAACCCACAGAGCCGATGTTAAAGGCCAGAGGTTCCAGTAGTGCGGCAGCTGCCACACACACGGCCGCAAGCCCAACTAAACTATGAAAGGCAGCGACCAATTGAGGAAGGGCGGTCATTTGAATCTTCTTTGCGATGATGGTTCCAATAATACCACCGGCGATAATTCCCGTAATGCTCCCTAGATAGTTTGTTACCATAGGAGAGGCAAAGGTTACAACAACCGCCAATATCATTCCTGAAACCCCTACCCTCAATCCTCCTTCTGATGTTTTTGCGGAGGAAAGTCCTTGTAAAGCCAAAATAAAGCATACAGAAGAGGCTAGATAGGCTAAGGCTGAGAGGTTTGCATTTAAACCATAGATTTCAAATCCTACTAGGATAGCGACGTTAAAGCAGATCTCCGCCACCCAATAAGCTAATCTTGAACGATTTTTACCTTCGGCATTTTTTTTATTAAACATCTCCAGCATACGCCTGGTAACGACGACACCCCCGAAGATATTGATCGAGGCCATGACGACCGCCCCAACACCAAAAAATTTAGTGACTAAATCTTGTGCGGAGCCGGCAGCAAGAATTGCCCCCACAATAATCACACTTGAAATCGCGTTGGTGACAGACATTAAGGGAGAATGGAGAGCGGGGGTGACTTTCCAAACAACGTAATATCCCACAAAAACGGCAAGAACAAAAACCGTCAATCCTAAGATAAAAGGAGAAATTATTTCCATTAGTTTGTTCCTTTCTCAGACTGTAAGGTTTTCCCATCATGGGTCAAAGCAATCGCTTGGATGATTTCGTCTTCCCAATTGATTTTAAGGGACTTGGATTCCTTATCCACACAAAGAGTCAGTAAATTCAAAAGATTACGCGCATATACCGCACTGGCATCCGTAGGGATACGACCAGGCATATTGGCGTAGCCAATAATTTTAACGCCGTTGGTCTCAACAATTTTGCCTACCACACTTCCTTCACAGTTTCCGCCTGATTCAACAGCAAGATCCACGATGACTGAGCCCGGCTTCATGGCCTTCACCATATCGGCGGTGAGAAGTCGGGGAGCAGGTTTTCCCGGAATCAAGGCAGTGGTGATGGCAATATCGGATTTTTGAAGCACTTCCTTAATTTTAGCCGCTTGGCGGGCCTTGTAATCGTCACTCATTTCTTTCGCGTAGCCACCAGCTGCTTCGCCTGCCTCTTGAGATTCAACTTCTACAAACGTTCCGCCTAAGCTTTCTACTTGCTCTTTAGCTACAGCGCGCACATCAAAGACACTCACGATGGCGCCTAAGCGCTTGGCTGTTGCAACCGCTTGCAAGCCAGCGACACCTGCGCCTAGAATTAAAACGCGCGCTGGGGCAATGGTTCCTGCTGCTGTCATCATCATGGGAAAGGCGCGCTCAAAACTATTGGCCGCTTCAATCACAGCCCGATAACCTGCAAGGTTGCTTTGAGAAGACAACACGTCTAGGGCTTGTGCTCGCGTAATCCGCGGCGCAAGTTCAAGAGAAAAGGCCGTAACCTTACGTTTGTTATAAACTTCCAGAAGGCTTTGCTTAGCATAGGGTTGCAGTATCCCCAAGAGAAGGGCCCCTTCAGGAAGTTGAGAGGCTTCGTCCTCTCCCCCGTCTTCTATTGTCATGGGAGGGCCTACTTTTAAAACGACATTAGCCTTTTCCAGTGCTTTTTTGGGGGTGGATTCAATCGTGGCTCCGGCTTCTTCGTAAGCGGTATCAACATAGTGAGAGCTTTCGCCCGCCCCTTTTTCCACGACAACCTGAAAGCCCAAGACAATCAGTTTTTTAACAGTCTCGGGGGTGGCCGCGACCCGCGTTTCATAAGGCCTTCGTTCTTTAAGAACAGTCAGTTGCATGACTCACATCTTCCATCGTTTACTTCATTCTGAGCCAACCCTACCATAGTCCTCTCGATTTGAGGAGGGGGGTGTTTTAGAGTTTTAGATTCCCCCTAGCCAGCTTTCAAAAAAACGCGCATATGATATATAAAAATAGAGAAGGATTTTATGAAAAAATTAATAAGCGGCTGCTCATTGCTTTCTGTCATTGCATTAAATGGCATAGGGTTAGGACAGGAGTCCTCCACAGGATATACCCTGTCTCCTCTTCCCTATAAGGAAAATGCGCTCGAGCCTTATATATCGGAAAAAACAATGACCTTTCATCATGGTAAACACCATAAAGGGTATGTGGAGACGGTTAATAGGCTCTCTCTAGAAAAGGGACTCATCGGGTTATCTCTTGAGGCTTTGATTAAGAAGAGTGCGGAGGATCAGGCTTTAAAGCCTCTCTTTAATGCCGCCGCTCAAGACTGGAATCATACTTTTTATTGGTCCTCCATGAAGGCAGAGGGGGGGGACAACCTACCGGATCCCTTCTCGCGAAGATTATGAAAACTTTTGGTAGCTTTGATGAATTTAAAAAGCAATTTATTGAAACCGGAACGCAACTCTTTGGCAGTGGATGGGTATGGCTAATCCTGGACACAGATGGCACGCTAAAAATTGTGGGCACTAAGGATGCGGACTTGCCCCTGATCCATGGTCAAAAAGCGCTTCTCGTGTGTGACATTTGGGAGCATGCCTATTATCTGGATTACCAGAACCGTCGCAAGGATTATGTCGAAATATTCCTTGACCATCTTGTGAATTGGTCGTTTGCGGAGGGGAATTTATTGGGGAATACTCAAAGGAACTGAGGATGGTTTATTGGTTTTCTCTCTATTGTCATCCCCGCGAAGGCGGGGGTCCAACCACTGGTTGAAATATTGATAGATTCCCGCCTACGCGGGAAGGACACTGGGGGTTGTAAATAGGTAATTTCTAGTCCGATAGGCATATAAGGAGACACAAAATGAACATTACAATCGAACATGACAAAAAAAATCATCAGTTTTTTTCAATGGTAGAGGGCAAGAAAGCTCTTCTCGATTATACTATTTTACCCGATGGAAAAACCTTGGATTATTACCACACCTACGTTCCCCCCGAATTGAGAGGCCACGAGATCGCGGGGAACATTGTTAAGTTTGCCCTCGATTACGCCGTGGAAAACCATTACCGCGTCATCCCCAGTTGCTCATATGTGCATTCCTACATAAAGCGTCATTTAGAGTATCAGGATCTCGTGGTGGAGTAAGGCATGCAGTATTCAGTGATCGAATAGATCTTCACTTATATAGCGAAAACCGTTTCGTTATTTGGCTCACATCATCCCATGGTCCAAAGAGAACAGCGCCATAATAAATGAGCTGTTCTTCAGGCGTTAGCAGTGTATTGTCCAACTGTTCCTGATAGGTGCCGCCTGTCATCGTATGGGTAAAGACACTAAATTGCATTTGGTGTTCCTTTGCCTGACCCACTGCTTTCCTGATTTCACTGGATTTCCCCCGCAAAATCATAAAAGGCATTTGGGAGATACGTGGGTAGATGTTACCATCTTTATCCTGGTAGTCATTAAGCCTCAAGAGCTCATGATTCAACTGTGCGCCAAGACCAATGGTCATATGGGCAATCGCATTCATGGCAACTCCCGTTTCAATTTCTTTATTCACAAGAGCGACGAGCTTATTTTCAAATGACATCGTTTTCTCCTTTTTTATTGAACCGAAACGACCTTACCCTTTGTCATCTCTCGTAAATCTTTTCCCTTCAAACAAAACACCGCATGAGGTGTGCCGGCTGCAGCCCATACATCCTCAAAGTTTAGTAAATCTTCATCAATAAAAATCAATTCGATAGCCTGCTTGTGGCCAAAGGGAGGAATCCCGCCGATGGCAAAGCCTGTGACCTTGCGGGTAAAGTCCGCATCTGCTTTGACGATACTTTCCCCCACGAGAGATTCAATGTGCTTTTCATTCACCCTGTTGGGACCTGACGCCAAAACGAGGACGGGTTTCTGCGACATCCTCGTCTTAAAGATAAGCGACTTAACAATCTGAGCCACATCGCAGCCAATAGCAGCCACTGCGTCCTGAGCTGTTCTTGTGCTGGCCGCAAGCTCTACAACTCGAGATGTTATACCCTTCTCTTCGAGGGCTGCCTGAACGCTTTGAGCGCTTTTAGATAATAACATTATTCATCCTCCTTTTATCGTGCCATGCAAGCACAGCGCATCCTGTAGCGCCCATGCCTACAATGATTGGAATCACGCCGACCCCATAGACGTAGGCTTGAACCATGTTGATTCCTTCATAAGCATTGACCACCAAACCGATAACCGTATGATACCCATATCCAAAGCTCATAATAATCATATTCGCAACGGCTGTTGTCAGTCCAGATACATGTTCAGGAACATAGGTCGAGGCCTTATAAATCGCAATGATCTGATAGGCTTGCGAAAGACCCACGATCAGAAAGCCAATGGTTATGCTATTGACCGTCAGGAACCCCAAAATTAAAGCCATAAAAATAAAGGCCATAACAATTCCAGCGCCTATAATACAGCCTAAATAACTACCCGTCTTTTCCGCAATTAGGGTTAGAATGGGAGCTCCGAAGCACATCCCCACGAAAATCATGGAGGGGAGGTAACTTGCCACACCCGTATCAAAACCATAGACTTGCTTCAAGAATTCTGATCCCCACACATCGGCAAATCCTTCTAAAGGACCTACCATCATACCTGCAAATATGCATAAAGATATCACTCTAGGATTGGTTAGAACCTCCTTAATATCAGCTCGAATAGGCCTGTGAGGGCTGGGGACCATATTGGGGACGATAAAGTACGTTAATCCAGCCAAGACAATACCTAATCCGACAAAAATTTGAACGACCACTTTATAGCCCAAGGTATCGCACATATAGCTCACGGGGCCGCCTCCATAGATGGCGCCGATCAGCCCAATGGTAACCGCAAGGCTCAGCATTCTTGCAAAGCGTTCTTCCCTAAAGCCCATACGAATGACTTTAAAAGCCCCTAGGATGGCCGCAGAAGAGCCCATACCAATGAGGGTTCTACCCACTATAGGGTACACCCAATAGTCTGTCATAATGATCGGCAAGAGGCCGATAGCTGTCAGTAAGATGCACCCCGCCATGACTTTTTTGGGGCCATAGCGATCCAGCATGATGGCGATGGGTAAATGGACAATGCAATACCCGAGATAATAAAATCCTGAATATTGACCGAAGACCGCTGCATCAATATTAAATTGCTGCATAATATCTTCAAGCATGATATTGGGCATAACCCGTAAAACGTATTGATAAGCATAAAATATGGATGCAATCATCCAGATCATCCATGCAACTGAACGTGAAGGAGACATCGTTTTCCTCGTTTAAATAATAAGTATATTAAATTAGTTGAATTCTACAAAAGTCCACAAATTGGTTATTTTGTAAAAATCGATCGGTATAAAATGTGTGAAATAGTTGAGTATGCTCCGCCTTAGCGGAGGAGGAGGTGGAGTCCACTGGAGAAAGAAATTTGAAAATTTTTTTTGTCAACGTTAGACATTAAATGGGTTCTCATAAATTAATTAAAGACATCACTTCTTGACATCGTAAGTCATCATATAGATATCTTGCGGGTCTTTGTCAATATAATTAGTGGCATAAAATTTTTCTCTTAGGGGGTCTCCCATTTTTTCGTTGAAAAACAATACACTCTATCTTAACAATGACAAATGACAGACTCGTTTCGTACTTTTCTCGATTTTTTAAGCAGAACTTGGCTTAAAAAAGTCCTTAAAAAGGTGTAATCTGTTAGTTTAGGCAATATGAGAAGTGAATGATATGCGCTTTTTTGACGATGAATTTGGAGATCCTTTATACCGTCCAGCTGTGGGAATGATGATTCTCAATGCAGAGAACAAAATCTTTGTAGGCCAGCGTTTGGAGGTAACAGACTATGCGTGGCAAATGCCTCAAGGAGGAATAGGCCCTCACGAAGATACAGATCAAGCCATGCTCCGTGAATTGGAAGAAGAAATTGGAACCCGTAACGTAGAAATCATTGTTAAGTCAAAAACATGGTACAAATATGATTTACCCCCCCAAATTTCAGAGCGTTTATGGCATGGAAAATTTAAGGGTCAAAAGCAAATTTGGTATATTTTACGTTTTCGGGGACAAGATGAAGACATCAACATCAATACCTATCATCCCGAGTTTCGTGCTTGGAAATGGGCTGAAAAAACAGAGCTTTTAGATCTAATCGTACCTTTTAAGCGAGAGCTTTACGCGCGTATTCTTGAAGAATTGTGGGATTATGTTATAAAAAATGAGGAAGCTAAGAAACACTAATCCCTTGTATAATCACAATACTCTTCCTTTTCTTCATCTTTTTGCTGCCTTCCGAAAACACGTCCCTTGTGAAAAAGTAATTTTTGTGACTAAATATAAGACATGGAGGCACAAAAAAGTTTGATAAAAAACATAGCCTTATTTTTATTTATTGGAGCCGTTCCTTCAATCGGCTGGGCCAGTGGATACTTTTCTGCCTTTTCTTGGGCTTCTTTGTTTCTTCTCCTGGGAGGCGTCTTTTGCATGTTGTGGCTAACAGAGCGCCAAAATACTCGAACATTAAAGCATATTCTTTTAACACGTGATGATGCGTGGGCTTTATGTGAGGGAGATCAAATTATTGATCGCTCTCCTTTCTTTCCAGGTCATTCTCTTCAATCTTTTAAGGATTTTTTACATCCGGACGTTTTTCATGAAGTAGAATCAGCAATAAATGAATTAATTAATAAAGGTGTTTGCTTTAAAATACAAATCCACCCAGCCAAAGGCAATGCTATTTACGCCTTTGAAGGAGAGCCGTTAAAAGGAAAATATATTTTCTGGCTCCAGAATATTACAGAGTCGACCTATCTTGAACGCCTGAATGCAGAAAATTCCCAGAAAAAAGAAAGTTTTTTGAGGACGTTACAAGCGACATTAGACATGCTGCCTATTCTTATCTGGCATCGAGACCAAGATCAAAGGATTACCTATTGTAACCGTGCCTATTCAGAGGTCGTGGGAGCCACTTCTCAGGTTGTACAACACGAAGGCATTGAGCTCATTCCATCTCGTACGGCTAAGATACTTGCTCGTAAAGCACTTCATACGAATGAAAAGCAATTTTTTGAAGGTTCAGCTGCGATGGCTGAACAGGACGGACGACATTTTCGTATTTGTGAGCTCCCAAATGCATTAGAAAAGGGGACGCTAGGCGTTGCTTTTGATATTTCAGAGCTTAAGAATGCCCAAAAGGAAATTCAAAATCTTGTGGATGCCCATGATGAGGTTCTCGCTCATCTTTCAACAGCCATCGCTATTTATGATGGTTTTGGTACTTTGCAATATTACAATCAAGCTTATGTGAATTTAAATAGTTTTGATGAAGAATTCCTTAAAACACACCCCCGTTTGGATGAAGTTCTTGAAGAGTTGAGAGGCCGACGACAGCTTCCTGAATATGCCGACTTTCCTGCTCATAAAAAGAAGTGTCTTCAACTGCTTACAGAGCAACGGGAACCCATAGAAGAAATGCTGCACTTGCCGGATGAGCGAACGCTACGGATTTTTAGTGCTCCTCACCCCATGGGCGGGCTTTTGTTCATGATTGAGGATGTAACAAATTATTTGAGTCTTGAGAGAAACAACAAAACTCTCCTCAATTCATATCAAGCTACTTTAGATAATCTTTTTGAGGGAGTCGTTGTTATAGGCAGCAATAATCGCCTTGAAATTTTTAACCCTAGTTTTCGCCGCCTTTGGAATTTCGAAGAGGGAGATATTAATATCGGGCAACATCTGAATCAAATCGTGGAAAAATTAAAAGATTTTTTTGATTATCAAGATGATTGGGAAACGTATAAAGCACAGTTTATTGAAAGTATTACTGACCGCGTCCCTAAAGCAGAGCAGCTCAAAAGAAGAGATGGAATGATTCTAAATTTTGGCTATTTTCCTCTTCCCAATGGTAGTCACCTGATAAGTTGTGTTGATACCACTGACACCTTTCATGTGCAGCAAGTTCTCCAAGAAAAGAATGAAGCCCTTGAAACTGCTGATCACTTAAAATCAGAATTCATTGAAAGTGTTTCTCATGAATTAAAATCACCTCTTAACACAATTATTGGTTTTACTGAGTCTTTAAAAAATAAATATTTTGGAGAATTAAATGAAAAACAAAATAACTATGTGGAGGGTGTATTAGAGGCTTCAACAAATCTTTTGTCACTTGTAAATGATATTTTAGATTTAGCGTCCATCGAAGCCGGACATTTAGCACTTGAGCTTAGTATTGTAAAAATTCCAGAATTATTACAAAATGTCGTAAAACTTATTTCCAAAGCGGCAGAAGAAAATAGACAGCATATTACTATTAAGTGCAATAAGGAGATAAATAAGTGGGTTGCTGATGAAGGGCGTCTTAAGCAAGTGCTCTTAAATCTTTTAAGCAATGCCATTAAATCCACGTCGAGCAATGGAAAAATCATAATGGAAGCAAATATTATACAAGAAGAACTTATTGTATCTGTGACCAATCGGGGCGGAGGAATAGCATTTGAGGAGCAAATACGCATGTTTAATACATTCGAACAGGGAAAAGATGAGAGGGACGCTGGCTCTGGATTTGGGCTGTCATTGGTAAAAAAGCTGATTGAGCTCCACGGAGGCCGCGTAGAATTGGGTGCAAAAGCCAATAGTGGAACAACCGTCAGCTGTTTTTTACCCCGTCTTCCTTTAGAGGTTCAAGCAAAGGATCAAATGGCTTGTCTCGCTTAAGGAGCATTATCTGCAGCTTGCACCCCTAGAATGTCCACCCACAATTGGCAGCCAGTAAATAATTGTTCTTTTTTTGATTTCCAAACAAATGCTGTGTTGCGGGTAACCCGAATCCCACCTGAAAGATTACCCTTTTTGTGGAAATCCACAGTGAAGGAGTTACATATAGTATATTTCCACCCGAATCAGGATTGGTAATTTTCTTTATTTTATCTTTTTTAACGTATTGACCATCTATTTCTATCATTCCGGAAATAATCAATTCAGAAGCTATACTAAAAATATTCCTTCCCAAACCGCATTGGTACAAAAACTCATCGCCAAATTTTGTTCCCTCATCGGAAGTTGTTAGTAAGACCCCATGAGACGTAAAGCCAAACCAATCTGTATACATACGGCTAAATGTCCCTCCTACAAAGAAGCTGGATGAGCCAAAACCCGTTTGAGGCTGCTTGTGTGTAGAACCTGTAGGAAAAGTAATACTGGTAAGTAAGGTCAGTTGTTCTTGAAAATTCGCTGTTTTTGCTGTATAAGGCGCATACTCAAGTTGCAAGAATATATCTTCACAGCCTGAAGAATGCGTCTTTTCATCTTTGTACTTTACCGCGAGCGGAGCACTGAAAGAAATCGAAAAATCATCTGTAACTCCAAGCAATAGGGTGGGAATAAGATCAATTTTATGCTTTTTCTCTCCCTTAAAATCGTCCGCAAACCAAAAAACTTGGGCTTGATCTTTATTAATCACATGTTGCCCAAAGCTTATTAAAGGACCAGGTTGTTGTGGGGTGGGCAGCGCAAAGTTACCGATATTTAGGGGAGATGCTTCTTTAGGCTCTTTTTCTGGATTAGAGGGACCATCTGTGCAAAACACAGGTAAGGGGAAAAATAAAAAACTTAAATATATAACAGTATTTTTATATTTAAAGTAATTAAAAAATCTCTTCCGCATCTATTTTTTCTGTTAAGACATTTGAGTGTTTTTATAAAGTCATTACTTAAACATTTATATTCATTGGCGTCATCCGATTTTTTCATTTCCTAAAGCCCTATCCCCCACGAGCTGTCATCCCTTTCTTCGCAAAGATGAGGCTCCCGGGCTGCCCTATGGCAATATAGGATACTGTATCAGGCTCCAAACAATCTTTCTATCAAGCCCATGCACGTTGGGAAGGGCCACGCTTTCCACCCGTATCTCGCTTGGGAGCTGCTCTTTTGAACGCAGCAGGTCGTTGTGCTCCTTCAGGCCTTGATCCTTCGCTACGGGCGTCAGTAGGCTTAGAGGGCCCTCTTTTGGAGAAACTCTTCTTAAAACCTTCATGTCTTGAACCGCCCGGCTTGTCACCCTCACGTTTTGGGGCTCCAAATCTTCTCTCTTCATGTCTTGAAGCGTCAGGTTTGTTGCCATCGCGTTTTGGCGCCCCAAACCTTCTTTCTTCATGTCTTGAAGCGTCCGGCTTGTCACCATCTCGTTTTGGGCTTCCAAATTTTCTTTCGTTATGCCTTCCGGCTCCTGACTTGTTGTCTTCTCGCTTCGATGCTCCAAAC
The DNA here is from genome assembly GCA_013815465.1 of Alphaproteobacteria bacterium. Classification (GTDB taxonomy): domain Bacteria; phylum Pseudomonadota; class Alphaproteobacteria; order UBA9655; family UBA9655; genus UBA9655. The sequence continues at coordinate 23,057 of JACDGE010000004.1, read as the reverse complement.
CTGCCATCTGATGGCCCAGACTTTTGAAAGGGTCTTTGCTTTGTTCTATTTCGTGACTTGGACTTAGCGTCTAAGGAAGGATCATCATGCCCTGTTTCGATAAGGTTATGAATGCGTCTCCACTTATTCCCATCTTCTGGGGAGACAAGGGAAAGGGCATGGCCTTCCATTCCTGCGCGCCCTGTGCGGCCAATCCGATGAATGTAATCTTCAGGACATTGGGGAAGGTCATAATTGATAACGTGCTTAATATGAGGAATATCGAGTCCACGAGCTGCGATATCTGTAGCTACTAAAATCCGCTTTGTGAGGTTTCTAAAGTCTTTAATAACTTCTTCCCGCTTGCGTTGTTTTAAATCACCATGCATGGCATTGGCCTGATGATCTTGGCGAGAAAGTCTTTCTGCGAGTCGATCCGCCCCATGCTTGGTTTTTACAAAGATAATGACAGAGCCTTCTCGCGACTCTAATTCTTTGATAAGACATGGAAATTTATCACTTGATGAGGTCTGAACGATTTCTTGTTTGATCTTTAAAACCGGTTGGGTCGTTGACCCTACGGCAATATGTTGAGGATCGGTTAGATAGGCCATGGATAAAGTCTTGATACTTGGCGGCATAGTCGCTGAAAACATGAATGTTTGACGTTCTTTTGGTAAATGGTGAACGATTTTTTTCAATACGTCCGTAAAGCCCATATCCAACATGCGATCGGTCTCATCAAGGACAAGAAAACGAGTTTCATTTAACCGTAACGTTCCTCTGGTGAGGTGATCATTAATCCGACCTGGAGTTCCTACAATAAGACGTGGCCCCCGCTTGAGAGCAGAGAGTTGCTTGTACATTGAATCGCCCCCAATCAAGAGCACGACATTCATTTTTCTACCGTTCAAGTCACGGGCTGCATCTTGAATTTGGGCAGCAAGCTCACGGGTCGGCGCCATAATAAGGGCTGTTGACCGTTCCGTCTTCATTAGGTTTGTAATGAGAGGAATAAGGTAAGCCATGGTTTTTCCTGTACCCGTTTGGGCAGATCCCAAGATATCATGACCTTCAAGGCCTGCGGGAATAGCTTTTTCTTGGATAGGAGTAGGGATGGCAATGTCCATCCTCTCAAGAGCTTCATTGAGAAAAGAGGGCAGGCCAAAGGACTTAAATGTTGTCATGAATATAACCAGTATGTAAGGGGTTTAAATGAATTAAATTATATATAGATGCTAATTTCTAAAAAAGCTAGTTTTTATTTTTTAAATGTAGCGCCCAGATGTCTAGGGCAATGGGAGAACTTGGCGTGCATGCACATTAATTGTAATGGGATTTAAAGGTACAACAAGAAAATTATAAGTAAGAGACCCATCAATATCGACGAATAAGCCCCCATTTGTTACGGTATAAGAAATTACCGAGCCTGGAACATCTACGACCGATAAGGCAAAATTCTGGATTGTGGCCGTTGAAGCTGTTGGATGGACAAATGCGTAACGAGCGCCATAAGTCGCCCCATATTTCAATGACGAGTCTGCCCAAAAGAGATATCCTAATTCAATGGAGCCAAAAACAAATAAAAGAAAAACAGGAAAAATGAACGCAAACTCAAGGGCTGCTGTTCCTTTGATATTACGAAGATAGTCTCTAAATTTTTCCATGTTCTCCATTACCTCAAGGTTCTTATGGTTCCCTGTGCATTTGTCACAAAAGGATTAGTAAGGATAAAATCTAACGCAACAAGGTTGACTTGGCTCTGAGCCGTAACGGTTACATATTTAGAAAGAGGAAGCCCACCTGGACAAGTAGCTGTACATGAAGCAGGCGCTCCACCTGAACACACGCAAAAAGTTATTGCTTTCACAGTCAGGGGACTCAAATTCGTGGTGGAGGTTGTCATCGCGAGTTCGACTGCTGCAGGAACGGATGAATTTCCAAAAGCAAATAACATTCCTGCATTAACAACCCCATTGAGTTGGTTCTTATTCGCAAGGATGAGACCAAAATTCATTATTCCTGAAAGAAGTAAAAAGAGAAAAGGCAGAACAATCGCAAATTCAATCGCAACGTTTCCTTTAGATTGTTTTAAAAATTGACAGTTAGGTCTCATGCTACGGTCCTCCCCCATTACTCCACTAGCTGGATGCTACCCGTTGTGACGGGACAATTATTTCCAAGAGTAGCATTGCCCACTACAGTGATCGTATTTGCTATAACTTGAAAACAAGGGTTTCCTGATGCTCCGGCCTTGCCGCTATACTTTATGTCGTTTGTTGGAAAATACAGTGACCCACTTAAAATTTGTCCTACTCCACCTGCGAAATTCTCACTTATACCCGAAGAGTTTCGATCTCCAAAAAACAGTATACCGGCCGTGGGGCCACTTGAAGGGGCAGACATATTGCTTGTTAAACCGGCCGTCAATTTGACAGCGCCATAACCAGATCCGGTGGAACTTGTCATAATAATCGTAACCCCATTTGCCGTAATATTTGATTGAGAAGAGGCAGAGAAATCCCCCCTGTCCATGAAATAGATACCAGGACTCATGGTGAGATTTGCTGTGCTTACGAGCTTAATACCGCCACAATACACGCCTGGACTAATGGTTTGGGCTCCTCCGTTTAATGAAAAATTGTTTTGAGAACAACCGGAAAAAGAGGGCATCTGGAGGCTACCTAAAGGATCTGTAACGGGTGAGGCACCCGTTATAATCCCATTGGTTGCCGTAATACCTCCTCCTGAGACCCCTCCCACAGTATTCACTTGGGTGGTGGTAATGGTACCCCCGCCAGCAACATTCACCGCATTACCTGCGGATGAATTGCTATAAACCCCGCAATTGGGGGAAACAATGGAACCACCACCTTTTACATCTATAGCAATGCCTGATTTGGAAAGGCCGACGATGCAATTACTGGCTGGCGTTCCCGTTGCGACCGCCCTAACATGGAGTGTGGGGTTTGATAGAAACAATTGGGAAAGATAGCTGTTAGCGGCTTGTGAAAGCAAAACTTCAACCGCCTTCGTACTCCCTGCGTTGGGACCAGATGCGGGCGGATTGTTAATGGCAACAATCGTACAATTGTTGGCGCCGGTGCAGTTGTTGATGTTAATATCATTAGTGGCATAAGCATTAACAGTACTTTGCCCGGTGGTTTGTAAAGCAATGGCCCCTCCTACGGCGCCTGCATCGGCTGCAAATTGAAGTTGCCGCTTTTGAGAATACCAGATACTCGCATCAATCGCTAATGCTGCAAATCCAATAATTAGGACAAGAACAAGACCAGTGATTATGGCAACGACTCCCTGTTCTTGCACAAAGAATTTACGGATTTTACTTTTAAATTGGTTTATTAAATATATTTTCACTATAGTTTTCCTCTTGGGAAATTTATACAATCAGATGTAACTGTATTTATCCTATAATTATATATTTAAAATAGTTAACAAATGGTTAATTATTTAAATAGTGCATCACACTTTATTAAAATAGTACATCACATTTATTATTGCTGGGCCTAGGATAATAAGGTAGATGCAAGGAAATATGAAAAGCATCATGGGTAAGCTCAGTAAGGCTGGCAGCTTTGCCGCTCTTTCTTCCGCCTTTATCAATCGATTAACGCGAAATTCATCAGCCACAATTCGCATTGTTTGGGCAATGGGTGTTCCATATTGTTCTGCTTGGGAAATATTTGATATAATTGATTTAAAGTAAGGGGAGTCTAAACGGTCGCTAAAGTTTTGCAGAGCTTTACGGCGGTCAGGTAACATGTTGAGCTCAACGGACAACAGGGCGAGCTCATACCCTAAATCTGGAGAAAGTTGAGAAATTTCTCTTGCAACCCTTTGAATAGTGGAGGTAAGGCTTAAACCTGCTTCTGTACAAATAACCATAAGGTCAAGTGCTTCCGGAAATGCTTTAAGAACGCGTTCTTGCCTTGCATTTATCTTTCTTCTTAAAATAATGTCAACAAAATAGGAGCCTAATAAAGCAGAAAACATTATGATTGCTATTTTATATATGAGAATGAGTTTTGTATGCTCAAATGCAATATATGCACCAATCAGTGCCAGAAGGAAAATCATTGAAATTTTAGCAATACCATAGACAAGAGCCGCATTCGCCGATTTAATACCAGCTTTATCAAATTTCGTTTTTAATCTAGCTTTTCCGTCGGCTCCACTACTTTGTATTTTATCAATAAACTTTCTTAAAAACGGTAGAGATTCCTCTCCACTGCGTTTATATGCTTTTTGAGACTCTTTTTGAAGGAGATGCTCTTTGTAGACCACTAAATCTTTTAAACGCTTTTTAAAAACATCTTCTCGACGTAATTTTGATAAAAATTTTAATGTAAAATATAATATAAAAAAAGCTAATATAAAAGAAAGTATGTCTGTCATATTAAACATTTTCGATGTTCTCCCTAATAAATTTCTTTATATGTCATTCGTATAATTAAACCTATACCTGTAGCAAGCATAGCAACCCCCCCTAATAGTAACATCTGTCCATTCTCTGTAGTAAACAATGGATCAAAATAGTTAGGAGTTGTTACATAAACAGCTCCAAAGATAACAAACGGGATGGCTGTCAAAATCGCTGACGTTACCCGCACTTCTGCTGTTAGGGCTTTAATTCTTTTTCTTAACTGTTGGCGAGATCGTATAATTTTAGAAAAATTCTCTATCGCTTCAGCCAAGCTTCCTCCCGTTTCTCTTTGTAAAACGATAACAATCGCTAGCATGCGAAAATCATCAATACCAATGCGGTTCGCCATTTCGGCTAGAACTTGGTCAAAACTACTCCCAAGATTCAATTTCTCTACCATTTGCTTAAAGGCTATTCCTACAGGTCCAGTTATTTGTTCAACCACCATGGCGATGGACCGATCTATAGAATGGCCAGCACGTAAAGCACGGCGCATAATATCAAGAGCAACAGGAAATTCTTCTAAAAATTGCTTCTTACGTCGAGATGTAAGAAACGCAATAATGACCCATGGTATGAGAAACGCGCTTATAATTCCTAGTAAACAAGAAATTAAAATATTTATGTGCATTACAATAAAAAAGACAAATCCAGCAATTATTCCCGCAATTATGCTTAATGTAACAACTATTAACGGGTTTATTTCAAGTCCCGCATGTTGAACCCACTCCTTAATCCCCTCTATTTTGGGCAATTTGCTGGTGAAATAAGCGTTATCCGGAGAAGCTTTCAAAAGGGACCTGTTGGGACCTTCCTTATCTTCGCTTGAATCAAATCCTCTGTTTAGTTTTTTTGACAAATTTAAATTGTCATTATTTTTTCTATTTCCTGAAAAGTATAGATAATAGAAAGCATAAATAATAATGACGAGAGCTGCTGCTGTTAAAGGCATAAGAGTAAGGGTATTCATATCATAAGTCTCCTCTCATGATTTCTTTAAGTTCTTTATCAAATCCATAATACCTTGCTCGTTCAGCAAAATGAGGCGTAACGCCTGTCGATTGGAAAGTACCTCGAATATGGGTTTCACCATCTTCTGATATAATTTCATCTTGATACTCAAACTTAAAGAGCGAATGAGTGGCAATAATTTCACCTTCAAGACCGGTTATTTCAGTGATTTCAGTAACGCGTCTTTTCCCATCTCTCATGCGTTCTGTGTGAACAATTAAGCTAAGAGCGCCTGTAATGAGTGAGCGCATGACACGACTCGGCATTTCCAACCCTGACATTAACATCATGTTTTCAAGCCGCATAAGAACTTCACGAGGACGGTTTGCGTGGATAGTCGACATAGAGCCATCGTGGCCTGTATTCATGGCTTGTAACATATCAATGGTTTCATCTCCTCTAACCTCCCCCACAATGATCCGATCGGGACGCATACGAAGGGCATTCCGGACCAAGTCACGAATTGTAACTTCTCCTTCACCTTCAATATTCTGGGGGCGGCTTTCCAAACGAACAACATGAGGCTGTTGCATCCGGAGTTCCGCTGAGTCTTCAATTGTTACAACGCGCTCATCTGCGCCAATCAGATGGGACATGGCATTTAAGAGAGTTGTTTTTCCTGAACCTGTACCTCCTGAGATCAACATATTAAGGCGACTTGATGAAGCTATTTTTAATAAAGTAGCCATGGGTTGGGATATATTTTCATTTTTGACCATCATATCAAGCGTAATGTCCACTCGCGAAAACTTACGAATAGAAATAGAAGTTCCATCTAAGGAAAGAGGGGGCATAATAATATTTACACGACTCCCATCTGCAAGGCGTGCATCAACCATAGGGCTGGATTCATCAATTCGCCGACCAACGCGGCTTGCAATGCGTCTCGCGACTTGCTCAAGATGGCCTTCATCGTGAAATTTAACATTAATTTCCTGCAGTTTTCCCTTTCGTTCTACGTAGACTTTAAATGGCCCATTAACAAGAATATCTGTCACTGAATCGTCATGAATAATGTCTTCTAAAGGACCCAAGCCAATCATGTCATCCACGAGAGATGAAGCAATTTGCTTTTGTTCTCGGGAATTGATCTGAATGTTTTTTTCTTCTGCATAGTCAGAAATAAACTGCTCTACTTCACTACGTAAATGTTCTGGCGCCATTTGATTTGCAGCCATAAGATCAATTCGTTCCATAAGTGATTCATAAGCTTTCACTTTAAACGATGTCATGCTTTCTGTTTGTTTTGCAGAAGGGTTTGAATGGCTAGGGGTTGTAAATGAATCCATACTTTTTATCCTACCTCATATGATATTAAACAATTGACAGTGTGTGCTTCTGCCCAATGCAATTTTGGGGAGGTCCTCCGAAGATCTTTTTTATCAGTCATTTCTAAACATATATTGCTGTGGCTCCAGTCTTGTACATCTATGCGGGATGCTAATTTTTCGAAAACAAGCTCTAAAATCCTTTGGGCGTCTATTGTTTTCAATAACTTATTCATTTTTACCCGACCTTTTTGACTTTCATCTTATGAAAAGATATAGGAAAAGGTTTAAAATTGTTTTAATTTTTTGAGATTGAGTAAATTACAAAATTCCCTTAATTGTCGTTTCCAGACGCTCATCCCTCGATTGCGGCACCACGTGACTATGCTGAAGGCACGAACGGAGAGAGGGGTATTATACTGCTCAATATTTAAGTGTATCAACTCGCCTTATAATTAACAACATCATTAAAAATAATAAAATACTATACATTGACTGACTTATAAAAATCATTTATACATCTTATTCGTAATCACAGATTACATTTTTAATCTTATTATTATGAAGTTTATTATGGTTTCGAATACTTTAAATATCGGCACAGCATTATTTACACTTGGTCTTCTGTTAGGGTCAACCCTCCCCCGCTCGAGTTGGGCTATGGAAGTTCCGGAAAAGGAGGAAGGGTCAAAATGTATCTCTTCTGTTTTTTCCCTTAAAAAATCTCTGAATAACGTCGTACCAATTTTTTTAAAAGAGCTTGGCGAATCAGCTGTCAAATTCCACAATGAAGACACCAAAAGATTAGATTTTTATCTAGCCCCTTCTAGACCATCTTACTTTCTTGAATCTTACTTTGTTGATGTTGATGAGGATAAGATAGAAATCTATGAGGTTTTCTTTTACCCGAGCTTGAAAAGAACATGGACTATGTTGAATTTTTCATTTCAGGTTGAATTTCCTTTATCGTTTGTTAGTTCAAGCAACCCCCTAGATTTGCTTATATCAAGCTATCAAAAAAAGAAAACAAAATATAATTCATATGATTTTTTGGCTTTTTCTAGTCAACTGAATTGGATTACATGTCCTTATAAATTTGAATTATTCCCAAATGAATTTGAAATAAAAAATAATTTATATCAAACAAATACTACGTTCCAAAAAAGCTGTTATTCTGCTCTAAGGAACGCTACCCAAACGATCGATCTGAACAAGCTCCGTGCTGCGTGGCACGACGCTCGATTTGAAATCTTTAAGAATGTGTATACTCTTGATGAGAAGAGTTCTTTTAACTCCCTTCCCGTTGAGTTGAAGGAGCTAATTGTTTTTGGGACAATAGATTAAGGTCAGCTTGACACAAGTTTCCTTGGAGGAAAGCGAATCTCTTGAATAAGCAATTTATCTCGTCTTGTGATTTTCTTAGATCCCGGATCAAGCCCGGGATCTAAATTATTCAAACTATGTGCCTATATGACAACCTTAGAGTGGCATGAATTACCTCTAACTACCGCCTTTCGCCATCCCCAGAGCTGCCTTAATTTTCACATTTTAATCTAGGAATTTTGTAAATAATATGATATTTATTTAATTTATTAATATGAAAAAATAGAATGGTAGCATGATCCACTCGATCCACGTACGCGGCGCGCGCGAACATAACCTTAAAAATATTGAAGTCGAAATCCCCCGTGACAAGTTCGTGGTCATTACGGGCCTTAGTGGCTCGGGCAAATCGTCGCTGGCTTTTGATACCATCTATGCTGAAGGCCAACGACGGTATGTGGAATCTCTCTCGGCCTATGCGCGTCAGTTTTTGCAGCTCATGCAAAAGCCTGATGTGGATTCCATTGATGGGCTCTCACCCGCCATTTCCATTGAGCAAAAGACGACCTCTAAAAACCCGAGATCCACGGTGGGAACGGTTACGGAAATTTATGATTACTTGCGTCTTTTATACGCGCGCATAGGGATTCCTTATTCCCCTGTAACAGGCCTCCCCATTCAAAGCCAAACCGTATCTGAAATGGTTGATCGTCTGATGCTGCTTCCTGAAGGGACCCGCTTGTTTCTCTTGGCTCCGATTGTAAGAGGCCGAAAAGGGGAATATAAGAAGGAGATTGCTGACCTGCGCAAGCAAGGGTTTCAACGGCTTAAGATCAATGGAAAGCTCTATGAAATTGATGAAGCGCCTACCCTCAATAAAAAGCTTAAGCATGATATCGAAGTTGTCGTTGACCGTATTGTCATCAAGCCTGATTTAGGTCATCGCTTGGCGGATGGGATTGAAACAGCCTTGCGGCTCTCCGACGGATTGCTGCATGCGGAAAACCCAGATACATCAGAAATCCATACGTTTTCGGCTAAATTCGCCTGCCCCGTTTCCGGCTTTACGATCGATGAAATTGAACCGCGGCTTTTTTCTTTTAATAGTCCATTTGGCGCCTGTCCCGGATGTGATGGCTTGGGCGTAAAAATTGTCTTTGATCCCCATCTTGTCGTTCCTAATCCGCGGTTGTCCTTAGGCAGTGGCGCCATTGCTCCCTGGTCGGGGGCGTTCTCCCATTATTATTTTCAAGCTCTAGAAGCCGTGGTACACGCCTATGGAGGGCGGATGGATGAGCCTTTCTTTAGCCTTCCTCAAAAAACAAAAGACGTTATTTTATATGGGTCAGGGAAAGAAAGTATTGAGTCAAACTTTACGGATGAGTCCCGTACCTTTAAGCAGAAAAAACCTTTTGAAGGTGTGATCCCCAGTTTGGCGCGCCGTCAGCGAGAGAAAAAGGATCGTTATGGCCAGCCGGAAGCCATGGATCGCTATCAAAGCACCCTCCCTTGCGAAGATTGTGAGGGCTATCGTCTGAAACCAGAAGCACTGGCTGTGAAAATCCAAAGTCTCCCTATCGCACACGTCACGGAAATGTCCATTACCCATGGGGAAGAATGGTTTCGGGATCTTGCAGAAAAACTGACCCAAAAAGAAAGAGATATCTCGGCCCGTATTCTCAAGGAAATTCAAGAGCGCTTGGGCTTTCTTGTCAGTGTAGGCTTGGGATACTTATCCCTCTCGCGAGCCTCCGGAACCCTTTCAGGGGGAGAAAGCCAGCGGATTCGATTGGCCTCTCAAATCGGATCCGGTTTAATGGGGGTTTTATACGTGCTAGACGAGCCTTCTATCGGCCTCCATCAACGAGACAACGATCGTCTTTTGGCGACTCTGACGCGCCTTAGAGACCTGGGAAATACGGTTCTTGTGGTTGAGCATGATGAGGATGCCATTCGGAAGGCCGATTACGTGATTGATATGGGGCCAGGCGCAGGCGTGAAAGGGGGCCACATTGTCGCGCAAGGGACCCCTCAAGACATTATGGATAGCCCAAACAGTCTGACAGGCAAGTATTTGAAGGGTGTGGAAAAAATTCCCGTTCCCTCAACCAGGCGCAAGCCTATCCCCGGGCAAGTGCTTAAAGTCATCGGTGCGCGCACCCATAACTTGCAGAACGTGACCGCTGAGTTCCCTTTGGGAACTTTTGTCGCCGTCACAGGGGTTTCGGGCGGGGGCAAGTCGTCTCTTGTGATCGAAACCCTTTATAAAGGATTAGCCCAGATCCTCAACGATAACTCAGCCCAACCCGGCCCTCACGACCGCATTGAAGGGATGGAGCTCATCAACAAAATTGTGGACATTGATCAATCGCCCATCGGTCGAACACCTCGCTCCAATCCGGCCACGTATACGGGGCTTTTTACGCCCATCCGGGAATGGTTTGCAGCTCTTCCCGAAGCCAAGGCCAGAGGCTATGCGCCAGGCCGCTTCTCCTTCAACGTCAAAGGTGGGCGGTGTGAAGCGTGTCAAGGGGATGGGGTTATTAAAATCGAAATGCACTTTTTGCCCGATGTATATGTTGAATGTGACCAATGCCATGGCAAGCGATATAACAGGGAATCATTGGAGATTAAGTATCGGGACAAATCCATTTCGGACGTTCTGGACATGACCGTGGATGAAGCCCTGGTTTTTTTCGAAGCCATGCCTACTGTCCGTGAAAAACTGGCGACCCTCGCCCAAGTTGGTTTGGGTTATATCCATGTTGGTCAACGGGCAACCACTCTGTCCGGGGGAGAGGCCCAACGAGTCAAGCTCTCGAAAGAGCTCTCTCGCCGAGCCACCGGCAAAACTTTGTATATTTTGGATGAACCCACCACGGGCCTGCATTTTGAGGATATTAAGAAATTACTTGAAGTCCTTCATGCTTTAGTAGAGCAAGGCAACACAGTGATTGTCATTGAGCACAATCTCGAGGTTATTAAAACAGCTGATTGGATCATCGACATCGGCCCTGAAGGAGGAGACGGTGGCGGAAAGGTTGTGGCCGTCGGGAGTCCGGAAACACTCCTAAAAGCCTCTAAAAGTTATACGGGGCATTATTTGAAGCCGTATCTTAAATAATAGGTCTCTTTCGAAACTCTCTATCCTACCCCAAAGTTGTCATACCGAACTCGTTTCAGCAATCAAAAGAGATCCTGAAACGAGTTCGGGATGACAGTGGAGTGGTAGCGAGGATGAGTTTCAAGAAATGTCAATATAATATTTTCATTACTAGGATTTGAGCAATTACCTAAGCTATAGCGTTTTTTGTTGGGACCAGCACGTCTCTTTGAACCTTTGAAACATAGGACTAGCTTTTTCTTTGAGGCTGTGCGCTGCTGAAGTCCAGTCTAAGTCGCTTGCCCAAGTGGGAACATCTTTTGCCAGCTCAGTTAATCCTCTCAAAGCGAGGCCAGAAACAGCAACAACCGTCACGGCTGGTCCAGCAAGCTCAATATAGGAGTCCCTCAATAAAGAGGGGATATATTGATGCCCCAGATAAATGAGGGATGCTAATCCCACATCGACTATTCCATTACGAATATTCAGGGAGAGAGTTCGTTCGTTTGGTGGAAGCCGTGACCCCCGGAATATGTTATATTCCTCGTATGCGGCTGAAGCAAATTTACGGGCCCCATCAAGAACCAACGTTTTTCCAAAGACTTTTACATTTGTTGGAGAAAGCAGATCATACGTGGATTCATCCCTGCTGTAACTTGTATGTTTTGACCCTAAGGAAGGTACGTAAGGAGAGAAGACAACCAACCCCCCGCCTAGAACGATTTCCGTAAAACCTCTTTTTAGCTGTCTTCTAACGGTCGGATGATCTTTTTGGCTTAAATCTTCAAGAACCCGGAATTGAGTTGTGTCCATTGCAGACACGTTTTCACTAAAGAAAAAAAGACCTACGAAAAATAATAAAACCACTCTCATCATATTCACCTTATAACTAAAACAATTAATCTGCCGTAAAAAACAATTTGTAGATCCCGGATTAGGCCCAGGATCTACAAGTTATATTTAAAAATTTAATATGTTAAGCATTTTAACCCATTGAGGTCGCTTTAACTCCGATGTTCAATCGCCTTCTGACGATTGAACACTGAATTCTACCTCGCCAAAATCGCCAACAACAGTAACGCCACGATATTAATGATTTTGATCATGGGGTTAATAGCAGGGCCAGCCGTGTCTTTGTAAGGATCACCCACTGTGTCGCCCGTTATGGCAGCCATATGCGCTTCTGAGCCTTTTCCACCAAAGTTCCCGTCTTCAATGTACTTTTTCGCGTTATCCCATGCTCCGCCGCCGGAAGTCATGGAAATGGCCACAAAAAGCCCGGTGACGATGGTACCGAGTAACATGGCCCCTAAGGCGGTGAAAGCTTCGGCTTGACCTGCAAAACTTGCAATCACAAAATAAACAACGGGTGGTGCGAGAACGGGAAGCAAGGACGGGATAATCATTTCCCGAATGGCTGCCTTTGTGAGAAGGTCTACCGCTTTGCTGTATTCTGGTTTAGCCGTGCCTTCCATGATGCCTTTGATCTCGCGGAATTGACGTCGAACTTCAACCACAACTGCGGCACCAGCACGACCTACAGCTTTTAAGCCAAGGGCTCCAAAGAGATAAGGTAAAAGGCCACCGATAAAGAGACCAACCACCACATAAGGATCCTGTAATCTGAATTGAACATTCAAGTCAGGAAAAAAGTGGGTTAAATCTTCCGTATAGGCTGCAAAAAGCACAAGAGCTGCAAGGGCAGCAGATCCAATGGCATAGCCCTTAGTGACCGCCTTGGTCGTATTACCGACCGCATCCAACGCATCCGTGACCTTCCGGACACTTGCAGGCAAATCAGCCATTTCCGCAATACCACCCGCGTTGTCCGTCACAGGGCCGTAAGCATCCAACGCCACAATCATCCCCGCAAGGGCTAACATGGTGGTCGCTGCAATCCCAATCCCGAAGAGGCCCGCATTGGCGTAGGAGACAAGAATCCCTCCACAAATGACGAGAACGGGTAAAGCCGTTGATTCCATGGAAACAGCCAGACCTTGGATAATGTTTGTGGCGTGTCCCGTTGTTGAGGCTTCAGCCACACTTCGCACCGGACGAAAACCTGTCGCTGTATAATACTCTGTGATCCACACCAAAAGGCCGGTCACAACAAGGCCAGTAAGCGCACTGTATAAAAGATTCATACCCGTAAAAGTTTTTCCTTCCACATCTAAGGGTTGGTCAAGACCGATCAGACTTAACGTAATCCATACAATCAGGGCTGCAGAAATGACGGAAGCAACAATAAGTCCCTTGTAAAGGGCCGCCATAATGTTTTCGCTGGATCCTACTCGGACAAAGAACGTCCCAATAACCGAGCCCACGATGCACACACCACCAATAGCCAAAGGATAGACCATTAGAGTTTCTTGAACAGCTCCTACGAAGAAAATAGCTGCAAGCTGCATAGTTGCCACGATGGTGACCACATAGGTTTCAAAAAGGTCAGCAGCCATACCAGCACAATCGCCCACATTGTCTCCTACGTTATCCGCAATAACCGCGGCATTTCGGGGATCATCTTCTGGAATTCCAGCTTCAATTTTACCAACGAGATCGGCGCCGACGTCTGCACCTTTTGTAAAGATTCCTCCCCCCAAACGGGCAAAGATAGAAATCAGGGATGCACCGAAGCTTAAAGATAGGAGAGCTTCCATAATATGACGAATGCTATGATCCCCCCCCCGAAGATACATATAATAGAGAGTGACGCCTAAAAGCCCCAAACCCACCACGAGCATCCCCGTAATAGCTCCCGCTTTAAAGGCGATATCCAGGGCGGGAATCAATCCGGTACGGGCCGCTTCTGTTGTACGTACGTTAGCTCTGACCGATACATTCATGCCGATATAGCCAGCAATTCCAGACAGAAAAGCCCCACCAACAAATCCAAGTGCTGAGTGACTTCCTAAGACCCACCAGAGGAAAGCAGCGATGACCACACCCACCATCGCAATCGCAGTGTATTGGCGATTGAGGTAAGCGTTTGCCCCTTCTTGAATGGCGGCTGCAATTTCTTGCATGCGTGGTGTCCCTGTGGGACAAGCAAAAACTTTACGACCCGCATACGCTCCATAAAGAAGAGCAAGGGCCGCACAGGCTAGAATATAAGTGTAAATACTTGACATGGTTTGTCCTTTTTTAGTTTCATTTTCAATGATTCTCGTGAGTTCAGAGAATCTTTTCCATATGTGCAAAGCAAGATGCCAGAAAGTGAAGCTTTGAGCAATGGTGAAAATCAGTGGTCAGCACGTGACTTACAATTAATACGCAACTTAACGCCCATCATACTGGTAACTTTGTTTAGAGTTGCTTTTATCCAGGACATTGTTATAACTCTGTTACCTATACCATAACCCACGAATGACATTATTAGATTCAAGGAGCACTTTTGCCGAATCAACAAACCGATATCATTCAGAGCACCCCTATAATTCCTATACGAGGCGTAGAGCGTCTCAGTCTCTCCCATTTTCGGTGCTATGAAATTTTTAGTGTTTCTCTTGACACTAGGCCTGTCATTTTAACGGGCCCTAATGGCGCGGGAAAGACCAATCTTTTGGAATCGCTCTCTTTCCTCATTCCGGGACGAGGGCTGCGCCGTTCGAGCCTTTCTGAGGTGCGGCGCCACGGCAGTACGGATCCATGGGCTATTTCTATTCAGCTACAGGATGAGGAAGAGCAGATTCACATTGGAACGGGCCTCGACCCCGAATCCCCTGACAGCGAACGGCGGATTACAAAAATTAATGGAGAGAAGGTAAAATCTCAGTCTTCTCTTACAGAATGGGTGTCCGTTCTTTGGCTAACACCCCAGATGGATCGGTTGTTTTTGGAGGGATCTCAAGGGCGCCGGCGATTTTTGGATCGTCTCGTGTATGGTTTTGATTCGGGACATGCACAGCGCTTGAATCGCTATGAGCAGGTTCTGAGAGAACGCAATCTGTTATTACGCCAAGGGCGCTATGATCCCCATTGGCTTAACGGTTTAGAAGAAATTCTTGTAGATGAGGGCATTGCGCTGACGATCGCAAGACGTGAAGTTGTGGCTCAGCTTTCTTCCGTCCTTAAACATAAAGGGAATGCCTTCCCTCAAGCTGAGCTCGCCCTAGAGGGAACGGTTGAAAATCTTCTTGATGGCCGCAGTCTTCTTGACGTTGAAGAAGAAATGCGTCGTTTTTTACAGGCCTCTCGCGAGCAAGATCGACTAACGGGGCGGACCTCTATGGGACCCCACCGCAGTGATCTTTTGGTGGTTCACCCTGAAAAAAAACAACCCGCAGCTTTATGTTCCACGGGGGAACAAAAAGCCTTATTACTGTCCATTGTGATGGCGTCAGCTCAGCTTTTATCTGTACGCGCGGATACCATTCCTCTCTTGCTTTTAGACGAGGTTGTCGCCCATCTTGATGCCTCACGAAGATCGGCCTTGTTTGATGAGCTTTTAAAGCTTAAAATACAGGCTTGGCTTACAGGGACAGATGTGTCTTTATTTGAAGAATTGCAAGGGAACGTGCAATTTTTAAGCCTTAAAGAAGCCCGTTTAGTATCGAAAACATAAGTGAGAGATTCATGACCGAACCCATTACATCCGATAACCAACCCGCCGGTAACCAAGAATACGGTGCTCATTCAATTAAAGTCTTACGGGGATTGGATGCCGTACGAAAGCGTCCAGGAATGTACATTGGCGATACGGACGATGGGTCTGGGCTTCACCATATGGTCTATGAAGTCGTGGACAATGCCATTGATGAATCCCTTGCAGGGCATTGTGACCTCATAAACGTAACTTTGAATGCTGAAGGATCTGTCACCGTTTCTGATAATGGTCGAGGAATTCCCGTGGGCATTCATGAAGAAGAAGGTATATCTGCTGCCGAAGTCATTATGACCCAGCTCCATGCGGGTGGAAAGTTTGATCAGGACTCTTACAAAGTATCAGGGGGACTCCATGGAGTTGGCGTTTCCGTGGTGAATGCCCTTTCAGAAAAATTGACGCTCACTATTTATTCACAGGGCAAAAAACATTTCATGAGCTATAGCCATGGAGATGCAGATGACCGCCTTAAAGTAGTGGGTGAAGCTGAGGGTAAAAAAGGAACAGAAATTACTTTCTTACCGTCAAAGGAAACCTTTACAGGAACGGTCTTTGACTTTGGAACCCTTGAGCACCGTTTGCGCGAGCTTGCTTTCTTAAACTCAGGTGTGACCTTGATTTTGCGTGATGAACGTCATGTGGACGCCAAGGAAGTGGTCATGCATTACGAAGGTGGCGTTCAAGCCTTTGTGGCCTATCTTGATCGCAGCAAGAACGCCCTTCATGCGCCACCCATTATTATTCAAGGAGAGCGGGAAGGAATCATTGTTGATTTGGCCATGGAATGGACCGATAGTTATCACGAAAACACATTGTGTTTTACAAACAATATTCCTCAACGGGATGGAGGAACCCATTTAGCGGGTTTTAGAGCGGCTCTAACACGGGCAATTAACGCTTATGCTGCAGGCATGGGAAAAAAGGAAAAGCTATCCCTCACAGGCGAAGATATGCGAGAAGGACTCACCTGTGTGTTGTCTGTCAAGGTTCCTGATCCTAAGTTTTCCTCTCAAACAAAAGACAAGCTGGTCTCTTCAGAAGTTCGTACGGCTGTCGAAGGCATGGTGGGAGATAAATTCCAGCAATGGCTAGAAGAACATCCTCAAGAATCCAAAAAAATCATCGAGCGGGTTATGGAGGCTGCCCTTGCCCGAGAAGCCGCACGGAAAGCCCGGGAATTAACCCGCCGTAAGGGGGCCCTAGATATTGCGTCCCTTCCTGGAAAACTGGCGGATTGCCAAGAACGTGATCCTTCAAAGAGTGAAATTTTCATTGTTGAGGGAGATGGAGCTGGTGGATCTGCTAAACAGGGACGCTTTCGCCAATACCAAGCGATTCTTCCCCTGCGTGGTAAGGTTTTGAATGTTGAGCGAGCGCGCTTTGACAAGATGATCCATTCAGAGCAAATCGGAACTCTCATCACTGCGCTGGGCATGGGCATTGGGCGAGACGAGTTTAATGTGGACAAGGCTAGATATCACAAGATTATCCTTATGACCGACGCAGATGTGGATGGAAGCCATATTCGTACCCTGTTGCTGACCTTCTTTTACCGGCAAATGCCTGAAGTGATTGAAAGAGGGTATCTCTATATTGCAAGGCCGCCCCTATTTAAAGCCACACGGGGAAAGTCCGTTCTCTATCTGAAAGATGAAAAATCTTTAGTGAATTACCTGGTAGAAGGTGGTCTTGATGGGGCTTCCCTCGTTCTACACAATGGTGAGCAAGTCGCAGGTCCTGATCTGAGGCGAATCATTGATACGTGTCTTCAAGTACAAGAAATGATCGAGATACCTGCAAAACAGATTGGAGCGCCCTTTATTTTAGAGCAAGCTGCTGTTGTGGGCCTTTTGAGCCTAGACGCAGCGCCCAGTGAGGCAGCAGATTCTCTTCAAAAACTTGTGGACCGCCTCAATCTGATTGGGCAGGTGGGGCAAAAAACCTGGACAGGTTCTGTAGATGAAACCCATACCCTGACGGTTTCTCGTACCCTTCAAGGAGTAGAGGAAAACTATAAGATTCGCTCTTCGCTTCTGAATACGGCCGAGGTTCGCCAACTAGATCGCCTCAAAGCAAATTTGGCAGAGGCATTCACAGGCATTCCTACCCTTAAAATAAAAGAGGAAAGCGTCCCCATTCTGGGGCCCTTGTCTCTTTTAGAGATGGTTCTCGATCGGGGTCGAAAAGGGTTCACAATCCAACGATACAAAGGACTGGGAGAAATGAACCCAGAACAATTACGGGAAACCACTTTGGATCCGGAGGTGCGAACTTTGTTGCAGGTTAGGATTGAGCATTTAGATAAGACCTCAGAAATCTTCTCAACATTAATGGGCGATGTCGTCGAACCCCGACGAGAATTTATTCAAGAATTTGCACTGGATGTGAAAAACTTGGATATTTGAGGGGAGATATTTCCTCGCATTTAACATCCTGGACCTTCATGGTATAGGGGCAGACTTGCAAAATCATGACAGCAGGTTCTAAAAATTGAGTGGCCACGCAAGACCTATTCAGGCCCGGTAAACGTATCTAAATGTTAGAGTACGCCTGTTAATCGAAAAAGAGGACAAGTTACCCCCAGGCGTCATTCCCGCGAAGGCGAGAACCTAGGTAATTTCTGGCATATGTTATACCTAGCAGAGTGGGTATAGGCATCGTCCTGGGTTCCCGCCGCAGCAGGGAATGACGCACCTTTGGTGCGTTTGTAAAGAAAGATTACCATAATCATAAGGGATTCCATACAGTTTAGATGCGTTTACCGTGCTATTCAGGCCTTGCGGAAGACTTCGCTATTTGCTAAATAGGGATTTGATTGTTTTTTTATGAGGTGGCTATGTTACAAAAATCATTTATCTTACTCGCTCTGATTATTTTTTCTCCCTTAAATCTCCTTTGGGCCATGGAAGACCATCACTCAGAAGAAGCTTTTTGCAACTTTCCCGTCGCCCAAAAATTTGACTTCGAAACGGGCACTCAGGATGACTTAAACCAATGGGTAGCAAAGAGCGGTGCACAAATATATCACCATTTAAACAACAATTCCCTCTTCGGATATCCAGAAGCCAATAACAATCCTCAATACTACACGCACTCCAAATATTGGAGAGTACATAAACCCGATATGGGAAATACAGTTGAATTTATAAAAGTAAAAGGGATTCCCCCTTCAGAAGCTATCAAATCTATTTTGGCTTTAGAAGGACGATTTGATTGTCGCATTGCACAACGAATTGTATTGATGGAAATCATGCGCAGACTTATGGGAGATGAATCGTTTGATCACTATGGCCAAATATTTGAGACAGAGCTTTCCCAAGACGCTTTTGCAAAAACAGGCGAAACGCGACAACTCTACCTTTGTGGTGCAACAGCCGTGAACCCCTATTACCGTCTGACGTGTGGCACAAATTACTCTCTTTATCATAGTGATAATCTCCCTAAAGGCAAGGCTATAGGGTATTTTGGTTATATTGGAAATATAGAAGAGTACGCCTATCTTCATCCTTATGGATTATTAAGGGGAGATCATGCTTTTCTTTATTCTGGCTCAAATAACAATTCCTTATATGTTGGATATGGATCGTTTTATAAAAACGGAGGTCTTCCTTGGGATGAAGTTGTCGAACGTTTTAAAAGTGAGACGCTGACTCTCTCCTTCCCGGAAGAATGCAAATATAGTCAATATGAACTCTTAAATGATCGCACGAAACGCAATGCGGAAGAAGCACATAAAGGAAATTTGCAAGCCCACAAAAATTTAATAAGCTCTTTGCAAAGTAACTATGATAGTAAAGATTGTTTTAAGAGTTTTGAATATAAGTTTCAAATACGTCAATCATACATCTATAAAGAAATTGCATCATTTTATATTGATTTAGAAAAAGTAAAAAATTGTCTCAATTCTATCTGAACCCGTAGTCGTGTGTAAAAATGGAGTTGACAATTTTTTAAACTGGTCTTATACTAGTCTTTATAACTGGGGATAGATTTCATGATTGAAGTAAGTGCTTATGAAGCCAAAACACATTTAGCTGGACTTTTAAAAAAAGTACTAGGCGGAGAAAGGGTGTTGATTACTAAACATCATGTTCCCGTGGCTATGATGATACCTGCTTATTCCCAAAAAAAGAGGCCTGTAAAGGAAACGGTTGAAGCTATTAAACACTTCAGACAGGGGAATACACTACAAGGTCTGGATCTTAAAAAAATGATCGAAGAGGGCCGTCGGTGAATCGTTTTGTTCTTGATTGTTCCCTAACCATGAGCTGGTGTTTTGAAGATGAAAAAAGTCCTGAAGGAGATAGTGTTCTTGATGGCTTGATACAAGAAGAAAGAGAAGGGATCGTCCCCTCATTATGGCGGCTTGAAGTTGTCAATGTATTGAACGTGGCTGAAAGACGAGGAAGAATCTCAACGGCTCGTTCTTTGCTTTTTCTTGATTTTCTTGTAGAGCTTCCCATCATTGTTGATGAAACACCTCAAGATTTTAAAGATATACTGCTTCTTTCAAAGACGTATAATCTGAGCGCTTATGATGCAGCCTATCTTGATCTTGCCGCCAGATCGCAAATTCCGCTTGCCACTCTAGACAAAAAACTAAAAGTTGCAGCAAATGACGCTTCTGTCCCCCTCGTAAACTTTTAGTTGTCCAAGAAGCTTGAGGTCTTCAAACAGCTGAAGACCTCTGCCCCCAAGCTGGTTACCTACGCATATACGCCTCTCTCAGTAAAAGACTGAGAACTCCATGAAGATCTCGCATGCTGACGGTAAGCCCTTCTAGCGACTCTATCAAAAGAGAAAGCCGTCGGAGCTGCCAGTCAAGCTCGTTGAGAAATTCGGGAGACGCGTGTATATTGAGATTAGCCATGTAATCCTCCTTTCAGTTTAAGGGTTGCTTGGTTAGTGGCGGGTGGATTTGTGAGATCCGCTCGTCACGTTGTACTCGTCGGCTTTCAAAGTTTGAAACCCATGAGTATATACAATTTAGCATAAATTTTGTGCAATGCAATACTTTTTTGTTACTAAAAGCATTATTTAAAAAGGAACATTAAACATGAAAAAAATTACTTTTAAAAATCCCCAAGGGGGGACAATCTATCTCGCAAAAGTCGGTTTTGACTGGGGCGCTTTCTGGGCAATGTTTGCTTTTGGTGGACTTCCTTTTTTCCTCCGTAGGATGAATGTACTTGGAGCTTATTGCCTCGGGTGGTATTTAATCATGGCCTTATCGATGGGGTTTGTAGATATAAACTCGGACTTCAGTAGTTTGGAAAAATCCTCTACAGCAATTTGCTATTTATTGATCATTTTTTTTATCAGCCTATACTTAGGGAGCAGAGGCGGCAAGTTAACCGCGCGCCATTATGTGGAAGAGGGCTATACATGCGTATCAAAAGATGACGCTTTGGTGGCGCGAGCAAAAGCCAAATGGGGCATGGAATTTTAGGAACATTTAAGGATGAACGTTAGAGACTACAAATTTCTTCATAAACTAGAAAAGCTTCCTTTTATTGATAAAATTTGGCTGTATGGCTCTCGTGCACGTAATGATTTCCGTGATCGGTCCGATATTGATCTTGCCATAGAATGTCCCCATGCAACTTTTTGGGATTGGCAGAAGGCATTGGACATTATAGAAAATGCGGATACATTGTTGAAGATTGATTGTGTCCGACTAGATGAAGTGGATCCGAATTCTCCGTTTAAAAAACATATTCTTCGTGATAGAAAACTTCTTTATTTCAATGTATCTGTGGGTCCCTGTGTTCCCTGCCTTCGCGAGGACAGAGATGACAACATGGAGGAGAGCGATAAGATAACTGCAGGTCCGATAGGTAGAGGAGAAAACATGACTGAATCCCGTTTCAAACTAAATTTTGATGATTTGGGCAGGGCCTTAGAGAGGTTGAAAGAAGCCCTTGACGCCCCACTCGATGAGCATCGCTTTGTTATGGATGCAACGATTCAGCGTTTTGAGTTTTCTATGGAGCTTTTTTGGAAAAATTTTAAAAATTTCCTTGAGAGAGAGGAAAAAGAGGTGCTGTCCCCTCGTGATGCCGTGGCTCAAGCCTATCAAATGAAATGGTTTGATGATGAAAAATTGTGGTTAAAAATGCTCCACGATCGCAATTTTACGTCCCATGATTATGAAAGGGAAAGTGCGGATGAAATTTATGCACGCATCAAAACCTATTATCCTAAAATGAAATCCAGTTACGAAACCCTAAAACCGTTGTGGGAAGACCTGCAGGGGTAGCATAGCTGCAGCCACACTACCCCGGAGCGGAAAATTTATTCCATTTCTTGTTCAAAAAATATAATATCTACCCGACGATTATGGGCCTCCACTTTGGGACCTGCCGTTTCACCCGCTGCCTTAATCGAAATCAAGTGTGCAGGAACACCGTTTTGGATAAGTGCTTTCTTAACGGCCATCGCTCGGTGCTTTGAAAGTTCTTTATTATGCTTTAAGTCTCCGATTTTATCGGTTCTTCCTACCACCAGAATACGGTGATGATGTTTTATCGCCCTTTCGTTTTGCGCTGCATCTTCAACCACATCCATGGCCTCTGATGTCAGCTGAGAACTATTTTTTTCAAAGAGAACCATAGATTTCGGCATAATTTGGTGAATGCCACCTGAGAGGAGGACTTCAACTTCAGAAATGGCTTTGTAGAATTCGGCACGACACCATGCGATGTCATTTGTCTGCCACCCCTCGGCTTGCTGTTCAACCCAGCAGTCGAAGTGGGCTTGGGCACTGGCTGTCATTTCAGGGGCTGCGTTTCTCGCTCCAAGATACAAAAGACGCATTAAGTGGGCATGTGCTTTTTCAAGCTCAGGACATTTATCGCGCTCAATGTCCCACTTGTCTAAGGTTGTTGGGAGGATATACTTTCCCTCCTTCGCACAGATCGCTTTGCGATAATAATAGTCCGCAGAAGGCTCATCATACATAATATCTTGCTCAATCTTCCCAAGTTCTTCATATTCTTTGGCAAGGGTTTTTGTGAATTCGTTTCCACATTCGTCCGTACACTCGAGGACTCTTCGATGATATTCAGCACAACCGGTCGTTGCGAGAAGGGTTACGACAAGCCCCAATCTTAAGCCTCTGGAGAAAAGTTTATTTTTCATTATTAACTCCCTTATATGTTTCAAAATGTAAAACGATTTTAAACTATTAGCACCACAATAGCAATTGATTCTTAAAATTTTAGTAACTACTCACCCCCCCCGTTTTTGTGGATCAAAAAAAGTTAATATTTGATTAAAATGTTTTTAAGTTGAAGTAATTTTATGTTATTATCCCTGTATGATTACAAG
>JACDGE010000087.1 GCA_013815465.1 Alphaproteobacteria bacterium | reverse complement strand
GATCATTGAACATCCTTCCGCCAAAAATCGTGCCCTAGGGATGGGTCAATTAAGTTGACAGAGGGGTGGGTCAATTAAGTTGACGCAGATGGTCTTCAAGTGGGTCAATTACCCTGGCGCCCGACACCCAACACGAGAGAGTATCTTCAGATTAATCTAACCTCTATAAGCAGTCAAGGAAAACTTTTCATAGATGTAGAAAATTTTCTTTCTGATAATTCCTTTTAGTGGTAATATCTATTCCCAGATAGACGCAACCTTAAAGATATTTGAATGATAGAGATACTCAAAACCTTAATCCTAGATTTTATAGAGGCTCCTCTCGAAACAGGGGTCTCCAGGCGAATAGATATTGAACCTATTCCTGGGAAAGCGACAGTTTGCGTCGGCGTTCGGCGGTGTGGAAAATCTACATACATGTTCCAAGTGATGCAAGGTCTCGTGAATAGAGGGATTCCAAGAGAGAATATTCTTTATCTGAACTTCTTTGATGATCGTCTTCATGATCTACAGCATGAGGGCTTGGGAACTGTCATCGAAGCCTATTATTCTCTTTACCCGAACAAGAAAAACACAGAAAAAGTTTATTATTTCTTTGACGAAATTCAAATGATCTCTGGGTGGGAGCCTTTTGTAGACCGCCTACAGCGAACGGAAAACTGTGAAATTTATATCACCGGATCTTCTGCGAATTTGCTCTCAAAGGAAATTGCCACTCAAATGCGGGGAAGAGCCTTGTCTTGGGAAATGTTCCCTTTCTCATTCAAAGAATATTTGGATTATAAAGGCATTAATATTACCCCTACCCTATCGACAAAAAAACGATACCTCGTTCGCAAGGCATTTGAAGAATACTGGCAAGCGGGTGGATTTCCTGAGGTTGCAGGACTTAATCAGAACTTGAGGATCAAAATACATCAAGAATATTTCCAGGCAATTTTATTTAGGGATTTAGTCGAACGCCACGATATTTCTCATCCAAAGGCAGTCATGGACTTGGCTTATAGACTAATTGATACCACGGCCTCGCTTTATTCCATTAATAGTTTGACAGGGTATCTCCAGTCATTAAGTCATAAGGCACCAAAGTCTGCTGTTGCTGCCTATGTGGATTGGTTTGAAGATGCTTATTTTTTGTTTACTGTTCGTGTTTTTGATGCATCTCTGACGCGGAGCAAGTCTGCCCCAAAGAAAATTTATTGCATAGACCATGCTTTCGTTACGTCCGTTTCGTCAGGAATTCTTTTGAATTCCGGACATTTGCTTGAAAATTTGGTCTTTATGGCTCTTAGACGTATTTCTCCCCTCGTTTATTACTATAAAACCAAAGGGGGTCGCGAAGTTGATTTTATTATTCAAACTCAGGATCGTACGAGGACACTCGTTCAAGTTTGTGAATCAATAGCCAATGAACAAACAAGAAAGAGAGAAATAGTAGCCTTAAACGAAGCTATGACAGAGCTAGGTTTAAATTCTAGCTTCATTGTAACACGAAATGAAGAAAAACAACTTAAAATTGAGGATAAAACGATCAACATTGTACCAATATGGCGGTTTTTGATTGATTTTCCCTTATAAAGGTTTTGGTAAACATTGCTTCGAGAATCTTGGTCGTAATGGCATATTTAGGTTTAAAAGACATATTCAACAACTCACATTATGCCAGTAAGTGTCAGCTTAGATAACTCACGTTAGCGCGTGGTACATCCTTCTGTTCGTAAGCCGCTTTAAAAATCGCATCATTTGCAAGGGTTATAAATTCTCTCACAGGATCAATATCAATCCGTTCATAGACCTTTGTTGCTTCCACACTTTTATGGGCAAGGGTTTTACCAATAATGGCTGTTGTTGCTCCCACAGCTCCCATCCAACTGCCTAAAGTCCGTCGCAAGTCATGAATCCGTAAATCAGCAATATCAGCTTGCTTTAGAATACGTTTCCAAGATTTCTTTGGATCAACGAGATGTCCCGTTTTTCCCTGTCCTGGGAACACAAAAGGACTTTGCGAGACATTCCTTCGCTCTTGTAGAATTTCAATCGCAGGGCCTGTCAAAGGAATGACATGAGGCTCCCCATTCTTTGTTTCTTTGATATGCCATTCGGATAAAGAAAAGTTGACTTCTTCCCACTGCATGGCAAGAACGTTGCTTTTACGAGCACCGGTGACAAGGGATAGGATAATGTAATCCCGTATTGTATCATTGGGCTCTTCAGCAAGTGCCTTAAAGAAACGAGGCATTTCATCTTTTCTCAAAAACCGTTGGCGGCTTTTTTCTTTAAACTTCTTAATGCCTTTCGTTGGATTGCTCCCCTGCCATCCCCATTCAATGGCTTTGTTATAAATGGCACGAATCCGTTCTAAAAGGCGATTCGCTTGGTAAAGGCCGCTTTCATGGCCAATTTTCTCGTGCAGTTCAAGAATCTCTATCTTATTGATTTGACAAGCTTTGCGACGAAAAAAATGAGACAGAAACCTTTTGACTTCTCGATCATCATACTCCCAACTTTTTTTGAACTTCTTGCTATAGCGCTCCATAAATTCATGAAACATCTCACCGAAGGTAATTTCTTGTCTTAGCCTCTTCTTCTCTTCATTAGGGTCAATACCTTTGGCAACATCCGCTTTGACCGCTAATGCTTGCTTGCGCGCGTTTTCGATGGAAAGCTCTGGGAAACGTCCCAAGTGGATTCTCTCGTCCTTTCCATTAACCCTTTTGCGCACAAAAAAGGTAATGACCCCGTTAGAGGTAATAGAGATGGACAACCCCTTTTCCTGCGTGTCCTGAAAATAGACTCTTCCTTTTGCTGGAAGCTGACATTTTATTAGAAACTGTTTCGTAAAATTAACTTTCATTCTTTTCCTCTGGTGCCGCACTGGTGCCGCAATATAGGTAAAATTTCATCATATAGGGTAAAATCCCGTATAATGCAATGTGACCTAAATTCGTTGTTTTGTAAAGGGTTATATAAAAAAATATATCTAGAGAAAACTCAATAAATGCATAGCCTTAAAGGCTGTTAACCACTGGGTCGGCGGTTCGAGTCCGTCCCGGGGAGCCAGTTAAAGCAAGGTTTCCCTCACGTTTTAAAGTAAGCTAAATTTTTCCGGGTATACGCCGGGTATACTTTGGGCGGGTGTATGTTTTGGGATTAGAGCGGATAAATTGAGAAATGTAATGCCAAAAAAGCCTTCCTCGGATATATGAAAAACTGCCGCATTACCCTTGCGACATGTTGTGGCAAGTTGCGACAAAGGGGGTAACAACTGAGACGGCGTTTCTCTCTTCTCTATGCCACAATCCAACTCTCCCTCACTCTGCCCCTAAAAATGGACATTATTGGGATCTAAATGATCAAACCATCGATGTCGGCTCTGCTTCTAATGCCTGAGCCTTTGAGCTTTAACACAAGGTCTTTATTTTCTTTTCCAACTTTAAGGTGGGTAATACTTCTTGCGTCCTCTAAATTTAAATCTTTTAGATTTTCTAAATTATCTACTCCATTCAGACTTGAAATGCCCGAACTTATGAGAGACAGTCTCTCTAACTTTTCATATCGTTCGGTAAATAGAAGCTTAGAAAGATTAAAGGTGAAATTTAAATTAATTTCTTTAAGGTTCTTTACATTTTGTAATCCTGAAAGTTCTGAAATTTCTGATTCTGCAAGAGAGAGCTTTTTTAATTTTTCAAGAGGTTCTTCGAATACAATTTCAGGAAGCCTCCTTGTACCCGATAAGTCAAGTTCTTCTATATTAGGTGTATTGACGAGTAGGTCCTTGATCGTTGAAATTTCTGATTTATTGAGATATACTTTCCTCAATGTTTGAAGCGGTCCCTCTAATGGAACTTGGGAGAAATTTGTATTTTTTAGATTAATTTCTTCTAAATTAATGACATTTTGTAATCCTGTAATTTTTGATATTCCAGAACCTTCAAGCGATATTTTCCTTAATAAGCCATGAACTTTTTCAAATGTAAGTTCTTCGAAGTATGTGGTGTTATTCAAATTTAGTTCTTGCAGATTAGAAAGGTTTTCTATCCCAGAGAATCCTTTTAGCATAAACGCACTGGCTAAGCTTAATTTTTTAAGATCTTTGAATTCACTCGTCCAAGAAATATTTCCTTTAATATTGTAGTTGTTCTCTAAATCTAGAAACTCTATTTGTTTAAATTTCATAAGAAAATTTTTTATCTGTTCAAAGTCCAAATTTTGTATTTTAAAACCTTTAGTTCCTTCAGAAATAACTTTTTGAAATTCAGGCATATGGCTCATTTGAAGAACCCAAGGCTCTATATTGTTGAGAGCTTCTGTATCTTCCCAAGCTATACCCTCCAAAACATTTTTGACCATAGGTTGAATCAAAGAAAGATTGTTTTTAATAGAAGAAAGTGTTTTCCAAGCATCATAATTAGTGCCAAGTTCTTTTAAGAAGTTTATCCTTGCGTTATTATCAACAAGAGGTTGGGAATATAACTTATAGAATGGGTGGACATCTTTTTGTAAATCAGAGGAGGCTAACAATAGCAAGGACTCGTCCGTCGTTCCTTTTCCAATGACATCAAGGTGATCTCCAATATCTTCGGCGTAATCTATAACCGTCTGCTTTTTTAACACCTTTAACTGGTTAACTTCCGTATGTCCTTGGGTACTTGAAAGCTTGGAATGTAAATTAAAGGAAAATAAATTTTCTGCGTTTGCCGTTTTCATCACGGTCACCAAGACGTCTCCAATAATTTCATCCAAAGCTTCTGACGTTTCACCAAGGTCAATATTGTATGTATAGGCTGGATTAAGAGCGGAGAAGTAAGTTTTTAAGGATTCCTCAACCCACGATTTTTTTGCCTCAAGGCCTTTTATGGGCGCTGGTGTAAGGGAAAGACTAAAGACTGTATCAACCGTTTTAAGTAAATTGATAAAACCAGATTTTGTTTCATTGCTCTCATCCTGACGATAAGCCGTATTGGGTAGATTGCCAACAACTGTATTCCATAAGGAGCGCGCACACTACCCGTCACTTATTGATAGTCAGTTGAAAAGTAAGAATAAATAGTTTAAAGTTTTGGAATCATTCCTCATCAAAGAAAGGATTTCAAAATGAAAAAACTACATCTCCTTACTCATAAAGT
>JACDGE010000028.1 GCA_013815465.1 Alphaproteobacteria bacterium | reverse complement strand
CTTTTTTGCTGACATCTCTT
This sequence comes from Alphaproteobacteria bacterium, assembly GCA_013815465.1. GTDB lineage: Bacteria > Pseudomonadota > Alphaproteobacteria > UBA9655 > UBA9655 > UBA9655. The sequence continues at coordinate 23,773 of JACDGE010000028.1, read as the reverse complement.
TCTCCTTATAATTGATCCATTTCAACCTCATAGCATTAGGGATATAACCTAATCCATTACGAAGCTAAATTTGGACCTATTATAGGGGGGCAGGACAGCACCATCATATGAATGAGGCCATTGCCCGGTCTCAACTACTTCAAAAATCCAATGAGAAGCTGGCTCAGGACCCTCAGTGTGTGCTGGAGGAAATGACGCGCAATCGTTCGGTCTTCACTCAGAAAGAGATAGAGTTTTTCTTACAAAAGCACGTGCCTCTCAACGAAAGAGTGGGGCTTTTAGAGAAGACATTGGAACATCCTGACGTGGTGCCTTTGTATGACAAGGAGGGCCCGGACTACAAATAACGACAATACATGGCGATACGAACAAACCAGAGTCATTTACCCTCAGAATTAAATGGCCAGCTTGTTACGTTGCGCCATCTCATTGGCATCCTTATGATCAGGAAGTAACCGTACTCTCTGGCACCTTTATGATAGGCTTTGGAGATAAAATAGATAAATCTGAAGCTAAGATGTTAGGGCCAGGAGATTATATCTTTATTCCCGCAAATACGCCTTACTATGACTGGGCGACCCGGGAAACAGTTCTTCAACTTTCTGCAATTGGGCCGCAGAAAACCACTCTATTAAATCCCGAAGAATTTAAAGCTATGATAAGAGCCGGCAACAATAAATGCCCATGATCTGAGGATATTGACTGATTGATATCCATATAATTATGATAGGGGAGGGAAAACACAATAGCACACCATAAATGTGTAGGATACAATATGAAAATCCTTGATATTACTAAATTATATAATACATTCCAAAATGATGTGGGTAATTTTTTAGATGCAAGCATTGATCAGAACATCATAACCCTTTTCTCTGAATCCTTTAAAAAAACAGCAAATGGGGCACCTTTGGTTGCACGGCGGAGTGACTTAAAAGAGCAGCTTTTTACCATACGCCAGCAAGCAGGAAAATGGATCATTGATGTGAAAGAGATCCTAGAGTTCACAGATCCCCATCGATGTCTTAATCGATATCATCTTAAGTCGGCCAACATAGGCACTTTTGATGTGGTTGCGATGGTTCGGATGAATTCGATTGGCCTTATTGAAGAGATTGATGAAGTCTATTATCAGATTCCGCAATCATAACTTGAGGTAGATCTCTAAGCCTCCATTACAATCATCCATATTACCTAGTTGAAAGGAATCGATAAATGAAGCTAAAACACTCTCTTTTAAGGGTAGATATATGTGCAAGAACTCAGTCATATGAAATAAAAAGGAGAAAAATAATGAAAATTAAAACCTGGGCTTTATGGACGGCTCTTATTTTAACTCTTATGGCACCAGCGGCTCATGCCATGCAAGATGATGATTTTGAAATTGAATTTGGAGGACGAAAAGGGCTTGCGGCATTTGAGCAAAAAGTTATCCAAACCAATGGCCTCGAGTTTTGGACGGAAACATTTGGTAAGAGAGAGAATCCTGCTCTTGTCCTCATCATGGGCAGTGGAGGGCAAGGCCTTCTATGGCCTCAGAAATTTTGCGAAGAGTTGGCTGACAAGGGAGGATTCTTTGTGATTCGTTACGATAACCGAGATGTGGGGCTTTCTTCCACCATTGATTATCAGAAATCCCCTTATACTCTCTTGGATATGGCCAAGGATGCAGTTGCTATTCTTGATGATTATGACATTCGAAAGGCTCATGTTGTGGGAATGTCGATGGGCGGGCCGATCGCCATGCTAATGGAGGCTCATTTTCCAGATCGTGTCGCAAGCTTAACTTTAATGGCGACAACATCGGACATGCGTTCAAATTTTGCGGCTTTGCAAGGGAAACCTTCACCAAGCCCTCTTTCTCCCCCTCAGCCAGTTATTGTGGAATGGGTAAAAAGCTATGTCGCCAATCCACCAAAAACACTTGATGAAAAGGTCGAGAAGTTTTTGGAGGGGGACGTATACAAAACGGATCAAAAGTGCCCTTTGATGAAGTGTTAAACAAACAATTGGCGCTCCAAAGTTTTATACGAACACGTAGTTTAGAAAGCATGTTTAATCACCTTAAAGCCCTTGAGGTGAGTTACGACTTACAAAGTCAAGCAGCTGGCAAAATTAAGGCGCCTACACTCATTCTTCAAGGTGAGCAAGATCCAATCTTTCCGCCTGATCATGGAGAGGCTCTTAAACGCGCTATTCCTCACGCTCACCTTGAAATTATTGCGGGCATGGGGCATGGCTTGAATACCCATTTTTACAATGTTCTCATTGAGAAAATCGGTGGTATTTCCAAGCAATATTACAAAGAAGGCGGGGGAAAATGAAATTCCTAGATCAGTGAATGGAATGTACCGGTCTCAAGATTTAACTTTTCGAAGTGTTACACCTACAGACCTCCCCCTCATCAATCGTTTGATGCGGGAAGGTAAAGGCTATTGGGGATATGATGAGGCAGGACTTGATCGTTTCATGCAAACCTTTGGTATTCAAGATGAGGGCTATTTTAAAAAGGCCTTTGGGTTTATTGCCGAATCTATCCACGAAACGATCGGCTATTATTTGTTTACAACAAATCAGGACTTCCTAGAGCTTGATTACTTCTTCTTAGACACACGACTAATTGGTCAGGGCTATGATCGGCAGCTCTGGAATCATTGTGTTGAGACAGCCCAACAAAGGGGGTGGACTACATTCACATTTCGATCCGATCCAAATTCCTTGGGTTTTTATGAGTGCATGGGAGCCGTTAAAATTGACTAGCAGCCTATGGTGACCCTCCCAGGACACATGGCACCGATTATGCGGTTTTGTATTCCGTTGCCTATAAAGAAAGAAGAATAGATGCAGTCCTTATTAAGATTTTTCCCTCTCCTATTCATAATTTTCTTAGCCTCTTGCTCCCCCTTTAAAGAAAATATTTCCTTAGGTGAAGAAAAACATCGCCCATGGACACACCTTGAACTGGGTGCAGGTAATTATGGAGAAGAGGGTCATACGAAAAAATCCCAACGCAAAACGGTATTGAAAGACTTTGTGTATGTTTCTAGGACGCCTAACTATATTGATCAATTACCAGAGAAAGACCCAAAATCCTATGATCCAAAGCATCAATATGCGGTTTTATTCTGGACCTTGGATACACTTGTGGAACAAAAAGGGCCGAAAGGCATTTTTCATGTAAATGATTTATATGAGGATTATACCCAATATGCCGCTAACCACTTATCGCAGTATGCCCAAGAAAAAGGTTACACCGACGTTACCATTGAAGCTATAACTTGCGATTATATGCACCTCCTTCCTCTAAAAACTTTAAAAAAGTATGGACGGACCCATTATGATAGTGTCCACCTTAAAAATCCTGAATTGCCATTCTATAATTATGGAATGGACGGGGATAATCAGCTTTTTAATGATGAAAGCCGTAAGAAAGCCCGAGAGAAGTTGCAGTCTTTAGCAGATATGTCCAAAGAGGGCCTCTATTTTTTCTGTCTTGAAACCACGGACAATTTCATTCCGAAGGAAGAAATTGAAGAATTCATGGAGAAAGGTATCTTTTATTTACCAACCACTGCCTGGGAGCCCGTCCCTTATTGTTTTCCAGAAGGTAATATATTGGATAAAAAATTCGGCAGAGTTTACTTTATTAAAAACCAAGAAAAAAATTAATATTTAAAAACTTCCAATTTTTTTAATCCTATTCTCCAAAATAAAGTATTTAAATTTTTTTCTCCATATACTAAGGGCTCCTATTCCATATAGGGCCTAGGCCAAGCAATGTCATTAAGTGAATATCTCAAGAGAGGACGAAGAAAATACTCAGACTTTTCCAAATCATACTCAAAACGCCTTATACTATCGTCAGAAGCTTATTTCACTATGGAATTTAAAGAACGAAGAAAAATTTGGGATCTTGCTGCATGAATGGCAGGCACTCGGAGTATAGCTCACTACAACTAACTTTTGTTTGGATACTTCGTGTATACAAAATTTTTTGTTCATGATTTTTTTTTGGAAAAATTAAATGGTTTATATTTTCTTACGACACTTCATCTTTTCCTGTTTTTATATATCGTTATTACTACCCGTATACAGTATGGAATTTTATGAGAATTTAAAAACTTCTAAAAAGTATTCTGTTGAAAAACAAAATTATGATCCTGGATTCTTTAGAAAGAGAACACTTTCAGTTATAGAAAATCTTGCAAAAGATTTTTCTCAACACCCGGCCTATAACGATGTGAAAAGATCCAACACTTACATTCCGAATCTCAAACATACAGTTTATGACACCAAGTTAATGAATAACAAGTATTCAGATGAACAGGTGATTTATTTTACAAGAAATGGGCTAAAAAAATGTCAAGTTTATATCGTCTTTAATAATATATATCGAAAAGATGGAACCTCTTACTCTTCTACTCTCCCCTTAAATAATGAAACGGGAGAGGGGGATATGATAATCATGGATGAATTAGGAAATGTATTTATTCACCCTAAGAAAAAAGGAATGATCCACCACTCTTCTTTTTTCAGTGGGAAACCCATAGCCTTTGCAGGTCTTTGTTTTGTCCGAAAGGGCTGGTTGGAAGAACTTACGACTTATAGTGGTCATTACACATCAGGAATGAATGAAATTCAAAATTGGCTAGAAGCTGCAAGTCAAGGGCACTTAAAGTGCTCGAAGTACACTATCATTGAGAAAAACGCCCAGAGTTTTTTTATTCTTCCTTCTGGTCGGGAGAGTACGTGTGCGATTTTTGAGGATGTGGGCTACCTCTACACTATTGCGGGTCTCCATATTCAAAAACCTATTTTAAACCATATAGACCTTTCAACGGGTGAGCTTGTGAACACTCATTTTTTACCAACGGAACCCTGTGGAATGATTAAAACACAAGATCATGTCACCCTGCTAGGGATCCGGGATAAGCAAGAAAAGGGTGAGAAAAAATCCTGGATCTATTCTTTTCATAAGTCTTCAGGTGATTTTTCTGAGTTGTCTTTTTTTCACAATTTTTCTGCAATTGAGCCTCTGGGTGACATTAAAGGCAATAAGATGGCTGTTTTTCTCGGGGACTATAAAGGTGTAATTTTTGTTACTCCAGAAGAGGAAAAAATATCTATAGAAGCTATTAAGAGATCAGGTAAGATAAGCGCTCTCGGAGGTGCGATCCTAACTATAAACGACTATAAGCCATCTACAAAAAAAGGAGAGATAACCATCTATGGGGATTCCTATCAAGGAGGTAAGGTCGTTCTTGAATCAGCTAAGTTTCCAATTATCAAGGACTTGAATCAGAAAATATTTTATAAAAAGGATGATACTTGCTTTGTGGGGTATGACTTGGAGCACAATCTTGAATGTCTTCATGTAACTGTTCCTGCAATGAGTTTTGTAAAAAATTTTATGCTTACCCAAATTAACGACCAACTTTGGGTATTTGATTATGCTTATCATTCCCTGCAAGCTTATGTTGTGAATGGCTCTGTCTTGAGTTCACAGTGGACTTATAAAAATCCGTCTCAGGAAAGTTTTGACGAATTTGAGTGGACGATTTTATCAGTAGATAAAAATCATAAAAAACTGTGGGGGTTGCCTCAACAGTATCAGCTCAATAAGGTCTGTTGCTGGGATATAGCATCTGGGCAACTTGAATATGGCGAGACGTTAAACCTTGGCAAAAATGCTCAGATTGTATCCTTTAACAAGGAAGGTATACCCATTGTTCATACTCACGACCCTTCCTAAATTATTTCTCATTTGAAATTTTTATATTGTTTCTTGCCTTAAAAAAAAAGATTCGCTATACACGAAAAATAAGTTAAATTTATTTATGGAATTTAAAATTATGTTATTTAAAATCTTCTTATCAAATACCTTAAGTGTTGTTTCTATCCTTGCTATATCTGGAATATTACTGGGATCTGTATACAATACAAATAGCCGGGCCATGGAGGAATGTTTGGAAGAAGGCTCAAAAGAGCATATCCACTGAAAGTACATGTATCTGAAGATAGAGATGAACGCTAGGACCTAAGATTTTCTCTTGCAGAATCACCGTTAAATCACTTCTATGATGAAATCATGCTTATAATCATGAATAATTCGATTCAAACTGGCAAGCTCCCTTTAGCCTATACTTCAAGATATTTCCAAAATCTATCTTGTGATCAAGACAGTGGGTATACCGCTGTGATAACATCTCAAAAGACAATTGATGAATTTTTTGCACCTCGAAATCCTTCTTATACCAAAAATTTGAAAGAGGGAAAGATAGGTTTGGGATATGAACTTCCTTATCCCCTCAGTATGCGCTTAGCTTTGGGAGCTGCTTCGGAAAAACCTAATCTTAATGCATCTCATCTCAAAAATTTTCTAAAAAAACATTCCGCCTTAACAAGATTAGATTTAAGAAACAAGTGTGTTCAAGCTCAAGGAGCAACGGTTCTTAAAGAATTTCTTATCAAGAACACTTGTCTTAGGTCATTAAGTTTAGTAGGAAATTACCTTTTTGACCAAGAGATTACATTGATTGCTGAGGGCCTTGCTCAAAATTCTTCCCTTACATCTTTGAGCTTAGGCAGTACATGTCTCAGCAATGGTGGAACAGCAGAGACATTAATATATAATAACATAAATCAACACTCAACACTTAAATCCCTTGCAATCAATGAAAGTAGTTCTATAGTAATGGCAAAGGATGTTCTTAATCGATGCCCTTCTCTTACATCATTTATAGTAAGGTGTGGTCTTTTCGCGTTCTCCTCTTCCTTAAAACGTATGTGTAAGGCTCTTGCTATAAATACCTCCCTCAAAGAGTTGGGTTTAGTCTCCATGGAAGATAGGATCGATTCTAAGACTGTAGAAATGCTGCGCACGGCGATTCAGGAAAACACATCCCTTACAGTGCTGGATCTAAGCGAGACTGCAATGGATGCTAAGGCAAAGGCTATCCTTGTACAAGTATGCGAAGAGAAAAAGATACAAGTAAAATGGAAAGAGCGGTCCCTATGGCAACGCCCCGTTGAAGTTAGAGGCAACGCTGTATACGGCGTGGGACCGGGACGCCTCTTCACCGTGGGGTTCAGTAGATAGTCTAATCCAGATTTGTATGTGAAGCTGCTTCGTATTTCAGCAGTATGTTCTCAATTCCTAAAAGTATTTATAAGAGCCGAAAAGAGAGCGTTCAAAGAAGTAGAGGTGCCTTCCCTACACTCCCATTTCTTTAGCCAAAAATTATATTATGAGCGCCGACTCAATAATTTTTTAAACAGAATTAAAGAATCATAAATACAGGTTATTATTTTTTCTCCGCAATAAATCCTACAGCTTCTCTCCCATCTAACTTAAATTCAGGATGATTGATTGGGTGGTAGCCTATCTTCTCTATAAAAAATCCAGCATTTTCTAAGGCTAGTTTAAGTGTATCTACATCCAATAAATTCATGAATGAGGGCAGATATGGATGGACGGTCGGCCAGCCTCGCTCTATTTCTGTACAAATTCCAGGCCACGACTCTTTATTCGTAAGTCTTTTTTCAAATGTTGGAAGAAAAAATTGTAAATGTATTTGAAAAGGGGACGTGGCCCGAGCGAATAATTTACCCCCTGGCAAAAGTAAGCTGTAAGATTTTTTAAAGCTATTTTCAATTTCTTTCCCCGTCATAAAATGAAGCATGCGGCCTAAATATATAGAACCAAGACTTTCATCTGGGATAAGGACGTCATCTGGAAATTTTCCTGCCTTTAAGTATAGAGATGAGAGCTTTTCTTTAGGTGTATTGACATAAAGATGAGCAAGGTGGCGAGAGTCAAGATCGTTCGCAATAAAAGTTATGCTCTTTTCCAAAGCGGGCCATGCGACATTCCCTGTTTCTCCCACACTTAAAGCGGGCAAAGAACTCCGACTAGCAAACTCTATAAATTGGTCAGCAAAAAACCCTGGGGTTTTGACAATGGCTCCCATTTTATTAAGGGTGGGGATTTCTCCTTCTTCTATAGTGCTTAAAGGATATTGCTTTACAATTTCAGCTGCATGGTCCGGAAGTTCTGGGTCCGTTCCAGGCACACCAAAAGCGTGGGTTTCTTTTGGCCACGAGACTCCTAAAGAATGTGAAGGAAAGTTCTCTGCATCTTCCATTGCAAATAAAGGATTTGCAGCGAAAGTAAGCAGAGTTACAATGAGAGCGTAAATTAGTTTTTTCATTCTATAGCTCCTTTAAGCTGTAAGAAACGGGCTTTTTTATTTCATGATAAATTATCAGCACATCTTTATGACAAAGACAACTTTATTTAATTGCCTCATTAGGGCGCTGAAAAGTTAAGATGTGACATATCACTTCACACTTTCATAAAGCGCTGGGGATTCTCCAAGTTGATAAGACTAATAGCGATCCCTATAAGTTTTAATTGACGCTACAATTATTTCAAGTAGCCATGGGCTTTCTTTACCATCCAAAGCTCCAATACGAAACTGTTGGATTAAGACAACCTTAATGAAGGCTCCGAACAACAGTCCCAAATGTTTAAAGAGGAAGCTGTGAATTTCCTAAAAAAGCTTTAGAAATATTGAAAAACAACGAGTTAGAATCTTCGTCACATATTCCACGATTACAGGACAAGCTTAACCAACCTAAATAAAACCAAACTGTCTATATGCTATTATTTGATTTCATGATCAGGACACTTCATCTATCATGGGCAAATAACGATTTAAAACAGAACAGGGCTTTTTACTAATATGCCATCCCTAAGTCATATCCATCTCATAGCACCTTCTTATTCTCTAGCAGAACACGACGTAGAGCTAACAAAAGCATACTTTGAAAACTTAGGAATGCAGGTAACTGTCCCTCCTGATCTTTTGGGAAAAGATCTTTTATGTGCAAATAAAGATGGCTTACGTTTAGCTCATCTGGACCACGCTCTAAATGATTCTTCTGCTGATATAATCTGGCTCCTCCAAGGAGGATATGGATTGACAAGGCTTATTCATAGACTCTTATCTATGGAAAAGCCGCAACGAGAAAAGCTCTTTATTGGTTGTAGTGATGGCACTGCCTTACACGTTTTCTTAAATCAGGTCTGGAACTGGCAAACTCTTCATGGGCCTTCTGCACTAACAATTGCTGAGCAAAAGGTAGGAACCCAAACAATAGAGGCTGTTCTGCGCATCGCAAAGAATGGTTTTTCTCATTATACTCTCCCCACTCTTAAGCCTTTTAATGCAAAATCGAGAGAAATAAACTTCCTGGAAGGGACACTTGTAGGAGGAAACCTATGTCTCTTGCAATGCAGTGTCGGAACAAACTGGCAATTTAATCCATCAGATAAGATTCTTTTTTTTGAAGATATTGATGAACGTGGTTATCGTGTCGATCGGATGTTGATGCATCTTCAACAAGCCAATACGTTTGATGATGCCAAAGCAATTATTTTTGGTGATTTTGTGGCAGGAAATGAGGCAGATGGGACATCTTTAGTCCTTCCCGTCATAGAGCGATTTGCAGACAATATTCATATACCCGTATTTTCTTTGCCTGGATGTGGGCATGGAGCTGAGAATTTTCCTTTGCCCTTCAATACACACTTAAAATTTGAGATTGAGACAGTGGACTGGGAATAGTTTGTGGGAAGCTTAGCTTACTCTATAATCAACTAGTTCTCTTGCAAAATGATCAAACCTAACACCAAAGATGACCGCCGCTTCTTCAGGCGAGGTCGCTCTCTCCGGATAAAGAGGTAAGGTCTTCCGGTAATTTTCGAGAACATCATCCAATAACATACCCTGCACCGGCTAGATTGATGTAAAGAACAGAACAATGAATAAAAATTTATACAGTGTAGACATAGCGCACCTTTTAATTTTTCATGGTTAAAATTTATTAATTTTCAATATGATAGCGACATATAATGCCATTTATTGTTTTTGAGGACAGTTTCAAATTTTTTGATAAGTCTTTTTTCCGTTTAATTGAAAAAGACCCATCTTTATTTAAAAGTGCCACGCCATGCCATGAGGTGATGCTACGTGGAGAGAGGACAATGCCGACCTTCTTCCCAATATCTTGCTGATAATGGGCGCTAAGATGAATTGATTTGGGGAATTTACTTTTGTAGATGTCCGTAAGTTTTTTTGCTACGCTGGTTCATTGCTTCTGCTAATGCTGCAAGAGACGTTTTTTCTAAAATGGAACAGTACGCCCAGAGAAGTCTACAAAGAATTTTTCTCCAGCTTTATGATTTTGCCTCATCACGTGGCCCATTTTTTTCTTGAAAGTACGGTAAAGCTCTTTGAGTCTAAAAGAAGCAATTCAAAGAATTTCTGAGAGGAGAGCGGGCACTCACCCGTGATGCCTCACCCGTGAGCTTCCGAAACACCTATAGCGCGGATTGTAAATCAAACATGTGCCTGCATTTGTAAGCCCAGTTGGATTGAATCTAAAGAGTGAAGAAATTGCCCTGCCCCCCTTCGTGGAGTCGAGTGTAGAGGGGGAGCGAGGACAACTTACAGTTTTTTAAATGTTTTATTTGGAAAAGAAAAAACAACATATACGATCCAAAGCAAGAAACCTATTAAGAGAATAGTATCACCTCCCAACACAAATTCTCTTGCGTCTGTCGTTAAATATGCATCCCCATATGCTACAGAAAGAGCCAAATCTGTAGTTTCTTTAACAGCCCACGCTCTAGAAGTACCAATCACCATGAGGGGCAATGCAAAAAAAATAGTTTTGAGATATGCCATATTGAAATATGTCACATTGAAATACGTTATAATAAAATTGTGCATACACTGTTACCTCCCCAGTTTTATTTGTATATTATTGTTTATAACTCCCGCAGCCAGTACAACGTGTTCCGATCGTTTTGTCAATCCAATTACGAACATCCGTTGGTCGTGTCTTTTCCCTATCTCCATTGGCCCTGTGAATATCAGCAGAAGTGGGCGGAAGATACAAGAAATCTCCCCCCCAACTCCCCTACACTTGCCCAAAGAATGGTATACCCGTTCTCGGCATCCAATAGGATTTTGGGAACCGGCGCGACTTAGCTAATCCTTTATCATAATCCATTTCTTCTTTTTTAGAAGAAGCTGAACAAGAGGGTCGAACCTTATACCTGCTTATATAGCTTAATTGAATGGTTAAGCATCTTTTTTCGGTGAAGTCCTGCTTATAGTTATCGTTTGCTATCATCCCTAAAAATTCTGAAGAGAATAAGATAAAGCCAGCCGTATCTAGATATAATATTTTTTTCTCTTTTTTCACATTTACATTCTAATAAAGTGTTGTTTTTATTTTACACTAATATATTCTTCTCAAAAAATTAATATCCGAACTCGACAATGGGTGCCATAAAGTACTTTGTACCACCTTGTAAGTACTCCGCGCCAAACGCGAGAGTTGATGACGGTGTAAAATAGAAGTAGCGTATCAGCGGGATGAAAATCATCCATAAATTCCAAAAGAAAGGGAAGATACACCATGAAGAAAGATAATGTAATAGAGCTCGTTCAGCCAGGGGAAAATCAGAAAATCGTACGTAACTTTCACCTGTTCAAAAGGTACTCTGAGACTCTATACAGTACGGAGGGGCGAGGAACTGTCTGTTGTTAATTCCAAAAAATAATTTATCTTGAATTCTGAAGAATTATTCTTTATACAGTGATCAGTATTTATATTTTTTAGAGTTGTTTTATGAACATTACAAAAAAATTCTTTTATTCCCTTGTTCTTCTCTCCACCGCATTGACTGCACCAGCGACGGCCAGGATTCATCCCACAGCTTTTAAAGGAATATCCAACTGTTTTCTAAAGGACGCAGAGCTCTATTCCCCTACTTTGGGAGATACAGCTCTTGAAACAGGATTGGTCGAGGGTCTTCGTTTTAAAGGCCCTTATGAAGCAAACACTGAGGGAGAGTATTTCAAAGACAAATCAAACGAACCTTTGTGGAATGTCGTCAAACGTCTTTTTCCCTCTAATAATGGTCAATTAGGGACCACGACAGGGGCAGCAGACAACTTTGCGCGTTACGTCAAAAACCCTCAAACAGCGTCTCTCCTCGTCAATTATATCAAAAGGGTTGAAGATGAGCGAGGCAAACGCACTTTAAGTTCTGACGTCACAACAGCATTTCTGGATAAGATCTACGACACCTTGGTCGGTGTCGACAATGAAGATGATGAAAACAAGATTAAAAATTTCAAAGACCAAACGATCAAGCCGCTTTTAAAATGTATCAGACAGTCAGTTGAAGCTGAAAAAAATGGGACATCCCTATATCCACGTGGTACAACTGTTCAAATCATTCAAAGTTTCTTTTGTTACCATTTTAATACACGAGATGACATTCTCGAAATGCTAAAGTATTTAGACGATTCTATTGTTGACAAATCTAAACCATTACCTAATGCAGATGATTATTTAACCCTTGAGGATGTTCCCCTCATTGCCAAGAAGCCATCCCTGAATGTAGATGATCTCTTCGCCTTGACGCAGGAATACCTATTTACTTCTTTGACACCCTTCAAACCAAATATTTCTCTCTTAAACAATAGCTCAACCCATTTTTACGATCGCGCAAATAACCAAGAAATAGTAGAAAAAACTTTTCAAGACTGTGTCGAAACATCTATTCGACTGACGCTTACCCTAGCTCTTTTTAACCCCCTCACCCGGCAGTTTGATTTAGCACCGGTCAAATCTTTTGTGACTAAACGAGAAAAAGTAACAGGGCTAAAAAATCCTTATTTTGAAAATTTTGAGACCTTCTTTTCTCAACTCGATCTTTATTCAGCAAATGCCGGAGATATCGTCACGCGATCTTTATGGAATCGGGCTGTCGCTGGCTTGCCGAATACAAAGTATTGCACTCTTGAAGGGAATGAAATAAATCCAGGATTTATTAATTTACTTACGACAGTGAATACAATTTTTGACCTTGACCTGCCTCCCTTATTAGCAGCTGAACGTAAAGCTAGAGAACAATGGGTTGTGGATTCTTTTATGAAGCTTTTTTCAACCCTTAACCCAACTTATGCTTACACAATTTCCCTTAACGATTCAAAGCTATACAAACAAGAAGTTATTGGAGATTTATTAGTTACCGTAAAATACTTAAAAACAAAATATGACCTATTTTCTTTTAATCTATATTCAAATCTCTATGATTTGGACAACAGAGAACGCGGCCATGGAGAAGTTAATGAATTAAAAATTTTTAAAAGTCAGGGAGCAACGTATCAAAGGGAGATTAATAAGAATCTTCCCTCGCTCGAATCTGGGACAACAAAAGAATCTTTGATGTTGTTGGCCCCCTCATACCGTAACAACAAGATCCATCCCCTCTATAAAATATATCGCCAACCTCTGGCCGACAATTATAGCCGCGCCTGTTCCTTACAACACCTTATGGACTATAGCTGGGAGGTAAAATCCTCGCAAAAACCTTGGGTTAAAATGATGGCGAAAAACATCATTGAAGACATTGCGTGGCATGAACTTTCAACTGACCTAACGATCCCCCTCTTTTCCTTAATGATGGGATCAGATATTTTTTCAGACCTTCTGGGTCAAAAAAAATTTCAAGAAGGGATTAGGGACAGGAATTGTCTAACCTTTTACCCCAACAGATTTGAGATTGAAACCTTAAGAGGGTTAAAGGAGTTACCCAAACTCGATTCTATTTATTCATCCTATTGCTCATTTACAAAAGTTATCTTTGATAATCCCTTGCCTTCACTGACATCGATCTCTTTCGGAGACGTTTCATGCCTTGAAGAATTCTCAGGACTAGAAAATTTACCCTCCTTGGTGTCACTTCATCTAGAAAAAACGCGTGTAAAAAAACTTGAATTTAAAAAACCTTTATTGAATTTTAAAAACTTGTATCTGTATAATTCAGATATTACCGAAATTATTGGACTCGAAAATCTTCCAATTTTACGTTGTCTAGCTTTAAGCGAAACAAAAAATTTATCCTTCCTTGAATTCAGTACGTGTCATGAGATATTTGAGGAATTCTGGCTTAATAACTCAAACATTCAGAAGATCGTAGGACTGGACAATCTTCCCAATTTACAAAAACTTTGGTTAAAAGGGACAAAAAACCTTACATCCCTGGACATTAGTAAAAAGCTTGATAAACTCACAGAACTCTTGCTTGATGAATCAGGAATTATCACAATTTCGGGTTTAGAAAATATTCCGAATGTACACAAACTCCATTTAGAAAAAACAACAAAACTCGAGAAAATTGAACTCAATACACCATTTAAGAAATTGAAAGATTTTTCTCTTACTCATTCAGGCATTAAAGAAATCAGTGGCTTAGAGAACCTTGTTATGGTGCAGGAGCTTTATTTGGACCACACCAAAAATCTTAAAAAAGTTGCTTTCCAGGCGCCCCTTCCGGCTTTAACTTTGCTGCATCTTAATCATTCAGGCGTTACAGAAGTCACAGGCTTAGAAGGGTTTAAGTGTTTGAGACGTATTGGATTAAAGAAGACGCTTATAGAAACCCTAGACACAGGAAAGCTAAGACTTAGCGACTTAAATTTGGAGGGCACTGAAAAGCTTACACGCCTTAAATTCGATGGTGAGCAGAAATACTTGAAGCTTCACCTTAAAGGCTCCGGGCTAAAAAAATTAGAAGATATCGAAGGTTATGAACATGTAAGGAAAGACTTCATTTCGTTTTAAATATACCTATTGAATGTGAAGATCCTTTACTCTATACACAGCGTTCCTAGGAAGGCGGAATCCATGAAATAGTTGTTTTATTTGTATAGGTTCATAGGAAATAAGACTCAAGCAAAAATCTGGTAAAAATGCGCTTGCTAAAAGGGATAGATCGTGCCAATTTTGTAGGAGTGCGAGTCATCCCTCATGACGTTCTAGCTGCATGATTTTGATTCGTCACCACCTTCGCCTATAGCTCTGTTCACTTAAGATAAGGAACCTTTTACATATGGCAGAGAGTAAAAATACAAATCCTATCAGAACCCTCAATAAAATGGGATCAATGTTTTTTGATAAAGACCCTGCTTATACTGCCTTTTTAGAGCATATAGAGCAAACGAGAGGTTATTTTGCAGATATTGGGAGCGCATATGGTTATTCTACTCTTGAAGCTTTAAAACGAGGAGGTCGGCTTATTGCTGTCGATCTTGAAAAACGTCACTTAGATGTTCTCCTACAAGACTGCCCCACTTTATATAAACCCAGGCTGGAGACCATATGCGGTCATTTTCCAAATAATGTGGAGTTACCAAAAAACAGTCTTGATGGTATTTTGCTGTCGCGGGTTTTAATCTTTTTGACGCCTGATGAAATCGCTTCTGCCTTCACAAAGGCTTATGATGCATTAAATTCTGGAGGATTAGTATATATAGTAACCTCAAGCCCACTATTGAAGAAATGGAGTTCGCTAAGCCCTCTCTATGACAAACAAAAACTAGAAGGGTCTTTGTGGCCTGGACGAATAGAAAATTTATGGGAATTAGTTCCTGAAGAAGCAGCTATTCTTCCAAATACAATTCAACTAATAGACACTGAGTCACTGGAAAAAGGGTTAACTCAAGCTGGATTTAAAGTTAAAAGCTGCGATTATTATCCAAAAGACCGGCCTAATGACGAAGAAGCATTCGCCTGGACTTATGCAATCGCAATGAAATAATTATGTTTTTGGTCGCTATGGAGAGGCAGTGGGCTGCCCCATGCGATTTGCTCCACTTCTTTCCTAAAACCATAAAATTTAACTCTTCTTCAAGCAGTTTTTCTTAAACCAAATCTTAAATCTGGATAAGATTCTTTGTAAGAGGGTACGTTTAGGAAAGATAACGCAATCCAAGCTGCAACTCCGCTTAACATGAGATAGATAGCTGGAGAAAGAGGCGACTGAGTAAACTCAACAAGGACATGGGCAATCAAAGGCGTAAAACCTCCAAATAGGGCAGCTCCAACTGAATAACTGAAAGATAAACCACTGTATCTGATGTTTGTAGGAAAAATCTCTGGAAGGAAGCTCAAGGATGGAGCGGCATAAGCTGTCCCAATGAAGCTTAAAATGGTTTGTCCAAGCAATATATATCCCCAATCATTTGTGCTATAGAGCCAAAACACAGGAAGAGCACACAGGATGAACCCGATGGACGCTCCTGACATGGTCTTCTGTTTGCCAAACTTATCCGACATATACCCCATGACAGGAAGTAAAATGGACCACAAGAGCATGATATACGTATTAATCATAAATATATGAGAAGAGGACAAATTCAAATCTCGTTTTAAAATAACACTTGGATAAATAAAAGAGAGATAAAGGGGGACGAACACGGCGCCTCCAATAAAAACCGTATAAAGAGAAAGAAGTTTATAATTTCTAAATGTCTCTAACAAAGGTTGCATCGTGATTTTATTATTCTCTTTTAGAGTTAAAAAGTCTGGAGATTCCTTGATTTTATAGCGAACATAAAATCCGACCAACCCAAAAACAGCCCCAAAAATAAAGGCCATTCTCCAACCCCAATCTGGAGCTTGTGGTAAAGTTACCAAGAATCCAATAAAAGCTGCAAGGACTGATCCCACAAAAGAAGCGGAACCTATAACGCCCCCTAAAAATCCCGCCCCACCGTCCTTCAACGATGGGACTGTTGCGAACGATTGAAGTTTGAATATTTGCATCAATAAGTTCGGCAATGAGGTCAAATTATAGATTTTTTAAGACCCAATTATCTAATCAAACATGCCGTCGAGAAAATCATACTCCGTTTTAAATCGCCCAACTTTTTTAGGCTGAGTCACCTTAACCATATCTTTGAAAATCTCAACAATTTCCTCAAGGAGTTCGATTTTATCATTACGTTTTTTAATCTTGGCCTCAATATATTGAGGAAGCTCGTTTTTAATATATTGATCAATATGCATATCTATAAGCGGGTTAACTGTCTTTTTCCCAAGTTTTTTCTCAATCGCTTCCTTTGTTTTTGTCACCTCAATTCCATAGGTTTTTTTGAGACTTGTTGCTAGACCGTCACCAAAGCTGGCTTTAGATTCATCATTCCCCCACGTAAATTTCCGCTGAGGTTTTGTAAGGATATTTTTTGTAATCACGCAGCTTTCCTCATCCCATTCAGCACCTATCTGCTTTTTAAGCTTTTCCAAAAGATCGATTTTCTTCTGATGGTGCTTGATGAGCCCTGCAAGAGAACCTGGACCTTCTAAAATTTCCATAACAGCATCACATAACTTAACATTTTCATTCCCAAAAGCGAGTAAAGTACTATTGCACACCTTATAAAGGCGCAGTCCCACCTCATCAGAAGATGTCGGATGAGAGGGATTATGCACCTTGAACGTTTGGAGGAGATGATTCGCCACATCTTTCTTCGGAGTCATAAAGGAAAAAGACCCTTCCTCTAAGGCTTTTGGCAGGCACGTGGAAGCATTTGCGAATATTCTACCAAACTTATCATAATGTTCTTTTCCTTCCGGTTTTTTCCTGCGTTCATTTGTATTCATTGAATCCTTCAGCAGATATTCCCCATGTTTCCATATCATTTTACCAGCTATGGCCTCCAGCCACTCCACTGAGTTCTGCCATTGCGATATCACAGGAATGCAATCCGTATCTGAGAGAGGAACGAACGCAAAAGGTTCTTCCTCAACCACAACATCTGGGGCACAGCATGTGATGAGATAATTTTTTGCCCTGTCGATACCAAATGATTTTATATCAAAAGCGTCTTTCTTATTTTCATCAAAAATAGCGATTTTTATTTTCTCGCGATGAAGGCCTTTCGTAAGGAAATGAACAGCCTTTTCTGGATCAGCAGGACGGTTGTTCAACCCTTTTTGATACAATTCACCCATCTCAAAAAACATACGCGTAATCACATCATCAAGCCATGTGTATCCCCTGCTTTTCTCCATTGCCATTTTGTAATATTTTTTGGCGTCATCTATTTTCTCAGGATGGTCTTTCAAGTTTTCTTGATAAAACTTGCCGAGGTCGTAATAGACTTGATCGTCTTCTCCCGTCTCAACGGCCAGTAAGAAGTATTTTTCTGCTTTTTCAAAATCTCCGAATTTCAATATGGTAGCAAGATCTTTATAGGCTTTCTTGATGCCCTTTTTAGCAGCTCTTACGTGATATTCTTCTGCCAATTCATAATCTTTATGATCCGTCCAAAACATCAAATGCAGATCAGAGTATGCATAAGGATGTCCTTTATCTATAGCTGTTAGGAAGCACTCTGCCGCTTCTTCAAGGTCAGGGGGATGGCCCTTCCCTCCTTTTTGGTAAAGTCTACCCAGCTTGAAATCAACATCACGATCTCCTGTCTCAGCGGCGAGTAAGAGATACTTCTTTTCTTTTTCAAAATCTTTGCCCTGAAAGAGGAAAGCGAGATCTTTATAGGCTGAAGGAATTCCTTTTTCAGCAGCCATCACGAGATATTTTTCTGCCAATTCACAATTGCCACCAAGCATATCATGAAGATATTTGTAGGCATCTGTGAAGCCGTTTTCGATTGCAAGTATATAATGCTGTGCTGCTTTTTCTATATCGGGATCATGGCCTTCCCAGCCTTTTTCATAAAGTGAGCCAAGAATGTTATAAACATAAGCATCATCCCCATTCTCCTTATTAAACATTTGATAGCAAAATATAGCCTTTTCTGGATCCGCAGGATGACCTTTCCCTCCTATTTTATAAAGGTGTCCGAGGGCGTAATAGGCACAAGTCTTTCCCGCCTTAACAGCCATTAAGAGGTACTTTTCTTCCTTGTCAAAGTCTACATCATGAAATATGGAAGCAAGGTCACTATAGGCCTCAGTCTTTCCTTTTTCAGCAGCCATTCCAAGATATTTCTCTGTCATTTCAAGATCTTTATAATCCTTCAACATCCAATGCAGATAAGAGTAGGCAGAATAATGTCCTTTATCTAGAGCCCTTAGGTAGTACTGTGCGGCTTTTTCTACGTCTGCAGGGTGACCTTCCCAACCTTTTTTATAAAGAGCGCCGAGGTTGTAATCAATGTCTGCATCTCCCGTCTTAGCGGCGAGCAAGAGATATTTTTCTGCCTTTTGTAAGTCTGTGCCAAGAAACAAAAGTGCAAGATCTTTATAGGCGGAAGAAATTCCTTTGTCAGCGGCCATTGCGAGGTATTTCTCTGCCATTTCAAGGTTATTATGGAGCATGTTAAGAAGACTTTTGTAAGCATCAGTGTGACCCTTCTCAATAGCCTTTAAATAGCACTCTGCGGCTTCTTCTCTATCGGGGAGGTGGCCTTCCCCTTCTGCTTCGTAAAGGAAACCAAGGTTGCAAAAGAACTGAGCATCAACATCTTTTTTCTCAGCACACATTCGATAGTATTCTATAGCCTTCCCTAGGTCCGCAGGATGGTCTTTTCCACCTTTTTGATAAAGCAAGCCGAGCTTTAAATAGTCATCAGTTTTTCCGGGCTGGGCAGTCAGTAGCAGATACTTTTCTTCCTTTTCAAAGTCCACACCATGAAACATTGAAGCCAGCTCTTCAGATGCTGGAACAATGCCCATTTCAGAAGCCAGCAAGAGGTATTTCTCTTTCATTTCAAGATTCATCTCAGACATTAAAAAAGAAAGGCTAAAATAAGCAAACTTGTGTCCTTTTCCAACCGCCATGAGGTAATAATCTGCGGCTTTTTCTATATCTACAGGCTGGCCTTCCCAGCCTTTTTGATATAGCGCGGCGAGATCGTAATAAACATCAGCATCTCCCGTCCTAGCGGCGAGCAAGAGATATTGTGCTTCTTTCTGAAGATCTTTGCCGTAAAGTACGGAAGCAAGATCTTTGTAGGCTGAAGGAATGCCTTTCTCAGCAGCCAGGACGAAATATTTCTCTGCTATTGTAGGGTGCTCGAAGAGAATATTACGAAGGCTTTTGTAGGAAGAAGGGTGAGCCTTTAGATAGTACTCTGCGGCTTTTTCCGGATCAGCGGGGTGGCCCTTTCCCGTATATTCACACAATGCTTTCCACTTATACAGATATCGAATGGCGTTAAATCTTGTAATAGCTTCAGAATTTTTCAGCTTTTTTAGAATAATTTGGAAACCGGACGTGTCTAAATTTGCATCTAAAATATCGGCCTCGGTCATTTTTATGATTTCTTTATTATGTACTTTGAAACAAAGATTATCTCCTTCACAAAAGATTCCCAATTCTCCTTCGCTGATTTGATTTAAAGCCTCGAGAGTCGGAGATTCACCCATTGATCGAGGTGTGATGTTTATCGTCCAGCCCTTTTCATAGAGAGCCCCGAGGGCGTGGTAAGCTTCCCCTTTCCCGCCTTCAGCAGCCAGGAGATAATACTTTCTAGCTTGATCCAGATCCTTAGGGCAGCCGTCCAGACCGTTTTCGTAATTTTTGCCGAGTTTGAGACAAGCGGCAACATCACCCGCCTCAGCGGCCTGTATCATTTCTTGAAATTGGCGTTGGGGTTCGCTCTCCATAGCCATTGTGGGCGCTGCCTGTAAAGCAAAACTTAACGCGAGCAGGGAAACAAAAGTTATTTTTTTTGGGTGAGCGTGCAACATAAAACATCCATAGTGATTATTAATAATAAATATAATTTTTAAACCATATTCGTACTTATTACAATAAAAATTTAAAACATATTTTTCGTTGCTTTAACAATCAAGTGAAAGGAAGAAAATAAGATGTTTTATGCTGCCCATAGTCTAATGAAAAAACAAAACTTTAAATAATCTAGAAAGATTGACCAGCACTTTAGAACGAGAGATTTATAATCAGCAGATCTGGTGTTCAAATTTTTTCAATATTATTAAGTTTTCAATATGTTAATGCAAACCGTGTAAAGAAGCTTCAATGCATGATTAGAGAACTGCTTAATTCCTAATAGGTTGCGAGAACAAACGTTGGTTTTGGATAACGCCTCCTTTCATAAGGATAAAAAGACCAGAGAGTTGAGGGGGGTTGTAAGCTGTTATACCTTCCACCTTATTCGCCTGATTTCAATCCAATCGAAAAACAGAGGGCTACTTTAAAAAATACTTTAAAAAGGAAATACAGAACTTTTAAACACAGAGGGTGCGAACATCAAAATGCTATCGATACTTCTTTATTGATACGGTTATAAAGTATTTATACTTTAGCAGAAAACTGTATGTTAGGGAACATCATTTTAAATGATGCGGAGCCTTACTCTCTCAAAAGGTTTAATGGTTTTTGACCTAACAAAAAGCTGTGCCTCCCCCTTTCTCAAGTTCTTTAGACAAGGGGGATTAAAACGGTTTTTTGTTTGATCTAAAAGCACATAATTCCTTGGAGGTACTCTCCAATATTTAGAAGCTTTTTCTTCAAAAACCATTGTATTTAACTAAGCACGATTCGGGAGCTCATCTTAAAAAATGATCTTACTTTTTTAAAGGTTTGTCTCCCTAAGAACTAATTTCTAAAAATCATATCCAAGCCTGAGAAGAGCTTCTCCCGTGTTTTGTCCATCAAAGACTTCAGCACTAAGGTTTGCAGTCATATTAAAACCATTGGGGAATTGAGCCGTAAGGGAAACAGCTGGAGCAAATTGATTTCGCACTCGATTATCACCAATAACTGTCAAGGTTTTGGGCTGATCGACTAACCCTCCTTTTACTGAGCCATTATGTTCAAAGGGGCGCTTTTGTAGCCATCCAACTTGAAAAGCGGGACGGATAAGGACATCATTGACCACATAAGTATGATAAATGGTTGCGCCTAACTCTCCTTGCAAAAATTGTGCTCTTTTTGATTTAATATTCAGATTAAGACTTTGTGCTCCTTTTTCTCTATAGCTTTTCTCATGAACAAGGACATAATCCAAATTTATGAATGGTTGAAAAATGAAGCAAGGAAGAGCCATGGCATATCCAATTTCGCCGTCAGTGGAAAGTTGAAAAGCGCGGTGGCTTTCACGCGCCGTACGGTTAATTGAGCCAAAAGCAATCTTTCTCCAAGATTTAAAGCGATTATTCCCTCCTATAATCTGACCATCAAGATAAAAGCCTTCTTTCACCCAGGTACCATACACCCCAAGATTTGTTGTATGCATATGACCATTTCCTCGATGGGATCTCCAGTCGAAGGGTGTATTCGAGTAGCCTCCTAATAATCCCACAAACATATTTTTACAGAGTTGGACATCTCCCCCCAGAGAGAAACCGGAGGTATGGCTCTTTATCCCTACATTTCCGTTTCGCGTACTCCCATGGGAATTACGATTCTTATCATTCACCTGAGCGTAGGGCTCTATCCACATGCTGGTCAACTCATTGCGCACTCTTTGAGCAACAGGCGCTCCCTTGATATTTCCTTCATCTTGGGCAAAATTTAAGCCCTTCTTTTTAGGTTTGCCGCCCCCATTAGAAAGATTATTTTGTGATAAAAACCCTTTCATAGGTTGATTTTGAACAAGTTGGTTAAATGAAGCTACACGCGTCGGGCATATGCATTCTAAGGGTTGCGCCCATACGGCTTCTCTTTGATATTGTTGTTGTCTTCTGACGGCTTTATTCACCAGAGTCGCTTGGGAAAAGGATAAGAATCCAAATTCTCTAAAGAGGGACGGTTGGATTTTGTTAAAAGCTGAGGTCAAACCTGCAACATCCCCTGTATTTAAATATCCATCTAAGACTTGGTTAACGCGAGAAAGATCACTTCCCTGAGTAGCATTATCTGCAAACGTATCTACGTAGCGTGCCATTCTTGCAGAATTACTCTTATCATTAGGACTAAATTCATCTGCAAAATTTTGGATAGAATTTACAATAACTTTTAACGACGTCCCAACATATTGCACGGCAAGCCTAAGGCGATTTGATGTCAGAATGTTGGTAAATAGACCAGTGATGCCCTGAGCAGCCGTCAATAGGGTAAAGCCCTGACCGGTGATAGACTGAGTAGGGCTGTTTGTCACAACAGTAAGGGTTCCATCCAATTGTGCTGTCCCCCCGACTGTAATCAAATCAGATGTTCCATCTGAATTCACTCGAGCTAAATAGGTGGCAGTAGGATTCATTGTAAAATTATCCGTGACGGCGATAGTCCCAGTAGGGCTCCCGGTCCCGACAGAATTTCCCGGGGATATGGTTCCCGAAAGATTCAAGGACTGCATCGTGCCCGTCCCTGTTATAAACGCCTCAGGAGCAACAAAAACGGCACTATTGGGAAGGGCGCTTCTCAAGGAAAAAGCTCCCCGAGTAACGAATGTATTTCCCGTGTATAAATTGGTTCCCGTAAGATCCAAAATACCTACGCCTGTTTTTCTTAAATCACCTGTCCCTGTTATTACCCCTGAGAGAGTTGTAGTGCCTGACCCTATCTGAAAGGTTCCTCCCAAAGCATTGAGCGTTACATTTCGAGCACTTGTTAAACTTGCTGTCGTCTCAAGGGTACCACCATTAAATGTGAGAGGGCCAGAAGCCGCACCTAAGTTGGAATCCGCGCTTATGCTAGTCGTTCCCCCATTTAAAAAAGTTCCTCCAGAATAGGTATTCGCACCCGTAAGATCCAAAATACCTACGCCTGTTTTTCTTAAATCACCTGTCCCTGTTATTACCCCTGAGAGAGTTGTAGTGCCTGACCCTATCTGAAAGGTTCCTCCAAAAGCATTGAGCGTTACATTTCGAGCACTTGTTAAACTTGCTGTCGTCTCAAGGGTACCACCATTAAATGTGAGAGGGCCAGAAGCCGCACCTAAGTTGGAATCCGCGCTTATGCTAGTCGTTCCCC
>JACDGE010000086.1 GCA_013815465.1 Alphaproteobacteria bacterium | reverse complement strand
CTTCAGGCTTTCCCATGGATGCCCTCTTTTGGTGTGGAGGATGTCAGGGAAGTCTTTATCCTTTTACAGGTAACATTACGGCTCATATGGGTGGCGTTCAGGCAAGCCTTTTACTTGCCCAACGTATGATGGCAAAGCTTCATCGTGAACTCCTTCTATGGGGCACAAGTGGGAAATACGCTCTTTGCCAAAAGTACCCCATGCCGGTCATCAAGAAGACCCAATACAAAACCCAGATGACTTACCCTCGTCCCACAACGCGTGGGCCCATGGCGTGCAATCCATTAGGTCGCACAGAAGTCATCTGGGGCATGGGCCGTGAGTTTCCCTATAAAGGCGAAGATTTTGGCTATCTCATTTGGAGGAAACGGAATTGCTGTATATTGTAATTTTTGCTATTATTTCAATAGGTTATGCGGCTTCTGCAAGCATAGATGGGCCAAAGGCACGTTGTCGGACAAGTCCCCAGGCGAGTCTGGTTGAAGAACTTGCCCCTAAGGAAGGCTTATATCAAAATATAGCCTCTCATGACAGTGCGTTTACACAATTGCGACAAGAATCCCTTCAAAAGATGGAAGCACTTCTACAGGATAAAGAATTCCGAGACACTGCGTTGGTACTTCAGAATAAAGCGTCCAATTCTCAAAACCTCCCTCCTGTTTCAAAGACGAAACCCCTAAATGAACTTTACATCTTTGTGTCCTTTTCATTGAGCGAGAAAGCCCTTTTAAACCTTGCTCAGGAGGCAAAACGATTTGGGGCGACCCTTGTTTTGAGAGGATTCAAAGAAGGCAGCTACACAAAAACAGCTCAAAGCTTGCACAAGATCATTACAAAGACGGGACAAGGTGTGCTCATTGATCCCGAATTGTATTCGCTGTTTCACATTACAGCTGTCCCAACTTATATTTTGGCAAAACCATTTTCAGTGCAATCTCAGGAACGTATCCAAACTCCACTTCACGATAAGCTCCAAGGCCACGTCAGTGTTCAATATGTTTTGGAGAGCTTTGCTAAGGAAGGTGATTTACAACAGGAAGCTCGAGTGTTCCTTCACACAGGAGCTATCCCATGAAATGGCTTTGCTCTATGAGATACTTTTGTTTTTTCTTGCCACTTCTGATTTCTGATTCCTGTTTTCTGAGGCCTGGACAAGCTAATCCTTGGCACAACCTTCAACAAGGAGACCTGACCGCTCAATCTCTTTTTGATCAGATGAAGCAGAAAAAGCAAGAGGCTGGAGGGCATCCTTTTTATGAAGGCATCTCAAAGGAAGCGAAATATAAAGACACTGCACTTAAGGGACAGGCTCAACAGGCTGCAAATTCGGATCCTGCCGCACAAATGATCTATCAAAGCAATGATGCTCGCCCAAAAGTAAAGATTGATCCTGTGAACGATCCTCTTATTAAAGGATCAAATGAGGCGATGGCTAATCCTCTGGAAGTGATCGGGGGTAAGGGCACACAAGTCATGCAAGTTCAGCAAGGCGGTAAAACAGAAACCATTGTTTGCGAAGAATCAGGCGAGGACTCAACAGAGACTTGCGCACGCGAGCTGACTGTCAAGGTCATTAAAACCAAGGTGAAGAAGACATGGGAAGGACAGTTTCGCTACTGGAAGGAAAGGAAAGCGAGGAAACATGGCCATTACTTAGCCTGTACGGCCTTAAGACAGGGCGTCATGAATGCTAACAGGCAACAGAATGGGGACGTTACAGCCGCATATCTTGCATGTATGCAAGAGCTCGGGGGACAATTAACCGCCGGGCATGTTTCTCTGCCCGATACCCCCTTTGTCGCTTCTCAAATTCAAGCTGTAAATCTCAAAATGGTGAAGTACTCAAAACGTTCGAATAGGGTCCGCCTATCGAGGGGTGGGTACGTGGATTCTAATGACCACGGGACGAAATATGATTTATCTCCCCATATAATCATCGATTTTGAGGAAGATTCTTATGAAGTATTGCCCGATGAGTGGAGCGATAACTGCGCTCGACTAGAGACACGCGTCGATAGTGGTCTATGTGGCTATGTCTCTCGCATCTGTACGGCTCCCCGTCAGACCCGAATCATCAATGATATTCCCATCACACGAAATTGTTGGCAGGAAACGATGACATATGCTTGCTCCTTTCCTGCAAAAGACGATTGTGGACCCTTAAGAGCCAGAGGTTGTGCTCAAATCAATTCAGCTTGCAAACAATATGTCGGTAACGTTTGTGTTGTTTACCACCAAACCTATCAGTGCAAAGATGCCCCTCGCACGACTTTTCAAATAGTAGGAGGGAATACCCCTTTCTGTATGGATGGCAATTGCCGTGATCAATCTTGGGAGCCTAATGATGAGTTAATGTCGAGCGTTGCTCAATTGAGCATTCTCAAAGAAATGCAGGGGAACCTTCAAAATGGCTTTCTTTTTAAAGGAGAAGATAACCGCTGTTCCAAATATATTGTCAGTTTTAAGGATTGTTGTGGATCTGGAAAAGGTTGGGGAAACGATATGGGTCTTGCCTCATGCAATGCTAAAGAGAAGCTTTTAAACAAACGAAGAAAGCTAGGCCTTTGCCATTTTGTGGGGACCTATTGTGCAAAAAAAGTCCTTGGACAATGCATTAAGAAAAAAAGCAGTTATTGTTGTTTTGGATCAAAATTATTAAAAGCCTTCCAAGAGCAAGGTCGTGCCCAAATAGGAATGAGATGGGGCTCACCTAAATCACCCCTTTGCCGTGGTTTTACCATCAGCGAAATTCAACAAATTGATTTTTCTAAACTCGATTTACGCGAAGTCTTTGAAGACCTCATGAAAAACTTTAAGCCTGGAAAAATGGGAGATATCAGCCGACAAGTGGGGGAACGATTGGAGACTATTAAGGGAGGCATGGTTCCCCAGGGGCTTAGCCCCAATACGAAACAGCAAAGCCAGAGAGAAGGTGGAGCATGACGTTCAGTATTGCAGTGTATCAGTGTTGCAGAAATCAGAAAAGCATTCGGAAGGCCTTTTCTTTTTTCTGCATAATCAATGCTCTCATTATTATGTTGTATTCTGAGGCTGTTTCGGCGCAGCAAAAGGAGAATCTAAATAATGGGGGGAGGGCTCAGCCCTCCTTCTTTGAAAGAAAAGCTGAAGGTTGGCACTGGTACCAGTCGGTGAGCGACAACAAAATTGAGGGAGAGGTTAAAACTCCTCTCCAACCTTTCTCTCCAACTCAGGCTATAGAAGCCCAACGAAAAGCCCTTGAAACAAAGCTCCATGCAGCTATTGTAGAACCTACTCGTGATAATATCATTGCCTACATCACCGCTCAAAAAGCGTTGATGGATCAAAGCCAAAAGTTTTCTGAAATGTGGAAGCAGGTCGTGATGACAACGCCCGCGTTGGATGAAACCCTCGTTCATCCCGTCGATCAAAACGCCCGCCACGTTTATTACAGTGAGCAACATAAAGAAACTAAGAAGCGCATCATGCGCCTCGCATCAGAATATGGTCTCTTCTTTTTCTTCCGAAAGAATTGTTCTTATTGCCACCATTTTGCCCCCATCGTTAAGCGATTTGCTCAAAAATACGGGTGGTCTGTGCTTCCCATTTCCTTGGATGGGGGAACGTTAACAGAATTTCCAAATGCTAAACAAAACAATGGAATTGCAGAGCGCCTGCAAATTGCCCATGTACCGGCTCTTATCGCCATTCATCCCAAGTCGGGCCAGTTGATTCCCCTTGCTTACGGCCTCACTTCAGAAAGTGAAATTGAAAACAGGGTGGAGATGTTAACACGCGTTTCCGGGGGACTTGCCTCAAGGGGACTTGTCCCCCAGGGAGTTATCCCGATGGGACTCGACTCCACGGAACTTATCCCAACGGACCTTATCCAAAACGGGCTCACCCCAGGAGACAAAAAATGAAGAAAATTCTGATGTGTTTAATTCTTTCAACATGCCCCCTCTCCGCAGGCATGCAAGACAACTTGGAGAAAGCCTTTGGGGTTTTGGGCATGTCTAACAATGTGACAACGGCTGGAGGATACCAAGACCAGACAGGCGGATTTTATACAGGCGGCAGTGTTTTTGGCAGATCTAAAGTCAACAATGCAGAACTCTTTTCTTTGCAAATGCCCCACTACCGTGCGGGGTGCGGAGGGATTGACCTCTTTATGGGGGGATTCAGTTTTATTAATGCGCAGGCTTTCACTCAGCTTTTGCGCAATATTGGCAGCAATGCAGGAGGGTACGCTTTTAACTTGGCTCTTGCAACAGTGACACCTCAGATTAAAAGCGTTTTGGATGATTTGTCGGCCAAGGTTCAGCAAATGACCAATCAGAACATTAATTCTTGTGAAGCTGCAGCAACTCTTGTGGGAGGGGCCTGGCCACAATCTAATGCATCTTCACAATTGCTGTGTAATGCCATGAGTAAAGATCTTGGGCTCGCGACTGATTGGGCTCAAAGCCATCAGAAATGCGGCGCTGAGCAGCAAATGAACGCTACGTTGGATCGAAAGGCACAAACTCAAGACTTTAAAGATGTTCTAGGCGATGAGTTTAACATTGCCTGGAGTGCTATTCAAAAGAATGCGTTTTTAAGTAAAGACGTACAACTCGCTGAATTCTTTATGACCATTTCGGGCACCGTTGTCTCCCGGCGGAAAAACGATCGCATTGAAGCCATTGTGCTTCCTTCTAAAAGTGGGGACTCTACTTTGCTGTCGGCTCTAATTCAAGGCCTCATTCCCATTGAGATTTATAAATGTGATGATACGAATGCGGATAAATGCTTAAGCCCAACCTTTCAAACCATAACCCTGCCGGAAACAAAAGCCTTACATGGAAAGGTTCAAAGTTTATTGCAATCTATTTCTCAAAAGGTCCGCGTTGATGGAGCACTCTCCGTGGAAGAACGGGGTTTTGTGAATTCCACCATGGTTCCGGTTTTAAAGATTATAGCTGTGGAGCTGGCTTTTAGGGAGGGGGGCAGTCCTTTGAGCGTCACAAACTTTAGCGAGGCCATTGCTCACGATATTCTCCTCCAATACTTGGATGAGGTTATGTCCATCGTTTGGGATAGCGTGACGCAGCTGCAAAAAGTCCAAATCAGTGATGATAAAATTGAAGAACTCAGAGCAGGCATTGCGG
>JACDGE010000085.1 GCA_013815465.1 Alphaproteobacteria bacterium | reverse complement strand
CAATATGAAGTTTTTTCCTCCAGGCCTATGCTAAATAAATGGCAAAATGAGTGGGGATCGATTGAGCAAATCATTCGTGTGACACGCTTTCGGCAGCGCTTGAACTCACAAGAAAAAGAGACGGAGGAAGTGCATTATTATGGGTCAAACAGAAGCCTTCCTGTCGAAACTTCTTCCCAGGCTATTCGAAGGCATTGGTATATAGAGAATAAGCTGCACTATGTGAAGGATGTGGCTTTTCAAGAGGATGCAAATATAAAACGTGTAAATCCTTTTATTTTTGCCACATGCATCGACTTTGCGCTTAATAGACTCAGAAAAAGTGGATGCAAAAACATTAAAAATAAAATATATGAAATATCTCTAAATATAGAAAACTTGATTAAGAGCAGCATTATAACATCTGATACTTCTACGCCTTAACCCTGGGGTGTTACGCCATACCATGCCTTCCAGCTGGGGGTGTTCACTTTCATCTCAATATTGATAATATAACGCCATTCTTCACAAACAAGTTCCAAGTTACCTAGCGTCTTATTCAAAGTAACAGGATTTTCCTCCTTTAAACATTGCTCATATGCAGCCTGTTTTATACAAATACCCCAAACATCCTTGGGTATATCCTTGAACTCCGGTTCCATCGCATAGCTCAGTTGAGGGGCAACCAGAGTTACAGCCATAAGAAAAGTTGAAGACATAATTTTGAAGTTTTTAACCATAACATACTCCTAATATAACATTCGAAAATAAGACAGCCTAACTCTCAGCCTATGAACTTAGCTATAGCCTTTCTTTATTATTTATTCAACAACTTACACAGAATTGATATAAGCTGATGACGAACGGAGCAAAGTAATCACTCCTCCTAAAATTTAAGTTTTTCAGCACTATGACCGCTTTCGAACACTCAGGTAACAAGCTCCCTGTCCTCCATCTTGTTGCTTTGCAGGAGAGTGAAACCCGGACACAAGGTGGCGCAAGGGTGTTTCCTTAATCCATCGTGGCAACTGACGGCGCAAGGTGTTTTCTGAGCTCACCGCCCCTTTTCCCGTAATGATTAAAACAGTTCTAAAACTCTTTTCTTGAGCTCGGAGCAAGAACCGTTCAAGAGCCTCGAACCCTTCATTTATGGTCATACCATGGAGATCCAAGCGTCCATCAATCTTAAGATGACGGAGTTCCTTTCGCGCAAAGTCTTGAAGAGGCGCTGAGGGAATAGCAGCGTGGCTTTTTATCTCTAAGGATCTTTTTAAGGGTTGAGGAGGCTTGAGTTTCTTAGGAGGAGAAGTATTTTCTAAAGTACTTACTTTTTTCTCAAGGGGCTTTACTCCTTTTAACTGACTCTGCCAAAGATGCAGGTCTTCCGGGGTAAGCTTTTTTTTCATGAGCGCAACGCGCGTAGTTTTTTAAGAGCCGTTTCGCAAACACCCAATCCCTTCCACTCACAGCCCGCACAGGCTTGATGAAAAGCTTCTAGCGTCATGTGGTCTTTCAAACGTTTTTTAGCCTCTCTCCAGCTCACCATATCGCCCGGCTTAAGACTTAAGATTTGACCATGACGGGTATCGAGATTTTTGACTTTTTCTTCTACCTTACACTTGCCTAAACGCTGCTGAGGGCAGGCATGACAAATGGAATCTTGAGCAGATACCACATGAATAGGAAGATCTTCATGCTTTTGGAGAGCTTCCACAATCTGGTTATAGTTGTCCACAAAACGTGGCGAATACCCCATCCCTTGAAACCCTATCGTGCATAAGAAATGATGGGGCCGAAAGGAAAGAATCATTTTTGTTTATATATTAGAAGGATTTGCAAACCTGTACACAAAAGACCCGCCTTCACCACACCAGGGAGGATAAAAGGGACAATTCCATGCGTCACAGCACTTGAAAAACCAATCAACTGAGAAAGCCACAGAACGCCACACGTAATGACAATCGCTGTTCCCATCACGCATAAGAGGAAATCAGAGAACCAATTTTTAAGCGGTAACTTTTTTTTGAAGGTTGCCATGAGAAAAGCTGCAATAACAAAGCCTCCCATATATCCAGCTGTGGGTCCTGCCAAATGGGGAAGCCCTCCTGCAAACCCCGAAAACACAGGGAGACCTACGGCTCCTAACCCAATCCACATCAGATGGGACTCAACAGCACGACGAGGCGTGTAGGTTAAACCAATGAGCATAACGGCAACTGTCTGGAGTGTAATCGGCACGGGCTTGAGAGGGATTTCAGCTTGTGAAGCTGCAAAGAGGAGAGCTACTCCCCCTAAAACAACCAAAATCTCAGGCAAACCCCGAGCTTTTGATTTTATCGTGGAAAGAAAGTCCATCTTTCTTCTCCTATCTGTTGTTTTCTAGTCGGTTTTCAAATTCAAAAACTAGATCATCCTTACATACCTTTCCGTCCCTATCAACCCTTTCTTCCCATGTACCGAATGATATCCTTGTATCCCAAAGGTTGGGATCGACGGCTTATCAGGACCAACACCGCTGGGCATTACAGTCCTACTTTTCTTTATGATTACTAACATGCGGTTTATCTTAATCCTACATCACCAGACAATTGGACTTCTCTTTTTTAGGTTCACTTCTTTCGTTCGCTTGCAAGAATGCTTTAAAGGCATCAAGTTGTCCACGTCCCGTGATCTCTTTGCTTACTTTGCCCGTGTAACGAGGAAAGGGTGAAGCTGTAGATAAAAGGATTTCCTTTAATGTGACCATATCCAAGGCAGGGAAGTATTTCTTTAAAAGAGCCAATGTGGATGCAACAATCGGCGCTGAGAAACTTGTTCCGCTGACTTCTTTTTCTGCTTCGAGAGACAAACATTTAATACGTGTACCGGGAGCAAAAATAAAATCATTCGCACAACTTAGCCCAGGTAGATTCGAAAACCCCGCCACATCTTTAAAAGTATCGGTAGCTCCCACAAAAAGAAGGTGCTTTTGAAGGTTAGGGTATTTTTGAAATATCTCTCCAAATTTAGTTGAAAGAGAAAGCACACCCCCTTAAGAAAAAATTAACACACTGACGACATAATCCGTTTATTGACCATGAAAGGTACCATTTTCTAGGCCCTCTTTTACATGTGGCCACGATAAACAAGAGGAATCAGAGAACTATGAATAAAAAAAAATTTTCCAAGTTTATCTTTGGAGCTTCCCTATTAGGTTGCCTCGGAACTTTCACCCCCAGTCAAGCTATTGAAGAAGGATGCGGGTATGAAGACCAGAGATCCTGCGAAAATAATCAGCAATGTGTCTGGATAATATATCCTTCATACTGTGGAGGACCTGCTCAGGAACGTCCTCCGTTATCCGATGCGAGCAGTTGTAAAAAAGAGGGTTACACCTGGGTAGAAGGTGAGGGTAATTGTTCCGTAAGAAAAAGGTGCATGTAACCCCCTCTCAACCCAACCAAATGGCGCCCTCACGGAATTTATAAAAGCTTAGATATCTATTCAAGTGAGAACTTCACCCCCGTCAAATACAACCCACACGCAGGGGCGGTGGGTCCTGCGACACGCCGATCTCGGGCCTCCAGAATTTCTTTGACTTTTGAGGGAGGCCAACTTCCCTCCCCTACTCGCTTGAGTGTTCCCACCATATTGCGGACTTGGTTATGCAAGAAGGAGCGAGCGCGGGTTTTGATCAGGATCAGATTCCCTTTCCTTCTCACAGACAATTCTTCGAGGGGTTTAAAGAAGTAGGTGTAACACGCAGCATCATCGGGAAACCATTCTACAAATTCGCCGAAATTTTTGGGGTAGGTGGACATAGCTGAACACTATATCTAGTAGGCAGGCTAGTCAACGACATATCCATCAAATGTAATAGTTTTTTACTAGTTTTTAGCATATTATCAATAAATGACGAGGAAGAGTTGACATTTAAAACTAATTAAACTATATGATAGAGAATAATATATTTATTTTTTAAACTTATAACATTAGGTGCTATATGAAATTTTTTTTGAATCTATCTGCAGGATTACTTCTTTCTACAGCCGTTTTCTTTTCTCCTTCACACGCTATGGATCATTCGGATCCCAATGATGCCCTGAACTCATACAACTCAAAAATAACAATTGCTATTTGTGCTCCATGCTTCTACCCTAGACATACGGAGGACAACATACAAAACATCCATCCTGATGCTCGTAACAATACGCCTTATGCTACTGTTCAACATATTCAACATATTCAAGGGCTTCCAGACAATATCTCGTACACTGCTGCTCGGAGACAGTTGTGGATTGATTATGGGCAACCCGAAAACCGGTCTTTTGCTGGATCGGAAATAGTAGACATGGTTCTCTCCAATATTCCTAATGCTTATCTTATACCTTTTGATTGGGACCGCGATGATCCAACGATAGATGCACCGATAGAAGCACCGTGTATGTATGCATACAGAGTTGCCGACCGCGATATTAAGGCAGCCATAAAGTATAAACCCGATGTTATCATTTCTGTGGCTCCGAATTGTGGCTGGTTACATGTTGCGAAACAGGCTACTGCCAAGAATATTCGCTACTTTGAGATTGGTGAACCTAGTATTCTTGAACCAAAGAGGATTAACGAGCATAAAAAGGATCTACAAAACTTTCTACGCCAAATCATTGAAAATACTAGGGAGAAAAAGAGAGCATCCGAAGAACTGTGTCAAGGGTTACACACAGAAACCCAAATTGAGTCTTCCTTCGAAATATACATGAAGCTGGGAAATGGTCCATGCGAAATTTTGTAAAGGCGCAGCTACCTCTCTAGTGGCATGCCAATCAACGACATACCCATAATAGAGAAAACAACCCCCGACACTTACAATCCCGGATTTGATCCGGGATCTAAATTTATCTGGCGTAAGAACAGTCGATGGATTTTTTTAAAGTTTATAACTTGCATTTTCACGCTTTCGGATGAGGATTGTTCTTATCGTGTTATTTTCCCATATGCATCTCGGTTTAAAAAAAAATCAATAAAAACATGGGATACTCGATTGATTAAATGTAAAAATTGTCTTTTTTAAATGTCTATTCAAGTGAGAACTTCACCCCCGTCAAATACAACCCACACGCAGGGGCGGTGGGTCCTGCGACACGCCGATCTCGGGCCTCCAGAATTTCTTTGACTTTTGAGGGAGGCCAACTTCCCTCCCC
>JACDGE010000084.1 GCA_013815465.1 Alphaproteobacteria bacterium | reverse complement strand
GGACGGCGCCTTTACAAAATTGGGCATTGACCATTTCTCAGCTACATGTATATTTTGAAGGAAGACTCAATTTGGGTCTCAGTGTGTAAACCTTGACACAGTTAGTTGAACACTCCCAGATTCAAAGAGTCTTCAGGACTTTAAGAATTACGTGAAGGATATTCAACAGAACACCAATATGTCGGAAGCCCAAGCCGTGGAAGCTGCCATTGGAGCAAGCGTGGGAACGCCCAAGATCCTTGGGTTTGGCGCTGAAATGAGCGGTAGCTTTTCAAGCACAGCTGCTCGCCAAAAAGGTATTAATGATGCTGAGTCCGTGGCAAAAAACACCAACTATTCGCAGAGTTTCGATAAGGTTATATCAGCGTCCCAAGCCTTTTCAGAATCACAAACTGGCACGAATAATAAGGAACTTGGACACAGCGCTTCCGCAAGTCTCAATCATGCTCAAAGTTTGAGAGAGGAAGTATCAGTTGCCCAAACTCAAGTGGACACCCTATCCAAAGATATTTCCTCAAGCGAAGGCAAATCCATGAGCGTCAATAAAAATCTGACCCAACCCCTTCTTGAGTTCATTGCGCGTCAACCCGTCAATCCCGGCCCCCATTTAATGGGGCCTGACGGGGCATCACAAGGAAAAATCGGTTATGAAGGAGCACGCCATATTATGGAAGCTAATGGAAGCGAGGCAAAGTCCTATTACAAGCGTTTTGAGCAGGAAAACCCTCAATACTCGATTCAGAGCATCAACTCTGTACAGACAAAGTCAGATCTTTCCTCAAACTTTGAGGCAGAGTCTGCCAAACTCAGGGAAAGCTCTGATTCTGGTGTTACTCAGCGGCATGTTCAAAATACGGGCAATATTCTAGCTCAAGGTAAAAGCGCGGGAGTAGATCCCAATCATACCCCTAAAAGTATTCAAAAGGATGTGACAGATTTCATTGATACAAAAGGTACAGCAATTGATAAGGGGAAAGAAGTTATAGACACACACGAAAAAGAACTCCAAACCGCAGCAAAGGTTTCGCAAAGTGCAACCCTAGGCGGCACGGCTTCCAAGAATCTACTCAGAAGCGGTTGGGAAGGGGCAGCAAGTGTCGCAGGCGACCTCCATTCTGACAAACCTCAGCCCGTTGATCAAACACCTTATACTTCGCCGTTAAATAGGAAATAGCCATGGCACTCGTCAAAACCATTACTCAAGGCGGTCAAGTTCACATCCACCAACTCCGCATGTTGAAACAAATCCTTATTGCGGGGTCAATCGTGGCTTTTGTCTCTGGGTTGGGCTGCTTTGTGTGGAAGGCTCAAAATCTGCCAAAGTACGACTGGCGTATGTTTTATGAGACTTATTGGGCGAAGTTTATGATTGCAAGCAATCCTGTCGGAAACCATCCACGGTTGACGCAAATGTACACGCCTCCCATTAAATGGGCCCCCATTAAAGGGGTTCCCCTTAAAGGGGCGCCCTTCAAGGGCAGGTCATACAAAAGAAGTTGCTTGAGCGTTCTCAACGATCCCCTGCTCAAGAAGACAACCCAGAGGATGGAGGTCATCCTTGAGCACATTGCGTGCCAAAGCTTGAAATTCTCAGGCCTCATGTTCTTAGGCGTTATGGGGCTGTGGTTTTTTATGGGGAGATCTCACAAAAAACCTCAACACCAGCGCGGAAATATGCTTGTTTCCTGGCAGAGTTTGAGGGCTATCATCAGGGAAACAGATCAAGACTCTGATCTAAAGCTTGCTGGGCTTCCTTTGCTGAAAGATAAGGAAACATCTCATATCTTGATTACGGGAACAACTGGTTCGGGTAAGACAAATGCATTTCATGTTCTCTTGCCCCAAATTCGGAAAAGGCAAAACCGTGCAATTGTTGTTGATGTGACGGGTGATTATGTGTCTCGCTATTATGATCCAATGACTGACATCATCTTGAATCCTCTGGATACTCGTAGCTTATCCTGGAATCCTTGGGCCGATTGTGAACTTGATGCCCACTATGATGTGTTGGCCGAATCCTTTATCCAAACAAAAGAGGGCGTAAAGGATCCCTTTTGGGACAATGCGGCTCGCGCTATTTTCAAAACGGCTCTGCGGAAGTTTGCGTTCAAGGGTCAGAAAAACATAGAAGACGTCACCACTTTCCTCATGAGTTCCTCGGATAAAGACTTTGAGGATTTCTTTAAGGGCACGGAAGCGGCCACCTATGCGGTTAAACATAATGAGAAAACAACGGCATCCATTCGAAGCGTTCTGTCTTCCCAGATTGAAGGCCTGCGACAGTTGGAGTCGTCGTATACGGCCCCCCACCAATCCGCGGGGGCAGGCTTTTCAATTCGAAATTGGGTGAAGAATGATTCCTCGGGCCCCGATGGCTCTGGGGCAACTTCCCAAAGCGGCTGGCTCTTCATCACCGCCCGAGCGGATCAACGACAAACCCTTAAACCTCTGATTTCAGCATGGGTTGATATGGCGATCAATGCTCTCATGGTCTTGCCCGAAAATTACGACAGACGGCTCTGGTTCGTGATTGATGAGCTGGCCGCATTGCAAAGACTTCCCCGCCTTCAAATGGGCCTGGCAGAGGCCCGCAAATATGGAGGGTGTATTCTCGCAGGGTTTCAAAGCAAACCCCAGCTGGAAGAAATCTACGGGCGAAATGGCGCTGAATCTATGTTTGATCTCTTTAACACGAAACTGTTCTTCCGTTGCACCGAGCCCTCTTCTCAGGCCTGGATCTCAAAAGTCTTAGGAGACAAGGAAGAGGCCGAGCCCACAGAGAACATCTCTTACGGAGCCAACAGCACGCGAGACGGTGTTTCTCTTAGCCGTCAGACCCGTCAAAAGCCTCTTGTTCTGCCAGCAGAATTCTCTCAACTCAAAGACCTGGAATGCTACATCAAACTGCCTGGCGATTATCCTTGTACGAAACTGCAGATGGCCTATCAAAAATCTTCTTCAAAGGCAGAACCATTTTTACTAAAGCCTGAAAAACTGAGAGATTATAGTGTTGCTGCACCAACAACAGTGGAAGTTCCTGAATCGGAATTAGTTGGTGATAATCCAATAGTCTCTGAAAAGCTTCAAGCACTGGAAATCCCTGAAGTTCCGCTCGACAATAAAGAGGAACTGATATGATCTAAGCCTTCTTATGCGACATTCCAAAAAATTGTTTTCTTGCCTATTCTTAGGTTAGCTTATTTTTAGTGAGCCTTATCATAGTCAATAACCTGCTCAATAAACTCTTTCAAAGGCATATCAGCATTAATCCTTATAAGTTTCCCGTGTGATTTATAATAATCTATTGTCTTCTTTACAGTTTTATTAAATAAGGAAATTCTTTTGCGAAAGCCCTCCTTCGTATCGCAGGTACGTTGGAACAACGGAGCTCCGCAAATATCACATTTGCCTGCTATCATTGGTTTCGCAGTCTGGGAATTATAAATTTTTCTGCAATCACTACATGCTGTTCGTGTTTGAACACGTGCGAGAGCTTGCTCCATGGAGATATCAAGGTAAATGATGTCAACACTCTGGCTTAGAGAATGTCCATCTATAAGTTCATCTAAATACTTTGCTTGCTCAATCGTTTTGGGAAAGCCATCGAGTATAAGCTTATCATTTTTTTTGATTAGCTCTTTTATTCTATTTAATAAAATAGATTCTACGACTTCTGTTGGCAACAAATGTGAGGAAGCTTCAATCTCTTTTTTATACTTTAAACCTATTGAAGTCTTCTTTTTAACCTCTTCCCGCAGGATATCTCCGGTAGAGATATGCCTATAACCGTTTCCTTTAAGAGCATCTGCAAAAGTTCCTTTTCCTGCTCCAGGGTAGCCAAATAGTATATACATTTTAAACCCTTGGGCATTCACACATGGTAAAAAAAAAGAAAAAAAGGAAATAAAAACACTTTAATTATGTCAAGTTTCTTTTTTAAAAATTCTTTCATATAGTTTCCTATTGATTATAGCTTTTCTTTAATGGATGACACCTATTTAAGATTTTATCTAGCTGTGCATTGTTAAAAAAAACTGGCTGACCTTGTTCTAACTGGATACTATGTTTCAAAAAATATAGGGTAGGAACCCCTAAAACGTTTATAAGACGTGTACGTGCTTTGCCCAACTTGTTACTTGCAGCGAAATTGGAAAGAATTATAAGTTGCTCATTGTCAGGGGCTGTATGATGAGAAGAGGGGTTATTTCTCTCGCCGAGTAAATTACATATTTCATTCCTAAATTCATTTTTTAAATTACTTATTTCTTTATTTGTATTTATATATTTTATTTTTTCATGCGTTATTTGTGGAAGTTCTTCATTATAGAATTGCCTTATGGCTTTTAAAAATGGTAAACTTGACCAGGGCCAAGGAATTTCATCTCCTCGTAAATGCCTTCGCTTAAGCCCTATTTCTGGAGAAACATCTAAAACAAAAATTGCATCTAATTGGTTGTCTGAAAAACTTCTTTCAAACTCCTGCCTATATAACGGATAATGAGAAGTCCCATTTAGAGAATCTAAAGCATAGAGATAAGCAAGGTTAGAAAAGTAACTCCTATCAAGCAAAAGACATAACCCTGAATGCTTGTGTGCCTTAAGGAGCTCCATTCTCTCAATCCATAGGTTATGATAAATGTCTTTTTTTTCTTTAGAAGGAAGTGTCATCTCAGAAGAATAAGGCTCTAAGTTCATTTCTGATAGAAGAATACACCTCCCTTCCAGCTCTTCCGCTAAAGCGGAAAGAATGGAAGTTTTCCCTGCGCCGGGCATTCCCTCGAAAACAATAATTATATTCTCTGATGGAAGTTTTTCAGGGCTGCTACGAGCAAAAACAAAGAGGTTAGAATTAATCATAAAGAATCCTACCCCACATGCGAAATAAAAAAAGTTAAGATAGCGAAGCATATTTATTGTTATCTTCCTTAATTTGAAGGTTAGCTTGTTCTTGAGCGTTCACATTCCCTGCAAGCCTCTTCATAGGCTTGATTTTAATGACACGGTCTGTAAGGCGTTTTTCGATTTCCAAGCCAAACTCAGGAGCTATGTCATTAAGGGAGGAAATTTTTTCCTGATTACGCACTATACTCAGTATAATTTTGGAGGTATGATAGCTAGGAGATAAACTCTTATTATCAGGAGGCTAGCTATGAAGAGAAATACCATTCAGTTTCAAAGAGGATTGAGTTTTT
>JACDGE010000083.1 GCA_013815465.1 Alphaproteobacteria bacterium | reverse complement strand
TGGTTAATGAGGGTCAGAATGCCTGACCGGATTGAATCAGAATAGACGACCGCTTTGAATCAGAATAGGCGCCCGGATTGGAGCGGAATAGACGACCGGATTCATCGGAATACGCAGGCATGAAAGCTTACGGCTTCTCTTAATACATCAAAGGAGGATACAGGCACACCGAAAGAACGGGAGGAAACCATGGCTTTTTTCGGAGGATACACCTCTTCAAGGGAAAGGCAAGACGTCCCCTTAAGCTCTAAAGCTGTACGTGTTAAAACAATATTAAAGGTTTTTCGGATCCATCCCAGCTCGGCTTGAACGAGATCAAGGGCGGTATTCATGCCGAATCGAGACAGTTTTTTGGACCATTGGTATCCGATCCCCCAAATGTCTTGTAAAGGAAAGGTTTTTAAGACCTCCTCAATTTTTTGAGGGTCGGCAAGAACGCAACACCCTGAAGGATTCTTTTTGGCCATATGATTTGCCACCTTTGCCAGGGTCTTAGTGGGTCCAATACCAACACTGACAGGAATACCCGTCCACTGCTTAACAAGGGTCTTTATATGGCAGCCCTGGCTAAAAAGCTCGTGTTGGGGAACAAGACTTAAGTCAAGGAAAGCTTCATCGACAGAATAAATTTCGAGGGAAGAACTCATGGTTTTAAGGGTTGCCATGACCCGAGAGGACATATCCCCATAAAGAGAAAAGTTGGATGAAAAGACATGCACCTTATGTTTTTGCACAATATCTTTAATTTTAAAGAGAGGAACGCCCATCTTTATTCCCAGAGCTTTCGCTTCATTGGAGCGGGAAATAGCACATCCATCATTGGAGGAGAGAACAATCACAGGCTTTCCCTCAAGATGAGGCTGAAAAACTCTCTCACAAGAAACATAAAAAGCGTTACAATCAACAAGCGCAAACATAACCATACCTCTCTACAAAAATACTTATAAAAGACAGTGAATAACGTTAGTCACGACACCCCAGATAGAAAAGTCATCTTCTTCTCTAACTTTAATATCTTCATATCTGTTATTTTCTGCACATAACAAAAAGCCCTCTTTGCTTTTCTCAAGGCGCTTCAATGTCATTTCTCCATTTAAAACCGCAATCACAACTTTCCCTGATATGGGGTTAAGAGAGCGATCGACAATGAGTAAATCCCCGGGAAAAATACCCACCCCTGTCATCGAGTCTCCCGTCACCCGCATAAAAAAAGTCGCGGCTTTGTGAGAAACGAGAGGTTCATTAAGATCAAGAGACCGTTCTTTAAAATCACCACAGGGAGAAGGAAATCCCGCTTGAATACGAGATTGAAAGAGAGGGAGAGAAAGGGATGCAGACGGCTTTCCAGATAAAATCTCACCGACATCTTTTCGATAAAGCTCATCAAATCCGCAAGATTCTTTGAATTTTAATAACCTCCCCACCAGGGAATAATGCAACTGAATGGCTTTGGTAGGGATAGAATTAGGCCTTCGCCCCACTTTTGATTTCGGAAAATCATTCTTTAATTGTACCATAACAACACTCCTAACAACACTTACAAAACACTCCCTATTTCTGTACAGGAATTAGCAAACAAAGGGAAGAGGAGAAAATGACTCATATAAAAGATCTTTTTTCATCCAGGAACAGGAGGCCTAAAGGACTTCAATTATGGGTATGGTGCCCTTATCACATAACGATGGCTATGTTGTTTAATAAATAAAGAGTGACTAAAAATACAAACTTATAACAAATCCCTCACAATTTGTCAGTTCGCAACGAATCCATTTTTATCAAGCAAAGCTTTTACCCCTCCTTCGTATGTTGTACAAGGATAACGGTAAAAAGTTTCTCTCGAAAATCCCATCACTTTATAGGCTCTTGAGATATTCCCTAGTTCTTCTGCCAAATTCAGAAGACCAATTTTATTTTTGATGCTTCTTTCGTTAGTGTAGTTCATAAGGTTATCCTTTTTTGTCTTGATTAAAGTTTTTGCAACGCAATCAAAATGGATAATCTTACTTCTTTCAAGTGGTGTCACACTGTGTCAAAACTAATCTACTAATGTTCTCCTATCTATCCTTATTCAAGCCTTTTATCTTACCTTGAATCCTTATCCTATGGGCTGAATCCTCAGGAAAATGAGTTTTTAAAATTTCTAGGGCTTTTGTTAAATCAGTAATGGCTTGAGCTCTAAAGCTTTTCTCGCTTTCCTTATCTCCTTTACGGGAAGCTTCATCAGATTTTTTTAAATGTAGATCTGAAAAATCTTCTAAACATTTATATTCATGAGGATGTTTGTTTTTTTGACAGATAAATAATGCTGTATTTAAGAAATTCTCAGCCAATTGTAGATTATTTTCTAGAAAATAAATCTGTCCTAAACTTTCTAGTATATGAGCCGTATTTATATGATTTTTACCATAATATCTTTCATAATTGAGGAGGGTATTTTCCAGCATGCCTTTCGCCTCTTTATAATTTGCTAGTTCTTTATAAACATTTCCTAGCTGTACTAAAATCCAAGAAACTTTGATGTGATTTTTAGAAAAATGTTTTTTGGCAATTTTAAGACTTCTTTCAAGAATTTGCTTTGCTTCTATATTTTTACCCATATTACTGTAAATATTTCCTAAACACGTTAAAACATCAGCAACATCAATACTGTCTTCACACTGATTTTTATATATTTGCAGGCTTTTTTTACATAATTTTTGGGCTTTTCCAAAATAACCAATGTCTAGGTAAAGTTTGCTAAGCCGCAATAAACTCCACCCTATTTTAACATGATCTTCAGGAAAATGCTGCTTGTAAATTAATAGCCCTTGTTCAAAAAAATCTTGAGATTTTTTATAATCTCCTAAGATGTTATAAATATACCCTAAATGTATTAAATTCCAGGCCACTCTGATGTGATTTTCAGAAAAACATTTTTTATAAATTAAAAGGCTTTGTGTATATAAACTTTCAGCTTTTTCATAGCTTCCTAGTTCTCGATAAATGTTTCCTAAATGTGCTAATGTAAACGCGGCATCAGGACTATCTTTAAGAGAATATTGTTTATAAATTACGAGGCTTTGCTCAAGTGCTCTTCTTGCATCTTCGAATTTCCCGGCGATTCTATAAATATTTCCTAATTGAGCTAAAGTCCAAGCAACTACAGAAGGATTTTTATTATTATATTTTTGTAATTTTGGAAGGCTATTCTCTAATAATTCCATTGCCTTATCGTAATTGTAGAGAAAATAACAAATCTCTCCCCACTTGCTTTCTATAGATCCTTCAGTAAATTCAGTTAATAAATCCTTATGGCTCAAAAATTTTTCGCAATGGTTACTTAGTAATGCTGCATCTTCAAGTTTTTCTTTTTCCAGAACACCAGCTATGTAGTTTTCCAAAGCGCTGCCCAGGGAAAGAAGAAGTTTCTTATTTTGCTCCAAATCTAGTGTTTTTGTAAGGTAGGTTAGAGCTATAGCTTGAGTGCTCCTGTGGATTGATAAGGCTGAACCCAGTGAAGGGCTCGAGGCTTCGGATGTAATAAGAGAATATTTTTTTAGGTGATAAATAAAATTATCAACAACAAGATGATTCTTATAATGATCAAGTAACGCTCTTGGAATATTTTGGGAATCAAGAAGGCTCATAAATAAAAAAAGATCACCAAAATCTTTATGACTCTCTAGAAGCTTAGATAAAGATAGGGTAATAATACTATAACGAGTTTTAGTATAATTTCCCGCTTCTTTTTGCAGATTCTCCTGCACAGTTATAAAATTTTTGTCACATTGATTCAGGCTTTCCAGATATTTAGCATAGGAAATATGGACTGTTTTTAAATAGTAAGCCGCGACAGAAACATCTAAAGGAAAAGGGGGAATTTGCTTTAAGAATGCTAAGGTATCTTCTCGCTGATCAACAGTAAAGTTCTTTTTCTCTCCAGGATTTATGCTTTGCATAAACAGGTTAAATTTTTGATCCTGATTTAATTCTCCTATTTGAATAATCAGGTGAATTTGGTTACTATTATGGATGTTTGAGTTCCGCGTGGTGAGAATAACTTTTCCCATCCCCCATATATTACTATCCTGAGGAAAATATTTTTGAATATCAGAAAAATTTTCTACATTATCGTAAATTAAGAGCCACTTTTTGTGTGATTTAAGACGTTCTCTTACGAAATATAGGATTTGTTCTTCCCTTTCTTTAGGATCAGTAATGTCCAGTAACCCTCTTACTATTTTTTGAGCTTCCTCTGTTAGGGCAAGGGCCTGGGCAAGTTTTGCAAATGATTCCGTAAGGCTCGTATGCGTTTCTGCGTTAATTTCCCAGATAACATTTGTTTTTTGTTGGTGAGCATAGAACCTCGCAAGAGTTGTCTTTCCAGCACCTCCTATCCCTACGATAGCAATGGTTTGAATTCCTCCTCTCTGGGCTTTAAACTTGTTGTCTATTTGGGCTATTAATTCAGAACGATTGAGCAGAGTCGATTCACTGGGAAGCGCAAAATTAGAACGAATTGATACAGGCTCAACGGGGACTCTAGTAAGCACCCACCCTCCAATACCCAAAGTGAATATGATAATGGTTACTAAACTGACAATATGCAATTGTTTTCGCTTAAGAAAATGGATTTTTCTAAATGGATGAGTTGGTATGGTAATAGTGTCATCTTCTTTCTCAGATGTATCTTTAGAATCTTCATTTATAAATTCACCTTGTCGTTTAAATTCCCCAATAATGGCCTCAAGAGGTTCCCCTGGGAGAAGTTTCTTTAAAATCTCAAAAAATGAAAAGTAATAATTTTTAGATTCAGTAAAATCGAGGCAATCA
This sequence comes from Alphaproteobacteria bacterium, assembly GCA_013815465.1. Classification (GTDB taxonomy): domain Bacteria; phylum Pseudomonadota; class Alphaproteobacteria; order UBA9655; family UBA9655; genus UBA9655. The sequence continues at coordinate 454 of JACDGE010000083.1, read as the reverse complement.
ATTCCGCACAAATTTTCAGGGACTTTCTCAAAGTCTTCTTCTTCAATGATCAAAAAAAAGGAATTTTGTCGAAACTGGTTTGCTATTGTATGATCGGTTTTTTCTATATCCCTCAATCTCTTTGGCAAAATATAAATCAAATAATTTTCATTTTCGGGTAGATCATTCAGATGAGCGGCGAAATTATGTTGTTCCATCATTTCAATGGAGGTTTTAATGCCTACTAATTCAAGATGGTCCTTAAATGTTTCAAGAAAGAGTGTAAGAGGAGGGGGATTCTTTTGTTCTTTGGAAAAGATAAGGGTACACGAGTATGTGCTACACATTAACCACACTACCCGTCACTTTTTTAAAAGATGACATTTTTAGCCCTTTCCAAGAGTTTGAGGATGGTTTCTATGGTGTCATTTATGGAGCGAGCCGCGCATCTTTGAAAGTTAATCAGCCCTTGTTT
>JACDGE010000082.1 GCA_013815465.1 Alphaproteobacteria bacterium | reverse complement strand
ATTGCTTGGTTCTTAAACTCCTCAAAATCAAACGAGGGTTTTTCTTTTGCTATCTTCATTTGTCAGTCCTTTCTTCTTTACGCTAGATCCTTTTCTAGCAGACTGACACAGTTCAGAAAACACTCCCCCTTCTGATTATAAATTTTCTTTTTTGAAAAGTTTCTGGATCTTTGTAGGTGATATAAAAACTGTTTTTTCATTAAATTATGGTCGTCAAAATCTTTTTAATATTTTTAAATTCTGTCTACGTTGCTATCTATGGGCTACCTAATGCATAATCCTGAATAATTGACTTAGCTACAAACCAAATTTACTGTTGCCAACCAGGTCCTTCTAGTTTAATCTTAAGAAATGGTGAAGCTATGGCCATTGGTTATACACACCACTTTTTGAAGGAGGACACACTCATGTCCATCCTTCAATAAGCTGGGAGGCTAGGCAGAGTATTTTTGTGGAGGCTAAAAATACCCTGCCGATTTTCTCACCCAAAAGGTGAGATCTTAAAATAACAACAAAAACACCACCAAGTATTGCTTAGATACTAAACTTAACAAGGGGCCTTGTGGGCTCCTTGTTATTTATTCTAGCGAGTTCCGTCAATTTTTAAAGTACAATTTCGGCATAGGGGGTAGACATGGATATAGATATTTAGAATTGGGAAACACCGCCGACTTTAGACGAATAAAGGAGTTGATGCTTTCCTTTCTATGCGCATTCGATGTGTTCCATTACTTTCCAAGTTCTATCTTCTTCATGTTGACCTGCAATAGGTTTGTAATAGTGTAGAGAGAGTAATCCGATGAGGCCACAGAACATGAGATAAAATCCCGGTGCAATAAAAGCTCCCGTTAATGCTACTAATGCTGTCGCAATCAAAGGCGCAGTCCCCCCAAATACAGCCTCCCCACACGAAATTCCTAAAGCTATCCCACTATAGCGGTAAGAAGTTGGAAAAATTTTTGTCGCTAAAAATGCTCCCAAAGGAGCTACAAAAAATGCCCCGCAAAGGCTAAGAGTAATTTGTGCAAGAAGAATTTTACCAATTGAAATATCGTAATTGACATAAGAAAAAACAGGCAAAGAAACAACACTTAATAATATAGCGCCATAACTCATCATTTTTTTAAGCCCTACCTTATCAGAAAAATATCCTATAATTGGAAGGAAGAACATCCACATTAATAGCACGCCTACATTTAAAAACATGGCATAAGAAGCAGAGGTACTGAGTTGAGCGATTAAGCTATTTATATACACTGAAATTATGTAAAAAGGAGCGAGGGCGGCTGCCCCAATCCCTATGGTGCATAATAAATTACGTTTTTGATATTTAAAAATTTCTAATACTGGGGATTTAGGGACGGCATGATTTTTTGAAAGGTTGCTAAATGCTGGACTTTCTTTAATTTCTTTACGTATATATAACCCAAACAAACCAAATACAAAACCCATTATGAAAGGCAGACGCCAAGCCCAAGAGGGCATGATATCCATGAGGCAGATAGCACCTAGAATAGTGCCTAAAATAGCTCCTATTAAACTTGATGCCGGCAATATACTACAGGCAAAGCCTGGCCGGTTATGTTCTGTATATTCAGCAATGAGAACTGTGGCGCCAGTATATTCTCCAGCGGTACAAATCCCTTGAATTATTCTACAAAGAACAATAGCAATGGGAGCCAAAATTCCTATTTGTGAATATGTAGGTAGGATGCCTATAATGAGGGTGGGGAAAGTAACAAGCAAAACAGAGATAAGTAATGCTAACCTACGACCATAACGATCCCCTACGTGACCAAAAATAAGGCCACCTAAGGGACGCATCAGAAAACCTGCAGCAAAGGCTCCAAAACTAGCAATCATAGATGTTAAAGGATCATCGGAAGGGAAATAAAGGGGAGACAAATACGCAGCGAAGAAACCATAGAGAGTAAAATCATAATACTCTAAAGCATTTCCTATCATCGCAGCTGCAAGTACTTTTTTTTTCATAAAATAAGTTCCTTATAATTTATATTTTTTTGATATTAGTTGTTATTTTCAACTAAAAATCAGGTTATTAAGATATTAAATATCACTTACGCGCAATAGCGCCTAAGACCCCATTACCTTCGCTATTAATATCATTTGCTATTTTTGAAATATTAAAAAAACTTATTTTTTCAATTGTAAAACCAGAATTTAAAAGAATAGATTCAATAAGATCTAAATCTACAAGGTTAACAAATTCAGGTATTTCATGAGCTATATTAGGAGCATAAATGCCTGTGTTTTCAATAATTCCAGGCCAACGTTGTCCAGATTTCTTCCGTTCTAAGTATAATGGCATAAAATCATGATATAAATTAGCATAAGGTGTTGAACTCGCAAAAAAGAATTTTCCCCCGGGTTTCAGCCACTTGAAAATTTGATCAATCGCATCAATCATCTCATCTCCGGGAAGAAAATGTAAGACTCCGGAGGCTAGAACCGCTCCTAGACTATTCTCGGAGAAACTTACCTCACCGGGTATTCTCCCCGCCCTCAGCTCAAGTCTTTTTAAGGAAGACTCAGGAGCATTTTGTTCTAGGATTTTTAAATGGCGGATATCCATATCATTGGCAATAACATGGGCCCCTGCTTGAAGGGCAGGAATAGAAGCCACGCCATATGCTGCACCAATATCGAGTACTGGACCTGGAGCTGCTGGAGAAAAGTCCACGAAAGCTTGACTATATTCGTGCAGATTTGTCAACATGTATCCTTGCTTATTAAGGGTAATTTTTAAATCGTTGCTTGGTAAAAATGGGGAATATTCTGAAGAAATTTTATCTTGTTTAATGCTAAAATTAGCTTTCTTCAAACCTATATAGCCGAGCAAGCTCCCCAACATAATATATAAGGCAGAGAATGAAACCATGCCTGTACGTTCAAAGAGTAAAGCTCCAATAAGAGGTGCGGTGCCCCCAAAAAGAGCGCTTCCTATACCTGAAGCAACTGAAATACCACTACATCTTACGGCTACAGGAAATAGTTTGGTCATTAAAGTGCCACTTGGAGCAACATAAGCAGCAGCAATCGCGCATAAAAGGCCCAAGGCAAGAAGTGTCAAAGGTATAGATGTTGACACCTGTGCAATCCAACTTAATGGAAAAGCAAATAAAAACATACTTATTGACGCAATCCTCATAACAACAATCTCTCCAACATTATCAGACAAATATCCCATGATAGGAAGGAGCACAACCCATATAAGCATGAAAAAAGTTGTTGTTAACATAATAGCTGCAGGTGAAAAATCAAAATTTGATGAAAAAATATAACCAATCATAAAGATTGAAATTATATAAAACGGAATTAATGTGGCTCCTGAGATGCCAATGACGCACATAAAATTATTTAGATGACATTTTATAACCTCAACAATTGGTCTTTGTTTAAGACTATCCGACTGTTGTACGGCCTTATGGTCTTGTGTTTCTTCGACATTCTTCATAATAAAGTAGCTGACTAAACCAAAAAGACCGCTTAAGACAAAAGGAATGCGCCATGCCCATGAGGGCATCATCTCTAACGTACAGAGAGCTCCAACTCCTGTACCTAGAATTGCCCCTACTAAACTTGAAGCAGCAAGGAGGCTACAAGAAAGATTTTCTCTTCCTTGCCAGGAATGCTCCACAACAAATACCACACTTGTATAAGCTTGTCCTCCTACTGAAAAACCTTGAAGTAAGCGGCAAAAAATAAGAATAAGGCTTGAGGCTATACCAATTTCTTCATAGCTTGGGAGCGTTCCAATGCAGAAGGTTGGCAAAGAGGTAAGTGCAATCGACAAAATAATTGTGCTCTTCCTTCCATATCTATCCCCAAAGTAGCCAAAAATTAACCCACCAAAGGGATTTGTTAAAAAACCTGCTGAAAAAGCTGATAAACTTCCGAGAATGGAGAGACTGAGATTCTCTGAAGGAAAAAAAGTTGATGCCAATATGATAGAGAAAAAACCATAAATAATATTCTGACAATAATTTATAGAATTGTATATTGTTGTTAATAAGATTATATATTTATTTTTCATAAAAAATAAAGCTCATAAAGTAATTAATCCATTCACTGTTACATATTTTAACTTAATTTAACAAGTATAATCATTATAAACTGAGATGTTCTTTTCTCTTAAACTGCTTTGCGTTGATCTGGTTTATGTGCAACATTTTTAGAATGAGATGGAATAGTATCAGAAAGGAACTTTCCAAATTCTTGCACTCGTTTAGAGCTTTTGAGTGCTGCTGGATAAACATAATATAAGTCAACAACAGGGCCCTTGATGTCTGGCAATATATTTATAAGATTCAGTTTCTCTATTCCCGGAAATTCCTTAGATAAGGCCACAATTCCTAAACCTAACTCCGCAAGTCTGCAAGCTCCTTTTGAAGAGTTTATACTGATATAGGGCTTTCTCATGTGATTTGCTTTCACTCCTATCCTTAAGGGCCAATCAATATCCCCATATGGTCTTATCGTGGATTCTCCGAAAGTAATAATACGATGATTATCAAGATCGTGTACTGTACTTGGGCACCCAAATTTTTTAATGTATTGTGGACTTGCATACAGTTGTAAGAAGCAAGAAAAAAGATATTGTTGTATGAGATCAGGTTGCCCCTCAATAAACGGACGAATAGCAACGTCTGCTTCTCGTGCTTTAACATCAAGATTCTCATCATGCCCAATAATATCAAACTCTATCTCTGGATAAAGCTTAAGGAAACCTGGCAAAATTTCAACAAGCCATAAACTTGCAAGCGCTACTGTAGAAGCAACTTTTAAACTACCTTTTGGTTCCTTGGTTTCGGCTTGAATAGCACTTTTAGCGTCTTCAAGAGAAACAAACATTTCCTTTGCTTTTTCAAAAAGAATTTCCCCCTGTTTTGTTAAAACGAGCCCTCTTGGAACACGATTAAAAAGCTGCACTTTAAGTAAATGCTCGAGGAGTTGGATACTTCTGCTAAGTGCACTCTGAGAAATATTTAAATTATGAGCAGCACGATTGAAGCTCTTTGCTTTTGCTACGTGGTAGAATACGCGCAATTTATCCCAGTCTACCATGAGTATACCCCCCGAATCCTCTAACTGTTTATGACCTTGATATTTAAGCAAGGATTAATAGAGAATATTATTAAATATGTATATAAGAGATTCTCACTCTAATTTCAATCAAATTCCACCTGTAAAAGTTCAAAGACAAGTGAGACAAGTGAGACAAGTTGGATGAGCTGAGCGGGCCCCCAAATAGCGCCGTGAGCCGAGCTCATCTAACTTGTCAGAAAAAGAAAAAGGCCTCTAAGATAGGAAT
>JACDGE010000081.1 GCA_013815465.1 Alphaproteobacteria bacterium | reverse complement strand
CTGAGAAGTAGATGTTTACTTTGTCTGTGGGTGGTGGGGGAAAGTAGGGTTTTTCTTCCCTTATAGGTAGCTCTGGTAGCCCGCGACTTGGGGGTAGTGATTCGGTATTTACTGCACTTGTTGGTTCTGTTAACTCGCTATTTATTGCACTTTTCGATGATAATGCAAAAGGTATGGCAAAAACATTATGTGAATATTTTTCATAATAAGCTTTGTAAGCTTGCCTCTTCAAGTCTTTGTCTATCGGGCTATTAGGTTGGGAAGGCTCAAACTCATCAATAATCAGCTCATTTTCGTTTTCACTATAGGGAATTTCCTTCATAGGTTCAACCCAATAGGTGTTAAAATGAGCGGACAAGGTTTGGACTCCTTTTTTTGCAATTGAGCAATTGTGTTACAAAAAAGCTGGTGTTAAAGCCCTAAATCTTTCTCCTGAATCTCAAAGCTTGCCCACTCTTTTTACAGCTGAAGCTTTTGAGGATACTCCCAAGCGCAAGGCTCTGTTGAAAACGATGGACAAACTTAATCAACATTATGGAAAGGGTTCTTTGGTATTTGCGAGTGAAGGCTTTCGCAAAACCTGGGCACCAAAAGCTATGTCCAAAAGCTTTTTATATACGCAACATTGGGATCAGCTCGTGAGGGTAGGGGAATAAACGACCCTTGTCGCCTTCCTTTATAAATGGTCAATTTCAGGCTTGTCATTTAGGTCAGAGGGGAAATTTTTCTAATTTTTAATTCAGAGTCTATTTTCTTTTGAATATTGCCTATTGTTTATGGTCCTTTGTTTGTTAGATCATATTTAAAGATATAAAGAATAAAATATTGTACCATCAAATTCATTGGGACTAAACATCTAAAGGATTCCTAGAAATTTGAAAACTACAGAACCCGTGTTAGAGTCCTGTGTAAATGAAAGGTGCCCCCATAAGTGGGAAGACCCGACCCATTCAATTTATGTCACGTTGCTGAAAGCTTGGTGAAAATTTTCTTTGACTTGGAAGAGATGTGTACTAAAACCCTTAGTTAAACTGGTGCCGAAGAGGTGAATCGAACACCCGACCTACTGATTACGAATCAGTTGCTCTACCAGCTGAGCTACTTCGGCATTTGTATTGTTTTTAAAGAAAACAGTCGAGAGATGCAAGTTATTTCAGCAAGGTTCACTCTGTACTAAAAAATATGTATTCAACACAATTCCTTGTTCTAAAAAACGGGGGATCATATTTCTGTGGATTCTACCCTTATTACGATTAGTTTGATGTTAAAATATAGCGCTTTAAGATGAAGTAGTGATTTAGTGTAGCAGGAATAAGAAATCTTAGACGTTAAATTTATCATGTCGACTTCGAGAGTTGATTACATATCGATTGGCCTAACAGAAACACCTGATAGAGGCTAGGTTATTCGAGAAGGTCCCTTTATCTGCCTTGCTCTAATTATCAAGTTAAATTAAGGTTATAAGGCTTGATAAAGGTGCGCCCTATAATTTTTGGGTTTTATCACTATTATAAAGGGGCCGGGTGCTAGATATCCTTTGAAATCCTATTGATTAAACAGATAAATCCAAAAAAATATCTTTTTCACTTCTGGCATGGATATCATTAGGTAAAGCTGGTAACATGCAGTCATAAATCACAGGGAGAAATGATGAATGAATAAGTTAAGTAAATCTATCGTGTTGTCTTTGTTCTGTAATTTATTTCATTATTATTCTTTTTCTATTTATGCTTTTTCAGCTGTTATTTTGTCGCCAATATTCTTTTCAACAACAGAAACTGAATTAACAAAAATCTTCGGCCTTATTACGTTAAGTTTAATTCTGCTCCTTAAACCATTAGGCAATATTATTTTCGGTCACATTGGGGATAAATACGGGAGAAAGGTAGCTTTAATTTATTCTCTTGTAGCCATTAATGTGGCGACAACGTGTATTGGTTTAATTCCCTCTTATGCCTCCATTGGCTGGTTAAGTAGCGTATGCTTAATGATTTGTTTGTTTGTCCAAGGAACGTGCATGGGTGGCCAGTATACTGGGGCTATTATTTTTATCCAAGAGCATACCAAAAAGCACAATGCAGCTTTCTTCTGTGGATTAATGGTGGGGATTGGGATCCTGGGCACCTTGCTAGGCACAACAACTTCCTTTTTGTTTTATGATTCACAAGAATTAGGATGGACATGGAGATTGCCTTTTTTATTAACTTCCATTATGGGGATAATCCTTTGTTACTTAACAAAGTATATGGAGGAAACACCTCTGTTTGTGAAAAATAAAAACCTCAATCAAAGTGAAAAGGCACCTTTCATGGATATGATCAAAAATCATAGAAAGCCCTTGTATGCTTCAATTTTTATATCAAGTATACCTATTTCAATGTTTTATCTTGCCACTATCTATCTCCCAAATTTTTATGGTGATAAAAATAATGTAAATAGCGCCTCAAATTCTCTGCGCTTAATTTGCATGGCTCAAGTGCTGTGTATGGTTTTTGTTCCCCTTTTTGGATATGTTGCAGATAGAATTGGAAAAAAAAATCAATTGAAAATAACGAGTGTCTTGTTAATTATAACCCCTTTATTTTTATTTTATTTTATGGAGTATTTTAATAATTCTTATATGCTGATAGTGGGAATTGCTACTTTAAGTGTTTTTACAGGTTTATACACAGGTGCAGCACCTGCCTATTTATCTGAGCATTTTCCTGTCATAGGTCGTTACTCTGGCATGGGCGTGAGCATTTCAATAGGGGAGGGGTTGTTTGGAGGATTATCCCCCATAATTTGTCTAATGCTTGAAAAAACCCTTGATTCAAAAATTGCTCCCGCCTATTTTATTATGTTCCTGGGGATTATAAGTTTTTCAGGCATTCTTTTATTAAGGAATCAAACCTTATCTGATTTTCAAGCAGATCAAAGTGAGCTTTTAGAGGTCAACGGGGCAATTTAAGGTAGAAAATAATTTGTAATCGCTTGAAAAAATATGATAAATTTATATCAATTTTTATTGATTTCTTGTGATAAAGTTTATATGCTGTTCTAAAGCCAACAATAACAAAGGGGGGGTTATGGAAAAAATTCCTTGCTAGTAAGTGAAAAATCTTACCGTATCCAATAGACTCATAATAAAAGCAAAAAAAGAGGCATCATGCAAAAAATTCCTTGCTAGTAAGTGAAAAATCTTACCATATCAAAAAGACTCATAATAAAAGTAAAAAAGGAGGCATCATGCAAAAAATTCCTTGCTAGTAAGTGAAAAATCTTACCGTATCCAATAGACTCATAATAAAAGCAAAAAAGGGGGCATCATGCAAAAAATTCCTTGTTAGTAAGTGAAAAATCTTACTCTACTGACTTGAACATCCAACAGTTTTGATTGTTGAAATGTATCAAATAGGTTGGTAATAAAAGTAATGGCTCCTCTTTTAAGAGGAGCTACTTTTTTAGTATATGCTCAAAGGTATTTGGGGGTCGGGCCAGTGAAAGCAGGGTGCCCCGTTTTACGGCAGGGGGTCTACAAGTTTTATCCCTTATTTGCGGCAGGTTGAAATTTTCTTATGAAATGGGCAATTCAAGAATTTGACATTTCAGAAATAAGGAGTAGAGTAATAAATATATAATCAGATAAATGTTTCAAATGCGGCGATTCATTAACTTTTTTACTCCCCCATTGTCATGGTGGACCTTCATCGTAGGCCCCCGCATCCTTTTAGCCTCTTCTTAACTTTCAAAATATCTCGCAAAAGTGGGGATCAGCATGCCAATAATTGATAGGGAAAAATCAATGATTTGGGCTGGTTGTACATTATTACCCTGACTTTGGTATATAAACTCTGGCGTCCTTACAAACTCTCGAAAAAGATGAAGCCCTTCAGAGTTTTAAACTGCCTTTCTTCTCCCCCCGTGTGCACTGACAGCCCTGTCAAGATTAGCTATAAAAATGAAGGTAATGCTGTACTAGGATATATGTAGCTATCCTTCGCTTATAGGTGTCTTAGGGTTTTCACACTTAGCCGAGTAAGGGCTGGAAAATATCGTTGAAGGCTTCCTAGGATAACAAAATCATATTGTCTTACAAATGTCGCAGTCTCTGCGGTGTCGCAAATAAGATCAAGGGTCTGGTTTTGAGAAGAAAATTCTCCTAATTTACTTTCCCATATTTTTAGAACAGAGGCGGGGCCCATCATTTGGAGAAGATCCATGCAGATATCTTTCCATAAAGGATCAACTATATTAGAAAGGCGGTCTTTAACTTTTATGTAATTATCAGCCAATAAGGAGGCAGAGTTTACTGGTTCTTTCTTGAGGGACGTAGAAGAAGCCTTCTTCTTTGAAAAAGAAAGTTTCCCCTTGGACTGATCTTCTTCAGTCAGGGTCTTTTTAAATTTTGGAAGAACGGTTTGGCCTTCTAACTGTCCTTCTAAAAAGACTGTACTTTGCACGGGTAATCTCCTCTTAAGCCTCCAGTTTTTTTATGTTTACCAGCATCATTCTGGTTTCTTCTTTAAAATAGAGTTGTCTATGACCTTAAGTCATAAACAACGCTTATGCAGAAGAGTTTTAATCCTTCGCCAACTAGGGAATCTAAGCAGAGTATTGTTAGGGAGGCTAAAAAATACTCGCCCATCTTTTCCACTTATAGGGTGGAATTTTAAAATAACAACAAAAGCACCAACCAGTTAGAACATCGGCTACCACTCCAACAAGAATATACTCTATCCGGGTGAACCCAAAGATCGTTTCAAGTAATTTGATACACGTTCATTGTCATTAACAACAAAATACGATATAAAAAAAAACGTGTCAATAAAAATTTCAACATTAAATATCGAAAATAAGGATATTATAGCCATGAGAATGAAATCTATCTATGTCTTTGTTAAGCTGGCTGAAAGTAACTGTGATTTCAACGTGCACAAAATTTTGGGGATTCCTCGTTCCTCTATGTGGTCCTATATTTCTGATCTGGAAAAAACGTTAAAGAAAAAATTAATCAACAGAAAAAAGCAAAGCCTGACTTTTACAGAGGCCGGAGAAGAATTTATAAACCACGCCTATAAAATTTATGAAGCTTATGAAGAAAGCCTAATCAGCACTCAACACGCTGCAGAGACCACAATAGAAGGAGACCTTCTCATCTCTGCGACAACTGCTGTAGCGCACCACTGGTCTCTGGATAGTATGAAAACAGTATATTCTGAATTTCCGAATTTATGCTTTGTTACGACTCGCTTAAATTGTCCAGTTTATCACTGAATCATCTCGCGTTAATTTAGGTCTTGGAGAAGAATGTCCACTCAAAGAGTCTGGGACGTAAGGGTTACCCCTGCGCCCGTAGTATGGGT
>JACDGE010000003.1 GCA_013815465.1 Alphaproteobacteria bacterium | reverse complement strand
TTCCTATCTTAGAGGCCTTTTTCTTTTTCTGACAAGTTAGATGAGCTCGGCTCACGGCGCTATTTGGGGGCCCGCTCAGCTCATCCAACTTGTCTCACTTGTCTCACTTGTCTTTGAACTTTTACAATCCGAACTCACTCACCATACGCTTCTATGCAATCACGACGATTTCATACATTGAAATGCATAGCAATTAAGGCCTTAGAATGGAAAGAGTTCCTGATAATTTGCTTACATTCAATCGCTTGCCGTACAATTTCACCTATACCCGCATCGGCATCAAAACATACAAAGCCGAAGTATCAACTCCATCTTTTACAATAATAGCTTGATCTTCTTCCCCAATGAAGAGATGGAGGAATTCACTTGAAATTTGTTGCGTCACATCCAGGATATATCGCGCATTAAACCCAAAATCCGCTGTTTCTCCTGTATACTTAACCTCAAGTTCTTCGATCGCATTACCTGTATCCGTACTACGAGCAGAGATTGCCATGGCCGATCTATCAACGCGTATCTTCACAGGACGGAGCTTATCGGTCGACATAATGGAAATACGGTCGATGGCCTCTGCAAAGGCTTTAACATCAACTTCCAACGTTTTATTATTGTCCAAGGGAATCACTTTTTCATAATCAGGAAACTTACCTTCAATCAAGCGAGAGACAAGAATAGATGATCCCACAACAAACCGTACTTGGTTCTCTGACAAAGAAATAGTGACCTCTTCCGGTACCTCATCAATTAATTTACGAATTTCATGGATGGTTTTGCGCGAGATAATAACCTCTGGTAAATTTGGCGTGTTCGCAGGTAGCTCCATCTGTGCTTGAGCAAGACGCAACCCATCCGTTGCAACAGCTCTTAAAAACCCATCCTCGGTTTTATGAAAAAAGATTCCATTCAGATAATAACGGGTTTCCTCCGTAGACATCGAAAAACGAGTTTTATCAATAAGACGAGAGAGCTCTGCAGCATGGATTTTAAAGGTACAGGGAAGGTCTTCTGTTGTCATAACAGGAAAATCTACAATAGGCAAACAGGCAAAATTATAAGTTGACTTGCCAGAATTTAAATGTAAAAAATCCCCATTTTCAGATATTTTTAATTCAATTTCAGATCCTTCTCGAAGTTTTCTCACAACTTCAAACAGAAGGTGTGCCGAAACGGTCGTGCTGCCCGGTGCTTTTATATGGGCGGGCAAGGTTTCAATATAAGAAATTTCCAGATCTGTTGCGGTAATTTTTAAGGTGTTGCCTTGCGCTTCTAAAAGGACATGACCAAGAATAGGAACCGTATTCCGCCGCTCTACCACGCCTTGGCAATGAGACAAGGCTTTCATAAGATGGGTTTTTTCTAGTACAATGTGTAAGGCTTCTTGCATTATTTAATTCTCCAACATCCGGCGAAGTAATTCTATATCTTCGCACATGCTTTTTTCTTCTACCATGAGTTCTTCAATTTTTTTTACCGCATGTAAGACAGTCGTATGATCTCGACCCCCAAATTTTCGTCCAATTTCTGGCAAAGAACGAGGTGTTAGCTGCTTAGATAAGTACATAGCGACCTGTCGAGGCCGAGCGACAGTCCGTGCTCTCCGAGGAGAATGCATATCAGACACCCGCACGCTAAAATATTCAGCAACCTTTTTTTGGATCTCATCAATACTGACCCGTCTATCATTGGCTCTTAGTAAATCTCTCAACACTTCTTGGGTTGTATCAAGCGTAATCTCACGTCCTACAAGGGTCGAGTGAGCCACAACTCTCGTGAGGGCCCCTTCCAATTCTCTAATGTTAGAAGAGATTTTATGGGCCAAGAATTCAAGAACTTTGGGGGAAACAACAGTTTCCATTTGCTCAGCTTTCGCCTGAAGGATCCCGAGGCGCAATTCATAAGTCGTGGGATGAATATCCGCTACCAAACCCCACCCAAGCCGGGATTTGAGACGGTCTTCCATACCCTCTAAGTCTGAGGGGGATTTGTCAGCAGAAACAATGATTTGGCGATTTTGGTCGACGAGCGCATTAAATGTATGGAAAAACTCTTCTTGTGTTGAATCTTTCCCACTAATAAACTGAACATCATCTATCATTAAGACATCAACGGAACGGAATTGTTCTTTAAAAGCCACCGTATCCTTAAAACGCAAGGCACGGATAAACTGATACATGAATTTTTCTGCTGAAAGATAAATAACTTTGCGATTAGGATGATTGTTTTTTATGTGCCAGGCAATCGCATGCATAAGATGAGTTTTCCCAAGCCCAACACCACCGTACAAAAACAAAGGATTAAAAGTAGCAACTGTTTCTGATTCCGCCACCTTACGTGCAGCTGCATGAGCGAGCTCATTCGGTTTTCCAACAACAAAGTTATCAAACGTAAAGCGTGGATCAAGATTTGAGCTAACTTCTGGCATATCCAGAAGGACTTCAGAGGAGCGAGCCATGTCACTATCATTTGAATTGACGCTAATTTCTAATCTTTGAATATCATTATTTTCTGATTGAAGAATGGTTTTTATTTTTGCAGCATAATTATTATTAATCCATTCGCGCATAAACGCATTCGGAGCAGCAAGTCTTAAGCAATCTTCTTGCTGATCTATAATGGCCAGAGGCTTTAACCAACTTGCGTAAGTCCCCTCTCCATATTCATCAAGAAGACGCATCTGCGTACGCTTCCATAGATCATCAAGGTCAGTTTTTGCTGCTGAATATGCCATTCACAAACCCATTCCTTGCTTATCTAAAAGTTGTTAAATTCGATATTTTTATAGACACGTAAAAATTATACGTGATTATTCGTAAAATGAAAGACTCGGGCTTATCTATGCAAGCTTTGCAACACGGGCATTAAGTCGAGACATTCTGCGAGCTGCCGTTTTGTGGTGCAAAACCCCTTTTGTCACGCCTCGCATGATTTCAGGTTGAGCCGAATGAAGAGCCTGTTGCGCCACTGCCTTATCGCCTGAATCTATTGCTAATTCTACTTTTTTAATAAAAGTCCGAATACGAGAAATCCGTGAATGATTGAGAAAGGTTTGTTTTGCATCCCTTCGAATCCGCTTCAATGCTGAGCTATGTTGTGCCATACTAGTCCTTACTTATTTTAATCAAGATCTGAAGAAAACTTATAGCTTACTCTTGCAAGATCGTCAACAGGAGCCTTGCTCTAAAAGGAGAAAAAAAATGATAAGGAAAATCTGTCTTTTAATGATGCTTGCAGGCTTATCTATGCATTATGCTCAAGCCCTACCCGACCCAAGTCAGGATAAACGGGTACAAGAAGTTTATGATTACCTGCAGGGACAACTGATTTGGACTAAAGATGGGCAATGGACCCTTTGTGGGAAGACCCTTTTGGACACTCTTTCTCATGTTGATCAGGATGGTTTATGGCAAGAGAACTATACGCCAATTATCGAAGCTCTTCAAAAGGCCGATTTAACCTCTCCAGAAGGTTCAAAGGAGGTAGATGAACTTCTGACGCTGGGTGCCCTCAATTACATCTCTGACATGAAAGGAGAACGTCTAAACCTGCATGCTTCGGCAAAAGAGATTTATTTGAAACAAGGAGTCGTTGACGAAACCGAAGACTTAAAGAAGTATCTTTCTATCCCCGACCAATGTGGCTGGATCCATGGACTTGCTCCCACTACCCCTGAGTATCAACACTTGAAAACGCTTTTATCTTCCTATCGCCAAAAGCAAGCTCTAGGAGGCTGGCCACAGCTCCCCAAAGGGACAAAACTTGAGAGGGGGGACCAAGGGCCTCATGTACAAACTTTAAGGGCCCAACTCATCGTTCAAGATGCACTGCCGTCGCAAGAACAAGGAAGCGATGTGTTTGATGAAGAACTAGAGGGAGCTGTAAAAAATTATCAAAAACTCCACGGTCTTGAACCGGATGGAAAAGTAGGAAGTTCTACTCTTGCAGCCCTCAATACGACTGTTGATGACCGCATTCGTTCAATTATTGTCAATTTAGAACGGCAAAGATGGTATCCAAGCACCCTCCCTGCTCGTTATATTCAGGTGAATATCCCAGGATTTTATTTAAAAGCTGTGGACGAAGGAAAGCCCGCTTTCTTCATGCGCATTATTACGGGGAAAGAACATACGAAAACGCCTGTGTTCAATGCCCTCCTGCCAGAAGTCATTTTTAATCCTGCCTGGCATGTTCCCGCCAGCATTGCAAGAGATTTACTCCCAAAAATAGAAGCGAATCCTAGGGCCTATGCCGCAAAGGGTTATCGTATCAATGAGAGAAAAATTGTTCAAAGTCCAGGCCGAGAGAATTCGTTAGGTAAGATTCGTTTTACAATTGATAGCCCTTACGGGATTTACTTGCATGGAACACCTCAACAATCACTCTTTAACAAGGCCAACCGCGCTTATAGTCATGGGTGTATACGTGTGCAAGATCCTGAAAAACTTGCAGCCTTTGTCTTTAATGATCCGGAAGTGTGGTCTGCTGCCCGCATTAAAAAGGAGACCTCTGGTTCAAATACAAAGCATGTTAAGTTGAATGCGCCCCTTCCCGTCTTTATTACCTATTTTACAGTCTTTGAAGATGAAAACCACCAAATCCACTTTGTAGGTGATGAATATGATCAAGATAAGAAAATTTGGCATGCTTTTGAAGGTTTACGGGTGAAGGGGGAATAAGGCTATAGCCATCATAAAGGAAAATTTTAGTGGCGGGAGTGACGGGACTTGAACCCGCGACCTCCGGCGTGACAGGCCGGCGCTCTAACCAACTGAGCTACACCCCCAGAGGAAGGTGTTCTTGAGATAGCTTATCCTCGTATGCATTGTCAAGCACATTTAACACATTGCTATTGTCTTTGACGGTTTAACATGTTATGTATTTATAGAATTTTATAATTCTGTGTTAACTAAAATTTTATGTTATATTTTAAAAGGAGTGTTATATGTTTAAAAATAAAATATCTACTGTTTGTTTAAATGTTGTTAAAGCTGCCGCGCTCTCGGGCATTGCTCTCCAACCTTTACAACCTGCCTTCGCTGGGTGGAATAAAGACATTTCATCGATGGACGCAATCGGTCCAACGGAATTAAGGCTTCTCAAGACGAGGTGCAATGTAGCCGTTAGGACCTTATTGGAACAAAAAACCAATAGCACTATTGATACATCTTTTAATCAAAAGAAAGCTAAATGGAACCAGAGAGGCACCAAGGTTGTTAACTTGCTAATGAGCAAATACGATCTAAAGGTAGAAGGGAAAAAAGGTATCCTTCTCGATAAGCAGAGTCATATTGACTCACTATGTCAAAGATATCCTGAGGTTAAGAAAATTATTGATGCTCAACAAGCGATATATCCGACTGACTTAGATACCCATGTAATGTCCATATTTGAAGCTAAAGACAAGGTGGTGAAAGTAACTGAGGTAGAAGCAACTCCTGACTACCTTCGAGCAATGCTGGCAGAGTCAGGATTGTCAGAGGAAGAGCAAAAAAGGCAACTAAGCGCAATGATGGCTCAGATGAATATGGGGCAACCTAAAACGCCTATAGAGGAAGAAAAGAAAACAATCACAAATAATACAACGCTCACCACTAATAAAAAGGAGAAAATTGAAGCTAATGAAAAGGTTGTGAAAGCAACTGAGGTAGAAGTAACTCCTGACTATCTTCGAGCAATGCTGGCAGAGTCAGGATTGTCAGAGGAAGAGCAAAAAAGGCAACTGAGCGCAATGATGGCTCAGATGAATATGGGGCAACCTAAAACGCCTATAGAGGAAAAAAAGAAACCAATCACAAATAATACAACGATCACCCATAACAAACAGGAAAAAATTGAAACTAAAGACAAGGTGGTGAAAGTAACTGAGGTAGAAGTAACTCCTGACTACCTTCGAGCAATACTGGCAGAGTCAGGATTGTCAGAGGAAGAGCAAAAAAGGCAACTGAGCGCAATGATGGCTCAGATGAATATGGGGCAACCTAAAACTCCAGTGATTGAAACGAAAACAACAAGCACGAAGGCAACGCATACATTCAATATAGCAAAGGAAATTTCTGAGCTCGAACAGAATATGCCAACGATCGCACAATATGGTTCATTTAATGAAAAAAAGGGTGCTGAGGAACGTCTTCAAAAGCTAATCAATGCTCAAAAATTTGGTGTAGAAGCCTATGAAAATGAAGAAAATCTGGATGCCCTCATGCCCGTGGTGAAAACTTTTGCAGCCCCTAAGTTCAATGTTGCAAAAGAAATTCAAGAACTCGAAAATGAGGTCTTACCATTTCTTCAAGAAAACGCATCGCCGCAAGATGTCCAAGAAGCACAGGCGCGTCTTGAAAAGCTAAAAGCCGCTCAAATTCGGGGAATGACCACTTATACGAATGAAAATGAGTTGGGATAGCTAGAGTTCGATTTAATCAAATTTAATTGACTCCATAACAGTGTGCCCATAAGTATATCTTATGGGCATACTTATTTTCTTTCGTATTTACTTTTCTCAAGGGCCGGCGCACTCAGGGCTCTTTATCAAAAAACAACACTTTTAATTGCACCTGTGTTATACCATTAGAAATAACCTATTAGTGGACACGCAATGTTCTATACTATTAAAAAATTTGTTTTCGTAATCTGCCTATTTATGCTCGGCGCTCAACTCAAAGCGGATCCGTCTAAAACGGTTAACGTCTATTGTTGGGCCTATGTTATATCCCCAGAAATTGTGCAGCTTTTTGAAAAAGAAACGGGCATTAAAGTTAATTTGGATGTGTATGACAGCTCGGAAGTCATGGAAACAAAATTAGTTACGGGCCATTCCGGATATGACGTGATTATGGTTACGGTTTGGCCCTATCTTCCCCGTCAAGTTGAAGCCAACATTTATCAACCTTTAGATAAGCCTCTCATTCCAAATGGAAAAGGCACTGATCCGCTCCTTTTGCATAAAATGGAAGCTGCCGACCCAGGAAATCAATTTGCGTTGCCCTTTATTTGGGGAACAAGTGGCTTTGCCTATAATAAAAAGAAGATCCTTGAGCGGTTTCCTGATGCCCCGGTGACCAGTTTTTCGATGCTGTTTGACCCCGCCGTTGTGTCTCGATTTAAAGATTGTGGAGTTATGCTTATTGATGCCCCCGTGGATGTGTTTCCAGCCGTACTCAGCTATTTAAAGTTGGAACCCATGTCGGAAAACATGGAGGACTTAAAAAAAGCAGAAAAAGCCCTTTCCGCAATAAGGCCCTTTATAAAGAAGTTTCAAGGCATGCCTGCCACCGAAGATTTAACGTCAGGGGATTATTGCCTTGTGCAAGGATTTTCAGGGGATCTATTACTTGCGAAAAGTTTGGGTAAGGAATCGGGGATGGAAATCGAGTACGTTATTCCTGAAGAAGGAGCAGACTTGTGGGTAGATGCGCTTGCCATCCCCAAAGATGCGCCTCACCCCGATGGGGCCCATGCCTTTATTAACTTTATCCTTCGTCCAGATATTATTGCTACGATTACAAATGCCATCGCCATTGCCAATAGTGTGCCTTCATCCTTTTCCTTTATGGAGGAACCAATCAGAACGGATCCTCTCATTTATCCCCCAGAGAAAGTTCTAGAAAAATCATATGTTAATAAAACCCATTCTCCACAGTATGAGCGATTACGTTTACGAGAGTGGACGCGTGTGAAAATTGGGCGATGAACGAGGAAACCAATGGTAAAAAAAACCAAACGTATTGAACTCCAGCCTTGGCAAGATTCAAAAGCGAAACCCTATATTCATTTGGAAGGAGTTTCAAAGGAATTTGGGGGTCATGTGGTTGTTGATGAAGTTAGCTTGTCGATCTACCAAGGAGAATTCTTCTCACTTTTAGGACCTTCGGGATGCGGGAAGACAACCCTTTTACGCATGCTTGCGGGGTTTGAAATGCCCAGTCGGGGAAAAATTTATATTGATGGAATTGATGTGACCCACAGGCCTGCTTATGATCGCCCCGTGAATATGATGTTTCAATCCTATGCTCTTTTTCCCCACATGACCGTGGAACAAAATATTAGTTTTGGTCTTAAGCAAGAGCGTATCTCTAAAACTGAAATTAAACAGCGGGTATCGGATGTTCTCAAACTCGTACAGATGGAAAAGTATGGATCTCGCAAGCCCCATCAGCTTTCCGGGGGCCAGCGTCAGCGCGTTGCCTTAGCGCGAAGTTTAGTTAAGAGACCTAAACTCTTGCTTCTTGATGAACCCTTAGCAGCACTCGACAAAAGATTAAGGGAACAAACTCAGTTTGAGCTCGTCAATATTCAAGAAAAAGTTGGGGTCACGTTTATTATGGTTACCCACGATCAGGAAGAAGCCATGACCATGTCGACCCGTTTAGGGGTAATGGATCATGGCCGATTAAGGCAGATAGGAACGCCTAATGAAATCTATGAATATCCCCATTCGGAGTATGTGGCTGATTTTATTGGGTCCATCAATAAATTTGAAGGCCGGGTTGTGGAAGTTGAGGCGGATCATATCCTCGTCGAGTCGGAAGAAGCAGGATGTGAGCTATATGTTAGCCACTCTGCAGATGCTCCGGTGGGTGCCCAAGTGAAGGTTGCCATTCGTCCTGAAAAAATTATGATTGCCACGACAAAGCCTGAACAAAAAAGAAATGCAACCAAAGGGATTGTGCGAGATATTGGATATTTAGGAGATGTTTCTATTTATCATGTGGAGCTCGAGAGCGGTAAAATTGTGCTCGCCACCCAACCCAACCTTGTTCGTCTTGCAGAAAGAGCTGTCACTTGGGATGATGAGGTTTTTCTGCTATGGCGTGCGGAAAATAGTATTGTGTTGACGGTGTGAGGCTAAAGATGTTGAAGTTAACCAAAGACGCATTAACCGCTGTTTTTACCTCAAATTTTTCTAGATCCTGCATCAAGCACGGAATGACAGCTTCAGGGATTATTGTCTCTATAATAACCAATGCGTGCAAAAGCAACACTTTTTGCAGTAGAGCCTCCATACTCTCCACTGTCATCACGGCCTTGACCCGGAATCTAAAAAAACAGAAAATCAAGATATTAGCGAAACACGCCATCTTTACCCTCCATAGGTCCACATGAAAAGCACCTGGGGAAAAACAAAAGAATCAATTCGCTCCCCCTTCTGGGTGCTTGTCGCACCTTATGGGTGGCTTCTCCTCTTCTTTCTGATTCCCTTTCTCATTGTTCTTAAAATCAGCTTCTCTGATTTGAAGATGGGCCTTCCTCCCTATGGCCCCCTCATGGAATGGGCTGAGGAAGGCGTTCTGACAATTAAGCTGAACTTTACCAACTACGCCTTTATTGGGGAAGATACACTTTATCTTTTATCCTATCTTGATTCTCTCTTTATTGCGGTTACGGGCACAGTGGGCTGTCTTCTTATTGGGTACCCTATAGCTTATGGGATTGCAAAAGCGGCCCCTCCCCGGCGAACAATATTGTTGATGATGGTGATTTTGCCTTTCTGGACGTCGTTTCTCTTACGCGTATATGCATGGATTGGTATTTTAAGTCCTCATGGATTGTTGAATACAATGCTCCTAAAGATTGGAATTATTTCCCATCCTCTCACCCTTTTGGACACGACGTTTGCAACGATCCTAGGAATTATTTATTGTTATTTGCCTTTTATGATTCTTCCTCTTTATGCTTCTCTAGAAAAAATTGATTATGCCCTTGTCGAAGCCGCCTATGACTTAGGCGCCAAACCTTTTCAGGCTTTTTTGCGTGTTATTTGGCCCCTCTCTTTATCGGGCGTTGTGGGAGGTTCCATGCTTGTGCTGATTCCGGCTGTCGGAGAATTTGTTATTCCGGAACTTTTAGGAGGATCGCAAACATTGATGATTGGTAAAGTCTTGTGGAATGAGTTCTTTACAAATCGTGACTGGCCTGTGGCCTCAGCGCTTGCGATCCTCATGCTGATTTTCCTTGTTATTCCTCTTACCATTTTCCAGCGCTTTCAAGAACGTCAGGGGAGATTTTTAGATGCAGAATAAGCTTTCCCCTTTCCTCAAGACTATAATGATCTTGGGCTATGGATTTTTATATGTACCTATTTTCACACTCATCCTTTTTTCTTTTAACGCGTCTCGCCAGGTGACCGTATGGAAAGGGTTTTCAACAAAATGGTATGCGTCCCTTCTGCAAGATGACGTTCTGATTAAATCGGCTTGGATTAGTTTAGAAGTGGCTCTCTGTGCTGCAACTTTTGCGGTCATTTTAGGCACGATGGCCGCGGTTGTTTTGGTGAGGGTTGGACGCTTTAAAAGCCGTCGTTTTTTTGGCCTTTTAACGGCAGCTCCTCTTGTCATGCCTGAAGTGATCACGGGTCTTTCTCTATTGCTTCTTTTTGTGGGGCTTGAACAAATTATTGGATGGCCCAAGACCCGAGGGATTTTGACGATTACCATCGCCCATACAACCCTCTGCATGGCCTATGTCACTATCCTTGTACGAGGCAGGCTTGCGGATATGGATCGTTCCCTGGAGGAAGCGGCTCTTGACCTTGGCGCTCGTCCTTTAAAAGTCTTTATACTGATTACCCTTCCCCTGATCTCCCCTGCTTTGATTGCGGGATGGCTTTTAGCTTTTGCCTTATCGCTGGACGATCTTGTTTTAGCAAGCTTTGTGGCAGGGCCCGGATCATCTACTTTGCCCATGGTTATTTTCTCAAGCATTCGTTTTGGGATTAGCCCTCAAATCAATGCGTTGGCGACGATCATTATCACAACTGTAGCTATCGGTGTTATGGTTGCAGGGTGGCTCATGCATCGGAAGAAGTATTAGAAACACATTGTGTTTTCAAGAAAAAATGAGTATCGTAAGAGAATGATTCATAAACTTCTTTATCTCACTCTTCCTTTGCTCCTTACGGGATGTATAGGATCATTTCTGACGGGACAGACGGAATATCTTGATGAAGGATATCCGGATATTCGTACCGTACCTACCCGCGTAGAGGCCCTTGCGCCTCGTGGTCTTCATAAAGGAGAAGAGACCGCTTCACGCGCTGTAGACCTCAAAAAATTAGAGCAAGACTGGGAAAAAATAAGTGCTCGAGATAAGGCCCTACGGGAAAAAGCATTCCCTGCTAAAGCCGCTGAGGGCGCTGAACCTACCCCCGATGATAGGGATGTCCTTTAAGGATCTGTTGGGCTCTGTAGAGTTGTTCGATAAGCATGACACGTACGAAAAGATGAGGCCAGGTCATACGTCCAAAGGAAATGGATTTTTGAGATTTTTCCTTCACTTCCTTGCTTAGTCCACTCGCGCCACCAACAATTAAGCCTAGTTTTCCCTGATGATAGAGTTGTATATTTTTTAAACAGGTGGCGAATTCTTCACTTTTTAAATTTTCGCCATTTTCATCAAGCGTGATAAGAAAAGTGGAGGGAGGAATAGCATTCAATAAACAGGCACCTTCTTGCTCAATAGAAGGTTTTGCGTCGAATTCTGTCAGATTTACTTTCCACTCGAGGCGCTTGTTATACTCAGCGTAAAGCGATTTTAAGGCGGGATTCTTTAATTTGCCTATAGAAGCTATGGTAATGTGCATATACCCTTCGTCTTTCAAGTTTCGGCGGCATTGCCCTTCGGGTCTCGCCCTCTGTCACGTATAAGAATACGCTCATCGGGCTCGCCACTTGGTCGCCTACCCGAATTCTTGAAATCCTGTGGGTATATAATACACTTAAGAAATAGAAATTTTTGCCGTCTCATCAGAAATTTCAACGCTCCACATTTTTTCAAGATTATAGAAGGCTCTAATCTCAGGTCGGAAAAGGTGGACAATGACGTCTCCTGCATCGATGAGCACCCAATCACATTGGGAAAGACCCTCAATATTGACAGTTTTGAACCCCTTTTTCTTGAGCTCTTCTTTAAGAAGTTGAGCCGTGGATCCTATTTGTCGTTGGGACGTTCCCGAGGCAATGATCAGATAATCCGCAATTGACGATTTACCCTGAAGATCTATGCAAACAATATCTTGAGCTTTTTTTGAATCAAGAAACTGCTCTATAAGATTTTTTAATGCGAGAGGGGAGAAAGAATTTGACAGACGAACCACCTTTTTTGATCTATTCTATTTAACATGTATAGAATACATTTTCTTTTAAAAGCAAGAGGGATGTACCATTTTTTGGAAAAATGTTAGACTTTGGCTATAATGAATGCTGCAGCGCAGCTTACAAGGGGAGATACCAGGTGAATATCTTAATGAGTTCAGTCTTTATTTTGATGCTAAATACGGCTTTGAAAGCAGAAAGTACACTTAACACTGAAGCAGAGAAAGCTTATGAAGAAGAAATGAGCTTGGCCATGTGCCATTCAGCAGATCATCGCTTTGCGTCTCATTCTAATGCCTGTGTATACTGTGCTCAGGGACTTCATTATGACCAAAGCAAGTCCCACTGTACAGGCACGCCAAATGTGCTTGGAAAATGTTACGGAAAGGACCATTATCATGCAAAAACGCAGGAATGTATGTATTGTGCGAGTGGATACGTTTTTAATGAAGATGAAGATATTCGCGAGTGTGATCCCGTAAACGATCAGGAACAGGAGAAGAAAAAAATATAAACGCATTTCTTTTTTGCAGATTAAATAAGTATGCAGACTTTCTGGATGTAAAAACGTCAAACTTTTTAAATTTTTTTACAGGTGTTACATAAAAAATTATTTGTTCTATTACGCTTCTTTTCTGATATGCATTGGAGTATGTTCTGCTGCATGGGGGATGGAGCCTCCTCTTCAGGAAGGAAAACAAAATCTGAAGATTCGTCAACAAAGCTGGTGCCAGTCCCTAGGTAGGATATCTGCTATTCGAGACAAAAGTCTCACAAAACAGTTCGAAACCTGCCGCAATGAAGTAATTATAATAAAAAATAAAATCGCCAAAGCAATTATAAGTGACATAGAAAAAGGAACACTAATTCCAAAAGAAATCTATTATATATGGATAGGAGGCCCCATAGATGAAGAATATTGGCATGATATTACAAGAACTGCCCAGATTGCCGCTTCCGAAAAATATAGAGTTACTGTATGGGTAGATGACCCAGATAACCTACATTTCATCAAAGAAAAAAGAAAGCCTTGGCCTGAAGAAGACGCCACTTCAAGAAAATGGAAGCGTTCTTTTAACGAGCAGTATGATCGTTTTTGTGAAGATACATTTAAAAGTAGGAATAAAAAAATCATAAAAAGATCAAAAATAATAAATGTTAGAAATATTCATGATCTGAAATCCATAACGCCCGAATTTTTCTCTGACCATAAAAACCTTTATCGCCAGTACTGGCGCTTTATTCAAAGTGAAACCGTTGGCTTATACAATTATGCCGCAGCTGCTGATTTACTGAGGTATCTCATTTTATTAGAGGGAGGAGTTTACCTTGATACAGACGTCCCCCCCCTTGCTGTCCCATGCGAAACTGAGACGTTTTTAGGCGATATAAAGCTTCCTTTAGGTTTTAGATGTTTTGATGATAATAATCCAATAATATTGTCCTCAAAAATGAATCCCGTTATCATGGGGTGTGTCATGGGGGTCCTAGAAAATTATTTAAAATTTGAAAATAATTTCACCTGTGGGGAGTCAACATCCTTTCATTCAATAATAGACAGAAAGAGATTACATGGTACAAAGGAAGACAAGAGAATACATTTTCCAGAGAAACAATCTATTAAAATGGCTCAGATGTTTCTTGAGAAAACGGACAGGTGGAGGTTTACGATAGGGTTATCTGGCCCTGGTGTTACAAAAAAAGCTAGGGAAATTTTTGAGTCTTCAGATGGGTATGGACTGGCTATCTCACGTGCTCATAAAGATAGCCTTAATATCTATTGCGATAGGCTTAATTTAAAAGAAGCTCATTTAGAAGCCCAGAAGTTGAAAGATAATGAACGCCCGAATAAATTATTGGTATTAGAGCCAGATAGTTGGCGACCGGAAGATATGTTTTCTGAACCTTTCCAAAACTCTCAGCAGGGAAGAGGAAACTTAAAGAACTTTATTAATTATTATATCGATAAACCAGGAACAATTGATAAAGTATCAAAAATACAACTTGATTTCATTAATAATATATTAAAAGACGTCAACGTATTTAACAACACACTCATTAAACCTGTTCGAATAGGAAAGAAGTTTTTTGTTGAGTCTAAATGTGACAAAACATGGACGAAAGGCTCAAATCCCCGTCGGGCCTTTACAACAGATGATATAAAGCGGCCCAAGGGACCGTTCATATAGGATGGCAAATCGCATATGAAATTCTCTTGACAGATGGTAGAAGAGAGGGTAGTGAATAATAGTAACGGACGTAGGTTCCCGGACTCTTTTGCCGTAAATGGCTTTTTATGTAGGTGAGAAACTCATATGTTTGCAATTATTAAAACTGGCGGAAAACAATATAAAGTAGCCGCAAATGATATTATTAGGGTCGAGAAGCTAGTCGGTGCTTCAGGTGACCATATCGAATTTTCGGATGTCCTTATGGCGGGGCAAGGAGATTCTATAAAAGTTGGTGCGCCTTTGGTGACCAACGCAATGGTTTGCGGTACAGTCTTGGATCAAATTCGAGATGACAAGATTATCATTTTTAAGAAAAAGAAACGCCATAATTATCGGCGGAAGAATGGTCATCGCCAATCTCTAACGGTCATCCGGATTACGGATATTTTATTAGATGGGGCTAAGCGCAAGGCGCCAGCCTCACCAGAGAAAATTGAAACACAGTCAAAAACGCCTGTCCAAAAGGCTACTCCTCTGACTGAGGGAAAAAAGGCTTCCTCTCTGCCTGAAGAGATGAAGACTGCACCAGTGAAAAAAGCGACGGTCAAAAGCAAAAAACCAACCGAAAAGTTAGGAGACTAAAAAATGGCACAAAAGAAAGCTGGAGGAAGTTCTCGCAATGGTCGTGATTCCGCAGGACGCCGTTTAGGGGTTAAAAAATTTGGCGGAGAAGCTGTTATCGCAGGAAATATCCTAATTCGTCAACGGGGCACCAAGTACTATCCTGGCACTTTAGTTGGCATCGGAAAGGATCACACGCTCTTTGCCCTTGCAGAAGGCCAAGTCTCTTTTTCCCGTGGGGTTAATGGGAGAACCTTTGTGTCTGTTGTAAAGGCTGGAGAATAAAGACTCCTATTGATTTATTATGGAAGGGGAAGGGTTATACTGATCTTTCCCCTTTTTTTATGGAAGAATTCTTATGAAATTTCTAGACGAAGCCAAAGTATTTCTTAAAAGTGGCGATGGCGGCGCAGGCTGCGTCAGTTTTCGTCGAGAAAAATTTATTGAATTTGGCGGACCCGATGGAGGGAATGGTGGCAGGGGTGGGGACATTCTATTTGAAGCTATTTCCAACCTCAATACGTTGATCGATTTTCGATATCATCAACATTTTAAGGCTGATAAGGGAGACCATGGACGGGGAGAAAGTCGCACAGGCGCTTCAGGAAAGACCCTCGTTATTAAAGTGCCAGTTGGAACCCAAATCCTTGCTGAAGATAAAGAGACCCTGCTGGCTGACTTTACAGAAGAAGGTCAACGCTTCCTTCTTTTAAAAGGCGGTGATGGAGGATTTGGAAATGAACGTTTTAAATCATCCACAAATCGAGCTCCTCGTAAATCAACCCCTGGTTGGCCGGGGGAAGAAATGTGGGCATGGCTGCGCCTTAAGCTAATCGCAGATGTGGGACTCGTCGGCTTACCCAATGCCGGCAAGTCCACCTTTTTGTCTGTGGTCTCTCGCGCAAAGCCAAAAATTGCCGATTATCCGTTTACCACCCTTGTTCCTAACCTTGGTGTTGTCTACATCCATGATACAGAGTTTGTTGTAGCTGATGTGCCTGGGCTCATTGAAGGAGCCCATGAAGGGGTAGGCCTTGGAACCCGCTTCTTAGGTCATGTGGAGCGTTGCAAAGCTATTTTGCACCTAATTGATGGAACCCAGGAAGACGTTGTCGGTGCCTACAAGACCATTCGGCGAGAACTTGAGCTTTATGGGCAAGATCTTGCCCACAAACCGGAAATTTTAGCGCTTAATAAATGTGATGCATTAACGAAAGAAATGATTGCCCAAAAATTAAAAGCCTTGAAAAAGGGTGCGGGCAAAGAAGTGTTTACGCTGTCTTCCCTAAGTCGGCTTGGCGTAACCCAAATATTAGACGCTTTATTAAAGTATGTTTCTCCCTCCCTTGAGGCGATGGAAGAGGATTAATATTTATTAATCCTAATTCTTAAGAATGACAGACCACTAGACATCTATTTCCAAGCTTCCAATTTTTCAATTGTCCATCTCCTATTGACGCAGCTTTCAAGGACTTATATCTTGAGTCCGTAATAACTGGAATTATATATGCCCCGTTATCTTTATAGATCGATCGCAACCGTAGGCGGGTTTACTTTTTTAAGCCGTATGACTGGCTTTGCGAGAGATAGCCTCATTGCAGGCATCTTGGGCGTTAGTGGGCTGACGGATGCATTTTTTGTCGCTTTCAAACTACCCAATTTTTTCCGCCGTTTTTTTGCTGAAGGGGCGTTTAATGCAGCTTTCGTTCCCCTCTTCTCAGGAATTCTTGTCTCGAATGGCCCTGTAGCGGCGCGTCTTTACGGGGAGAAAATTTTTGCCCTTCTTCTTTTTGGATTAACGGGATTTGTCCTTATCTTTGAACAATTTATGCCAGCCGCGGTTTTCCTCTTTGCACCTGGTTTTGATGCGACACCGGAACGCTTTGAACTTGCGGTTGACCTCTCTCGCATCACCTTTCCCTATATTTTGTTTATTTCGCTAGCGTCCCTTTTCAGTGGAATTCTCAATTCCATGGGGAAATTTGCAGCACCCGCAGGCACACCGGTTATCTTAAACTTGACCATGATCGGAGCCCTCCTCCTCATTTTTTTTGAGTGGGTTTCTCCTGGAAAAGGACTCGCCTGGGCAGTCTTTTGGGCAGGAATCCTGCAGCTAGGATGGCTTTGGGGGTGCTGTCATTTGTCTGGAATGGGGGTTAAACTCTCTCTCCCTCAACTCACGCCTGAAACCAAAACCCTTATTCGACTGGGCGTTCCCGGGGCTATCAGCGCGGGTGTGATTCAAGTGAATCTTTTCATGGACATGGTATTTGCCTCTTGGCTTCCAACAGGGGCGGTTTCTTTCCTATTCTACGCCGATAGGCTGAATCAACTTCCCTTGGGCGTCATTGGTATTGCTATAAGCACCGCGCTTTTACCTGAACTCTCTAAACATATTAAAGCGGGCAATCACGAACGAGCCCATGACACCCAGAATAGAGCCCTCGAATTTGCCCTCGCCGTCACTCTACCCGCCACAATGGGACTGGTTATTCTTGCGGGTCCTCTGGTCGCTCTGTTGTTTGAGCGTGGGGCTTTCACCAACCTGGATGCTCAAGCTACGGGCTATACACTATCAGCCTTTGCTATAGGGCTTCCCGCCTATGTTCTTGTAAAGATATTACAAACCCAGTTTTTTGCTCGCCAAGATACAAAAACACCCATGAAGGTGGCTATAGGGGCTGTGGCTTTAAACTTTACTTTAAATTGTGTGTTGATTGGCCCCTTTAGTTATGTGGGCCTTGCTTTATCCACCGCTGTTGCCGCGTGGTTTAATGCCATCGTCTTAGGAGGCCTTCTTTTGAAAAAAGAATGGATTGTTTTTGATGACCGCATGAAAGAGATTGTCCCGAGACTAGTCATTTCTTCTTGTGTGATGGGCCTCATTTGCTACGTCTTTCAGCTCATGATGTCTTTTCCCGAAGGGACCTTGATGCGAATGGGCGTTGTGGGCCTATGGATTTTTGGAGCTGTCCTGACTTACATCATTACGGCACGGCTTGTTGGAGCCTTTCACTTTCGAGACGTCCAAAAGCTTTTGAAAAACCAACCTTTATCCTGAGATGCTTGCATCTTTGAAAAAATCTTATATAACACAACGTGACAATCATTGAGTGGTTAAAAAAATGAATCTTGTTAGGTCTATCGCAACTGTTGGGAGCTATACTATTGGCAGCCGTCTGTTTGGTTTTGTACGAGAAATTCTTACAGCTTCCTTTTTAGGCGCCGGAGGGGCAGCTGACGCTCTTGTTGTCGCTATTAAGTTGCCTTCTTTTTTTCGCCGTCTTTTTGCCGAGGGGGCTTTTAATGCCTCTTTCGTGCCCTTGTTTGCAGGTATTTTAGCAACAAAAGGGAAAGAAGAAGCCCGCACTTTTGCGGAACAAATATTGACCCTTTGGGTGGGTGCTCTTTTCGTGCTTATTCTGTGTGTAGAGTTTTTCCTTCCCACTTTAATGCCACTGCTGGTGCCTGGTTTTAAAGACACGCCCGAGCGTCTTTATTATGCTATAGAATTCAGTCGAATTACTTTTCCCTTTATTTTTTTTATATCTTTGACCGCGCTCTATAGCGGAATGTTAAATTCTATTGATAAATTTGCGATCGTTGCTTCCTCTCCCATGATAGGAAACATGGCTATCCTTGGCATTGTCGTGGTTTTCTATGATAAATTTACCTCCTCAGGCTATGCCTTTGCTTGGGGAGTAATGATCTGTGGCCTTTTGCAATGGCTGTGGGTTTGGATCCCTGCTCTAAAAGAAGGGGTGGGCTTAAGATTTGTGTGGCCACGCTTTGATGAAAACGTTAAAAATTTCTTTAAGATTTTAGCGCCTGCAGCTTTTGGTTCAGGCGTGGTGCAAATTAATCTTTTTATTGGAGCTTTTATTGCATCTTGGCTTCCCACTGGAGCCATTTCCTATCTCAATTATGCAGACAGGCTTAATCAACTTCCCCTGAGCGTGATTGGTGTTGCAGTGAGTACGGCATTGCTCCCCATTCTTTCGCGCCAAATTCGTTCGGGTGCTT
This sequence comes from Alphaproteobacteria bacterium, assembly GCA_013815465.1. GTDB lineage: Bacteria > Pseudomonadota > Alphaproteobacteria > UBA9655 > UBA9655 > UBA9655. Next base: position 68,648 of record JACDGE010000003.1, on the reverse strand, counting down.
GGGAAAATGCGCGTCAGACCCAAGCTCAAGCTCTCGAATTTTCCATGTTTCTGACTCTTCCGGCCGCTCTTGCTCTTATTTTTCTTGCCCAACCTTTTGTCATGATGGTCTTTGAACGCGGAGCATTTACGGAACAAGATACCTGTGCTACCGCCCTTACTCTACAAGCTCTTGCGGTGGGCCTTCCCGCCTATGTCCTCATAAAGGTCTTTAGTTCCAGCTTTTTTGCACGTCAAGACACATTGACGCCCGTCTACACAGCATGTTGTGGGATTATCGTAGACATTGGACTAAGCATTGCTTTGATGGGTGGATTTCATCAAGCGGGAATTGCTTTTGCCACAGCCGCAGCGGGATGGGTCAATGCGCTTTTGCTGGGATATATTTTGTGGCGCAAAGGTCACCTGAGCTTTGATATGCATCTTAAGAAATTTATCTCCCGTATGATCCTGACGTGTGGGGGAACGGTGGTACTTTTAAAGAGTCTTCAATTTATTGTACAACCCCTTTTTTCAAAGGGAGAGCTGATGAGGGATCTATCCATAACGGGCCTAATAAGCTTTGGACTGCTGGGCTTTTTATTTCTTGCTCACCTGATGGGAGCAATGAGATTTCATCAACTAAAACACATGTTTTTTGCGAGGACATAATGGGACGCATTTTTTCAGGTATTCAACCAACGGGTGATCTCCACATCGGAAACTATTTAGGGGCGATCCGCAATTGGGTTAAACTGCAAGACGCCCATGAAAATTTACTCTTTTGTATGGTTGATCTGCATGCCCTCACAACCCTTCCTAATCCTCAGAACATGACCGTCTGGACGCGAGAAGTGGCAGCTGCTTATATCGCGTCAGGCATTAATCCGGAAAAATCGATGATTTTTCCGCAAAGTGCTGTTGCAGCACACAGTGAACTCGCTTGGATTTTGAGCTGCCTAACTCCTTTAGGCTGGCTTAACCGCATGACGCAATTTAAGGAAAAGGCGGGAAAACACAAGGAGCAAGCCAATCTAGGCCTTTATAGTTATCCCGTTCTTATGGCCGCAGATATCCTTATCTATAAGACGACCCATGTGCCTGTGGGAGAAGATCAAAAGCAACATCTCGAACTTGCTCGAGACCTTGCTGGCGCCTTTAATCGTCAGTATGGGAAAGACTATTTTGAACTTCCTGAACCCTTCATCTTAAAGACTGCCGCACGGGTGATGAGCTTAAGGGATGGAACAGCTAAGATGAGCAAGTCGGACCCGTCCGACTATAGCCGCATTCATTTCATGGATGATCCGGATACGATTGTGCTGAAAATACGAAAAGCAAAAACCGACTCTGACCCCATTGCGGGCGCGCCTGAAGCGATGGAAAATCGCCCAGAGGCCCTGAATCTTTTGGGAATTTATGCCGCTCTCTCTGATACGACCATGGAAGAGTCCTGCCGAACTTTTGAGGGAGCGCATTTTTCGACCTTCAAAAAGACCCTTGCCGATCAAATTATTGCCGCCATGGATCCCATCCGCCAAGAAATGCTGGCCCTTTTGAAAGATCCTGCATCCTTAGATCGGATTTTGAAAAAAGGTGGGGAAGAGGCCAATGAGCTCGCCTCTCAAAATCTAAAAGAGATTAAGGAAATCGTGGGATTTTTGAGGGTGTGAGGGGGCGCATGAGTACGAAGCCATTTTAATTCTGGTGGATCACGTATCTGCCGCTACTGTCATCATGGGAGGAGTGAAGTCATTTCGTCTTTTCACGACTTGGCTTTGTGGGCTTACCTTTTTTCTTCTGGATTGAACAATATTCACCTTGAACGAGTACGCCGTCGCAGTTATTGATAGTGGTCCCCGTTTGTGGCCAATAGTCTATACGTGCCTGATGACAGTTTCCGCCACTATCATAACAACAATCACAAGCCACATAGCAAGACGAAGGGTTCCCCTGACAACCGGAAGTACACCCTCTACAGCTACCCGAATAGTCGGCTTGCGCGTGAGGCGGGAGTATAATCCCCGTGATCATTAGTCCTAAGACACTGACAATCCGTAGCGGTTTCTTGGTTTTTTCAAACATGTTGCTCTTCCTTTCAGGGCGTTGATACTCTTTAAAGGATCAAATCTCACGTCCCTTGTGGGAGTTTTTCCTCTTTTCACATCATTCCTGATTTTGGTTAAAAGATGGTTAACAGAAACATCTTTTTTGGGAAGGCTTGCCTGAACCCTCTCCGAGGGCTCACAATAAGGTCCTCGAGACGATACGAATTCCACCATTAAGCCCCCCCTTGACCGTTTGAACGATGGTGAGTAGTGTAAAGTCATGCAAGAAAAACATCACTCTATAGCCAATGACTTTCAGTCTATCATTTTGAAGCTCCAAGATTTTTGGGCCCGTCAGGGGTGCGTCATTTTACAACCCTATGATGCGGAAGTGGGGGCGGGAACCTTTCACCCAGCCACAACCCTGAAAGCTCTAGGCCCCAAGCCCTGGCGGGCTGCCTATGTTCAACCTTCTCGAAGGCCAGCCGATGGACGGTATGGAGAAAACCCTAATCGATTGTATCGCCACCACCAATACCAAGTCATTTTAAAACCCTCTCCAGAAAATATTCAGGATATTTACCTGGAAAGCTTAAAATATATTGGTCTTGATCCCGCCCTCCATGACATCCGATTTGTAGAAGACGACTGGGAAAGCCCTACCTTAGGCGCCTCCGGTTTGGGTTGGGAAGTATGGGGGGACGGGCAGGAAATTACCCAATTTACCTATTTCCAGCAGGTTGGCGGATTTGCCTGTAATCCTGTACCTGCTGAACTCACCTATGGCCTTGAACGTCTCGTCATGCTCTTACAGAACATTGAAAATGTTTATGATCTCATGTGGAACAGCCCGGATAGCCCAGCACCCATGACTTACGGCGATGTAGCTCTTCAAATGGAACGTGAATTTTCGGCCTTTAGCTTTGAGCATGTGGATGTACCCATTATCTTTCGTCATTTCGAGGATGCAGAAGCCATGTCCCGCCATCTAGTGACGGAAAAGCTTGTTCTACCTGCCTATGAATATTGCTTGAAAGCCAGCCATCTCTTCAACCTTTTAGATGCAAGAGGGGTGGTGAGTGTGACTGAACGCGCCAACTACATCGGGCGGGTTCGCGCTCTCGCTCGTCAATGTTGCGAGCTTTGGATGGAGAGTGCCCATGGCTGAATGGTTGCTAGAAATTTTTTCTGAAGAAATCCCCTCTCGTATGCAAAAAGCAGCGCAAGAACAGCTGAAATCCTTGAGCGAACACGCATTAAAGAAAGAAGGGCTTTCTTTTGACAGCATTAAAACTTTTATTACTCCTCGCCGTTTAACGCTTGTCGTAGAGGGACTGCCGCTTCAATCCCCTGAAAAACGGGAAGAGAAGAAAGGCCCCCGTGTAGACGCACCTCCAGTCGCCATTGAAGGGTTTTTGAATACGGCAGGGGTGCGCCGTGAAGAATGTGAGACACGAGAAACCCCGAAAGGAACATTTTTATTTACGGTAATAAGCAAGCCAGGCCGGCCCACCCCGGAAGTGCTTTCTCAAATAGCCCCCCCCCTTTTAGAGAGCATGAGGTGGCCTAAATCTATGCGTTGGGGAGATAACCCAACTCTTTGGGTTAGACCTCTCCGCGGGCTCCTGAGTCTGTTTGAGGGGCATCTCGTTCCTTTTTCTTATGCAGGAATTCCTGCTTCCCTATCTACCCGAGGCCATCGGTTCTTAGCCCCAGGACCTTTTGAAGTCAAAAATTTCAAGGATTATGAACAAAAATTACGCAAGCATTTCGTGATTTTGGATTGGGCCGAACGCCGCGCTTTGATTGAAAAAGGCGTCACAGAGGTTGCTCAAACAGCTCAGTTGATACCGCTAGAGGACGAAGCTTTGTTGGATGAAGTTGCCGGTCTTGTGGAATGGCCCGTAGCGCTGAAAGGCTCGGTTGATGCCCCCTTTATGGAACTCCCTCGGGAGGTGATCACCACGCCCATGCGGGTTCATCAACGGTATTTTCCTTTGGTTAATGGGGAGGAAAAACTCGCGCCCTACTTTGCCGTGGTTGCTAATATGGAGACATCTGACCAAGGAAAAACGATTATCAGGGGAAATGAGCGTGTTTTAAGGGCTCGATTGGCGGATGCACAGTTTTTTTGGGAACAGGACCAAAAGCAACCTCTGGATTATTTTAACACAGCCTTAAAGGCCAGACTCTTCCACCAACATTTAGGAAGTCTTTTTGATAAGGTGGAAAGATTAACAAAGCTATCTTCTCACATTGCAAAGACAGTGAACGCAGATCCAAAAATCGTGGGTCGTGCGGCTTTGCTTTCAAAAGCCGACCTGAGCTGCCTTATGGTCGGAGAATTTCCCGAGCTTCAAGGAATAATGGGATGCTATTATGCTCAAAATCAGGGCGAACCCCTAGAAGTTGCGAAAGCTATTGAAGAACATTACTGGCCTAAAACGTCTGGGGGAGCTATTCCTGAAGCCGTTCCCAGTCTCATCCTTGCTATGACTGATCGCATTGATACGCTTGTCGGTTTTTTCGCCATTGGCATTACCCCTTCTGGCTCCAAAGATCCCTTTGCTTTAAGACGAGCAGGATTGAGCCTCATCGCTCTTTCTTTAAACCCTCACTTTACGCTTTCCATGCTTGAGGTGTTAGCTTATGCGTATGACACATACGATTGGTCAGCCCTGTCCCCTCCCCTTTTAAAGAGCCGAGAAGAGACCATAACTGATCTCTGGCAGTGGATGCTCGAGCGCTTTAAATTTGCTTTGAAAGACACCCAGAAAAGCCCCTATGACCATGTCGATGCGGTTTTAGCCGTGGCCCATGACAATCCCACGTTTTCAGATCTTTCTTTAAGAGTTAAAGCGTTGGATCAGCTCATGGACGGAGAAGATGGGCAAAATCTGTTGATTGCCTATAAAAGAGCATCCAACATTTTAAGAATTGAGGAAGAAAAAGATAAGATGGTTTACGGGGGAAATATTCAAGAAACCTCGTTAGAAAATTTAGAAGAAAAAGAATTATTTGTAAAATTGTCTATACATTCACTAGAAATCCAAGATCTTGTGAGCAAGAGAAATTTTGTTAAGGCCTTTCAGGTTTTAGGGACCCTCAGACCCACTGTGGACCAATTTTTTGACCGTGTTGTGGTGAATACTGAAGATAAACGATTGAGAATGAATCGGTTACACTTGCTGGCCCTCATCAGGGAAACATTGCATCAAGTCGCTGATTTCTCCAAGATAGAAGGTTAACAAAAGGAGCACATCATGATTTCAACAGACCTAAAAGAAAAACTTATCCTTCTCGCAAAAGAAGCCCAAAAAAAGGCCTACGTTCCCTATTCCAAATTTGCCGTAGGTTCTGCCCTTATCACAGAAGATGGCGATATTTTCACAGGCTGTAATGTGGAAAACATATCCTATGGTCTTTCCAATTGTGGCGAACGAACGGCTATTTTTAAAATGATCTCTGAAAAGGGACCCCAAACAAAAATTAAAGCCATTGTGTGCACAACAAAAGCCGACATCGCATGCTCACCGTGTGGCGCTTGCCGCCAAGTCATTCAAGAATTTTCAAGCCCCGATGGGGTTGTCATTTATAAGGGTGAAAACGATTACGTGACCGTCAGCGTGGCCCAAATCCTTCCCGGTGCCTTTACAGAATTTATTGCTATTGAAGACGATGGATCTGAGCGGCGCATACAGAAGGGTGCGTAATACTCGTCGGTTTTTAAGTTTCCCCCATTGAAGCCAGACCACAAAAGCTCTATAAACTAGAAGAGTAAATGGTGAAGGGTGAACGAAATGAATAAACATCTTTTGAAAATAGGGGGGGCGATAGCCCTTCTATTCGTTGTTGGATGCAGTGATAAGGAGCAACCTTACGTTGAAAAGCCAGCGACTGATCTTTACACCAAAGGGTATCAAGATCTTTTAAAAAGTGACTATAAAGATGCGGCTATTGCGTTTGACGAGGTTGAGCGTCAACATCCTTATTCAGAATGGGCGACCCGTGGTCAGCTGATGTCAGCCTATGCCAATTATTTAAACGGGGACTACGATAAGTCTATTAATACCCTTGACGCCTTTATTCAAATCCACCCTGGATACAAAGACATTGATTATGCTTATTATTTAAAATCACTTAATTATTACGACCGTATCCTTGCAGTGAGACGAGATCAAAGAAGCACCTATGAAGCCTTGAATGCCCTTTCCGCGGTGGTGAAGAAATTCCCTCAAACAAAATATGCGCGCGATGCTCAATTTAAGATGGATCTGGTTTATGACCATTTGGCGGGCAAAGAAATGGATACGGGACGCTATTATATGAAGCTCCGCCTGTATGTATCTGCCATCAACCGCTTTCAAACAGTTGTTGATGTCTATCAAAAAACAACCCATGTGGGGGAAGCCCTCCATCGCCTTGTGGAATGCTATTTAGCTGTGGGTCTTAAAAAGGAAGCTCAAACTGTAGCAGCCGTTTTGGGGCATAATTTCCCCGGCAGTGAATGGTATGCAGATTCGTTCCTTCTCCTTAAAGGGGAGGATTTACGCCCGGAGTGGGTAAAAATGGAGCAAGGCTCCTGGTTTGACCGCTTAATGAGCGTTCGCCTTTATTAGGAAGGATCTCACCAACCTTTGGAGGAGAAGTCTGTAATGAACTTAAGAAGGCGTTACTGTCTTATTTCAAGTTTTTTTAGAGCCCGGATCCAGTCCGGGATGACAATGTCAGATATTGTACACTACATAATAAGTATATCCTGCAAATCATACAATAGTAGTTATAGGGATGATACACCCTCCGTTGTCATCCCGGACTGGATCCGGGATCTAAAAATAAAACACAACAATGCCAATCTGTACCCTTTAAATTTATTAAATGCCCTTTTCCTTTGCGGGGTAAGATAAAAACGAATGCTTAACGCTCTCTCTATTCGCAATGTTGTTCTCATCGATGACCTTCACCTTGATTTTGAAAAGGGGTTATGTGTCCTCACAGGGGAAACAGGAGCGGGAAAATCCATCCTTCTTGATGCATTGGGGCTTGCTCTTGGAGCCCGAGCAGAGACACGACTCTTACGCCAAGGCGCTAAAAAAGCTGAAGTTACCGCCTGTTTTTCTCTCCTCGTTGATCACCCGCTTTGGAGTGAGCTGGAGGAGCATGGTATTCCTTACGATGACCTTCAGATTATTTTTCGTCGCCATTTAGATGAAGAAGGGAAGAGCAAGTGTTTTCTCAATGATCAACTTATCAGTCAAACCTTGATGCGGCGTTTGGGTCAACAGCTCGTCGAAATTCATGGGCAGTTTGATCAACTATTGGATGCCAAAGCTCACATGGCTGCCATTGACGCTTATGGGAAGATTGACAAAGACCCCATCCAGACTGCGTTTAAGGATTATCAGGCAGCCAAAAAGGCCTTGCATGATTTTCACGAAAAGATGGCCCAATCTTTTGAGCGCCAAACTTTTCTTCGCTTCGCGATTGAGGAAATGGAGAAGGCAGCCCCCCGTCAAGGGGAAGAAGAAACCTTGGAATCGGAAAAATCCCTGATCGCCCATCGGGCAAAAATTGCGGATGCTCTTTCGACCGTTGAGGAAAACGTGAACGCTGTCCTGACAGGCCTTTTCCACTCCCATAAAGCCCTCACTCGGGTTCAAGATTATTTACCAGAAAAAATAAATCCTCTACTGGAAGCCGCCGATCGCGCCATCTTGGAAACCCAGGAAATCTTTGAGGGGATGAGCACCCTCACACGAGAGGTACAGGGCACACAGCAAAGTTTGGAAAGCCTTGAAAATCGCCTCCACAGCTTAAGATCTCTCTGTCGGAAGTACAAAACGCAAGATCTTCTTAGCAGCCTTTTAGAGTTCAAGGCAGAACTTTCCGCTTTAGAACAAGGGGAAAATCATATTGACGCTCTTGAAAGAACCGTTCTTTGTTTAAAGGACGCCTATCTTGAAAAAGCCCAAGCTCTTTCTGAGAGTCGAAAAAAAGCTGCTCTCGCCCTTGAAACCGCCCTGTCTCAAGAGCTTCCCCCTTTAAAATTGGAACATGCTAAATTTCGGGTTAAGGTTGAAGAGCTTGCGGAAAAAGGGTGGGGAGCCGCTGGCATTGATCACATCGAATTTTACACCCAAATGAATCCCGGATCCCCCGAAGGGCCACTGGCAACCATTGTTTCCGGCGGGGAGCTCTCTCGTCTTATGCTCGCGTTGAAGGTCGTCCTAACCCAATCGGGCGCCGTTCCTACCCTTATTTTTGATGAAATCGAAAGTGGAACGGGAGGCGCTGTTGCTGCCGCCATGGGAGAGCGGCTCAAGGTTCTGTCCCAAAATTTACAGCTGCTCGCCATCACCCATTCCCCCCAGATTGCAGGTCATGGAGCTCAACATCTAGTGGTGTTTAAGGTTATGCAATCGGGAACTACAACAACCCATGTCAAAGCCCTAACGCATGAAGAGCGCTTGGAAGAAGTGGCCCGCATGCTAGCTGGCGAAGAAATCACGGAAGAAGCGCGGGCTGCTGCGAAGCGTTTAATGAGACGCTAAAAAAGCATTTTACTTAAGCTTGCTTTCGGACTCGATCTTGGCTTCAGACTTACCCTTGGGCTTGGCCTTCGATTTGGAGGGCTTGGGTGGGGACTTTGAATCGTCACATAAATTGTTTTCACACTGATCGTAAAGAGGTTGAGTTGTTTTTGCATAAGATTTTTGACGGTAGCTGTTGTCGCAGAAAGTTTGGCAATCATTATCACCAGTGTGTCCATAACAGCATGTTGGGGACCAATACGCGTCCCAGCAAGAACAGAGATCATCTGCCTTACAGGGACGCGACTCTAACATTATACCCCGCAACGATAAGTCCTAAAGTACTCATGATTTTCAGCGTTTTTGTAATTTGTTTCAGCATCTTGCTCTCTCTTTCTTGTATTTCTTAAAGACGAAAATCTCTGGTCGAGGGACCGTTGATTGACCTATTCAACACATCCTAAAATACTTTGGTTAACATAGAGTAAACAGGAAAAATTCTATAGGACTCCTCTACACTACAGTCATCCCAAGCATCTTTTATGGTTACGAAGGATCCCTCTGGGTCTTTTTCACACCATTTCATGCAAGCTTTTGTTGTGGGAACGATTGCTTTCTTAACACAAATATTTCCGCCTCTCGTTTGTGCCCAACATGAACAATATTTATCGCCAGTCTCACAGGAAAGTGATTCACAGGGAGTGGACTCACAGGAAAAAGATATTAATATATATCCCGCACTAAGGAATCCTACAGTACTTATGATTTTTAATGGTTTTGTAATTTGTTTAAGCATGATAATTTTTCGTCCATTTTATATTTAAAAAAGAATATCGTCTTCAATACATCCTAGATGATTGGGGTTAACATTTGATGAACAAGATAATGTAACATAACTCTTTACAACTGTAAATTATCGTGTTACATTTAAAGTATGATGAAGAAAAGAATACCAACCCACCCTGGCCATATCCTTAAGGAAGATATTCTTCCTCATTTAGGCTTGTCTGTGACAACGGCTGCCAGGGAACTGGGTATTTCCCGTCAAATGTTGCACAGAATTTTAAATGGATCCCATCCCATCACACCGGCCATGGCCTTACGGATTGGACGCTTTTGTGACAATGATCCAGCCATGTGGCTTAGAATGCAGCAAGCGTATGATTTGTGGATGGCTGAAATAGATTTAAGAGATGAAATCAAAAAAATTCCGGTGCATGCGTCCGTGCATTGAGGTGAAGGTGTCTAAAAATTTAGGTAAAAGAGCTTCTGATGAACTTTACAGCTTATTAATGTTTCTATGAGATAGTATTCATTTAACATGTTCAAAAAGGAAAAATGATTATGAAAAAACTATTAATGAGTGCGGCTTTTGTCTTAGTCAGTTTTATGTCTCATAATGCTTATTCAGATGAGCTAACTAAAAATGACTGTCTTCCTCCTGAAATCTGGGATCCAAAATCCTCTTACTGTGATAATTATTGTCCTAGCGATACATTTCGTAAAAAATTTAATATCCCAGCAGAATACAAGCTTAAGACGCATGGAGGGACTTATTGGGAGTACAATGATGGCTGCCCGCAGATTCAAAAGGATAGAAACCTGGGCGTCATGTGCACATGTAATTTCGAAAAATCATAAAAAATTGCACTAAATCTCTGAAATAAGATCCAAAATAATTTCGTTACCTCGGCTTCTAAAAACCTCGGCCTCCACAGGGTATGACTAGATAAATTCGTTCGTCCGCGCCTCCGTCAACAAAACGCTCAAAACAGCATGGAGATCTCCCATACTGACTGAAAGGCCCTCTAATACCTCTATTAAAAGAGCGAGGCGGCGAAGTTGCCAGTCAAGCTCGTTGAGAAATTCTGGAGAGGCGTGTATATTAAGGTCAGACATGATCAATCCTCCTTTGAAGGGTGGTTATGTTTAGTAGCTTGCAAGTGGTTGTGACACTTGCAAGCTGCGTCTATGATTCACAAAATTGCTTCATGAGTCAAGGAAAAAGTTTAGATAAATTTTAATAAAATTATGGGGTATTTTTGATAAAAAAGATTATGATTTTAGATCCCGGATCAAGTCCGGGATGACAGGTTTAGAGAGGTGAACCTCAATTTCACCAAATTGTTGCCTTAAGAAAGTCGTTGATTTTAAATTACAAAACCCCGACACTGTCATCCTGAACTTGTTTCAGGATCTAAAAAAAATCTGACATAAGAACAGAAAGCAGGAGTAGCCCTTGACCCCCCCCACCCACACCATAGAAAACCTGACAGAAGACCAAGCAAAGGCTGAGCTTGAGCGCCTTGCCTCTCAGATTGCCCATCATGATCGTCTTTACTATCTTGAGGATCAGCCGGAAATCAGTGATGAGGACTATGACACCTTGCGCATCCGCAATGCTGAGATCGAAAAAAGCTTTCCTCACCTTGTGCGCACCGATAGTCCCAGCCTAAGGGTAGGTGCTCCCCTCATAGGGCCCTTTAAAAAGGTTCAGCATCGCAAACCCATGCTCTCTCTCGATAACGGGTTTAATGATCAAGATGTCTATGATTTCTTTGATCGTGTGCGGCGATTCTTAGGACTATCCCCAGAAACCCCCATTGAAATAGTGGCTGAGCCTAAAATTGATGGACTTTCCGCAACGCTAGAATATAACCATCGACATTTTATTTTAGGGGCCACGCGGGGTGATGGGGAAGAGGGAGAAGACATCACAGCTAATCTTAAAACCCTTCAGGATATTCCCCAGCATATTGCGCACAAAGACTTTCCATCGATCACAGAAATTCGTGGCGAAGTCTATATGCGTCATAGCGATTTCATGGCCATGAACGAAGCACGCGCCACAAAGGGAGACGCCGTTTTTGCTAATCCCCGAAATGCGGCAGCTGGCTCCGTTCGCCAATTGGATCCGGCGATCACAGCCAGCCGTCCGCTTAAATTTTTTGCCTATGCTTGTGATGATTACGGACCCTTTGCCGTCAACTCCCACTGGGAGTATTTAGAAAAATTGAAGGAGTGGGGCTTTGTCGTGAATCCCCTCGCCCGCCTGTGCCAAACTGTGGAAGACGTGTTAGCATATTACCGTGAGCTGGAAGAACAGCGCGCTGCCCTGCCCTACGATATTGACGGCATTGTCTATAAAGTTAACCGAATCGACTGGCAAACGCGCATGGGCTATTCCACCCGGGCGCCCCGATGGGCCCTTGCTCATAAATTTCCGGCCCAACAGACCCAAACGCAAGTTGACGAGATCTTGATCCAAGTGGGTCGTACGGGGGCTCTCACCCCTGTTGCCGTTCTTCATCCTGTGACGGTGGGTGGAGTGGTCGTCAGTCGAGCCAGTCTTCATAACGAAGATGAAATTGCCCGCAAGGATGTGCGCGTAGGGGACACGGTTATCATTCAACGGGCAGGAGATGTGATTCCGCAAATCGTGGATGTGATTTTGGAGAAGAGACCCCCCACCTCAAAACCCTTTATCTTTCCGCACGCGTGTCCCGTTTGTGGTTCCCATGCGATTCGTCTACCGGGAGAGGTAGCACGGAAATGTATGGGAGGGCTCGTCTGTTCTGCCCAAGCAGCTTTAAGATTGCGGCACTTTGTGTCCCGGGATGGCTATGACATCGAGGGCTTTGGCGCCAAACATGTGATCGCTTTTTACCAAGAAGGCCTTATTCGGTATCCCCAAGACATCTTTACCTTAGAGACGCGAGATCGGCACAGTTTAACGCCTCTCCGCAACCGAGAAGGATGGGGCGCACTTTCCGCCCAGAACCTTTTTAAGGCCATTGAGGCAAGGCGGAAAATCGCCCTCCATCGCTTTATTTATGCCCTCGGGATTCCCCAAATCGGGCAAGCCACAGCCAAGCTTTTGGCACGGCACTATCTTTCCTATACGGCCTGGAAAGAAGCGATGATTGAGGCAAAGGATCAGGCCTCATCCGCTTTTGAGACCCTTGTATTGATTGATGGTATTGGACCGTCCGTCTCAGAAGACTTGATTGCTTTTTTTGATGAACCCCATAACCTTGAGGTCTTAGAGGGTCTTGTGAAAGAGGTCGCCGTCTTGGATGAGATCCCACCTGTTGTGGGATCAAGTCCTCTTTCGGGAAAAACGATTGTGTTTACAGGGGCTCTCACGCACATGAGCCGTCCGGAGGCCAAAGTAAAGGCGGAATCTTTAGGCGCAAAGGTTGCGAGCTCGGTCTCAGCCAAAACCGATTATGTGGTTATTGGCGAGGATGCGGGCTCGAAGGCGCGAAAGGCTCAAGAGCTTGGGGTTACCCTTTTAACAGAAGATGAATGGATGGGAATGAGCGAGACTGAATAAGGGTTGGCTTATTCGAAGGGATTGAAAATCTCTAGACCCGGAATTTGGAAATCTTTGACATTACGAGTGACCATTTTTAAGTTGTGAGTAAGGGCGGTGGCCGCGAGGAGGGTATCAATAGTATTAAAAGAATGGTGAGTGGTGGAGGCGGTTATATATCCCCATCTTTCAGCGACTTCCAGGCTAATAGGGAGTATATTGGGACCGAACCACTTAATTAAATCATGTTCTAGCCAGGATACAAGGCGAGTCCGCCGTTTGCTGTCCTCAAGCTTTTCGATGCCTCTTCGAATTTCTCCTAAAGTGAGGACACTTATAAAAAGTGTTTCTGACGGAGATTCCTGAAGCCATTTTTTTACATTTAGATGAGGATGAACGCGCACAGTTTCTGAAAGAATATTTGTGTCTAATAAGCACTTCATAAATCCAGATCCCGGATTTTAGATTGATCCCGTTCCCAATCAATCTCTATCCCTTTTAAGGGGGAGTGACTCATAAAATCGAATAAATTTGGCTTTATGCCGATAAGGCGCTCATACTCTTGTTTTGAAATAAGAACAGCCTCTTCCTTCCCTCGCACGGTAATAATTTGAGGGCCTTGCTGGACGCTTCGGCGAATGACTTCACTCAAGTGGGCTTTTGCTTCTTGTAACTGCCAGCTTTGCATGGTAACCTCTACAAACTAGTTAGACTAGTTCTATATTACAGATTTTTTTGATTTTATGCAAGACCTGCTGGATGTGCGCCGCCTTTTCCAAGTGACAACCCCCCGCAAAAAAGATAAGCTCGACTCCAGTTATTTTGGGAGCAAAAAATGAACATTATTTATTCGATTCTTTTCTTTGCAGCAACATTTGTTTTAATTTTTTTCTCAGCGCTATGCTCCGCAGCAGAAACAGCTGTTCTGGCGGCTTCTCGCGTGCGGCTTTACCATCTCGCAAAGAAAGGAAATCATAAAGCGTCTATCGTGCTGAAGTTGCAGGCCCATATTGGTGGATTTGTGAGTACAATTATTCTCTTAAATACGTGGTTGAACACCCTGGTGACTGCTCTTGCAACGGGTGTTTTAACCTATTTTTTTGGGGCCATCGGGGCTCTTTATGCAGCGATTAGTATTGGGGTATTAATTACCCTTTTTGCGGAAGTCCTTCCAAAAATGTATGTTTATACGAGCCCTGATCGCGTTGCGATGATGTTTGCCCCCTTTTTTAAGCCTTTTCTCACCCTCATGACACCACTTGCGAACTCCATTAGTTTTTTAGCCCAGAAACTCCTGCACCTTTTTGGCATCAATATTACCGAAGGCGCCTCTGCAGCAGCCGCAGCAGATGAACTCAGAGGAGCCATTGATCTTCACGCAGGGGCTGATTATGAACGGGCCATGTTGAAAAGTATCTTAGATTTAACGACCGTAGAAGTAACGGAAATCATGCGACATCGCAAAATCACATTTATGATTAATATCGATCTTCCAAACAAAATGATTGTGGATCAAGTTTTAAAAGCACCTTATACGCGTATCCCCGTTTGGAAAGAAAATCCAGATAACATCATGGGCGTGCTGCATGCAAAGGATTTATTAAGAGCGGTTCAAATTCATGATGGAGATTTAGAAAAGCTGGACATTGAGAAAATTGCAACTCCCCCCTGGTTTATTCCCGAAACGACGACTCTTTTTTCCCAACTTGCTGCCTTTCGCGAACGAAGAGAGCATTTTGCTCTTGTTGTTGATGAGTATGGGGATCTTCAAGGCATGGTAACGCTTGAAGATATTTTGGAAGAAATTGTGGGCGAAATTGTGGATGAACATGACGTAGAAATCCCTGGCGTCAGAATCATACCTGATGGCACCTATGTAGTCGATGGCATCGTAACTCTTCGAGATCTGAATCGGTTGTTTAGCTGGTCTTTACCTGATGAGCATGCAGCGACCGTAGCCGGCTTAGTTTTACATGAAACCCGAGAAATTCCGGAAGTAGGTCAATCTTTTATTCTCCATGGCTTTCGAATAGATATCCTGCGCCAGCACCGCCACCAAATTACGCAAGTGCGATTGACTCCTCCTCTGGACAAAGAAGTTTTAAGCAAAGGGCATGTACCCCATCCTTAAGTTCCTCTTCAAGGCAAGCGTGGACTTGTCGATGACGCTCAATACGGCTGCATCCTTTAAAGAGAGGGGACACAACGGTGATTTTGAAGTGGCTTCCTCCGTCAGGATGGTAGTTCCCATGGCTAACATGAAGGTAAGAGTCATCTTCCACGATTAAAAGGGAGGGCATAAAAGCCTCACGGAGCTTGGTTTCAATGCGTGTCTTCACTGATATATTTATCCTTACAATAAGAGGCAACAATAGCGATAAAAAAGGTAAGCCCCATAAAACTTAAAGAAAAAATTAAGGGGATTTCAAAATGGTTGGCAAGTATGAGCTTAATCCCAATAAATCCTAAAATAATAGAAATAGCATGTTGAAGATAATAAAACCTAGGGATGATGTCTGCAAGTAAAAAATAAAGAGCCCTTAACCCCAGCACTGCAAAAATATTGGATGTAAAGACAATAAAGGGATCGAGAGTGATCGCAAAAATGGCTGGGATGGAATCGATGGCAAAAATAATATCGCAAACCTCAATGATGACGAGCACTAAGAATCCAGGTGTCGCCACCCATTTTCCCTTAATTTTTAAGAAAAATCGACGGCCTTTATAATTTTCTTGAAAGTGGAACCATTTCTTTACCAACTGAACGATCCTATTGTTCTCAATATCGATGGGCTTCCCTTTTTGTTGGTAGATTTTATAGGCAGAATAAATGAGAGCGGCTCCAAATAAATAGAAAATCCAACTAAATGTTTCAATTAATTTAAGCCCTAGGAGGATAAAAATCAGACGAAAAACAATGGCTCCTAATATCCCCCAAAATAAAATGCGGTGATGATGGCGCGGTGCAATTCCAAATGTGTTAAAAATAACGAGAAAAATGAACATGTTATCAAGGCTGAGAAGCTTTTCCAGAAGATATCCCGTAAAAAAAGCAACTGCTGGCTCCGGCCCCTTGTCATACCAAACAAATAGGTTAAAAAGGAGGGAAAGTCCCACCCAACACAGACTCGTCTTCAATGCTTCTTTGGCAGAAATAACGTGGGGGATACGATTAAAGACGCCTAAATCGATGATAAGAAAAATGAGAATGAGAACAATTAATCCTATCCATAATAAAGACGTTTCCATCGGCATAACTCCATTTCGTGAAGGTTAGCCTAAAGGAAAAGTCTTAAGAATTCGTTGAGGAGTTACGTATAACGTGACGATAACTTATCATTTATTATTATCAATGGGGACACCATGTTGACATTCGGGTTTATCGTAAATACTTGGAAAGTCCTCATCCTTTATCCCCGATAAACCGCCAATTTTGTCACACGTCTCATTCGTCCACTCTACACCCAACGTTTTATTACCATTGTCACATGCAAAGTGTATAAAGGGTCCCTTGTCATGAGGATTAACGATATCTAGATTCTGATTATATAGCCACATATCAACAACCTCATCTGGTGTTATTGTCGGGCAGTTGGGTTTTTTCCAATAGCAGTTTGCACAAACTTGTCGGGCTTCACTGGCTTGCGCTAGAAATACACTCATCAAAATGACTACAGTAATGGTCTTAAAAAATTTTGACATCTCAGTCTCTCTATTAATTGGAAATTATATTATTTAAACAATATGCTGCAATTAATTAAAAAATCATTAATATAATACTATTGAATACAATTACTCTTGCCACAAATAATTATTTAGGGATGCAGAGGTACGATTAAAAATGTTGTTTTTTGATGAAGTGATCAATCAGGATTGTCAGGATTTTTAAATCCCGAGATAACGATGAGGAGTTAATAAATGGCTTTTAAATAAACATATCACAAAAAAAACCACCCCCCAAAACTCATCTTAATAAAAGACAAATCGCAGAGGGCGGCGTTTTTCAGGACCCAAAAAGAGTCCTTAGTTTTTAGCGCAACTTGAGGTTGACAGCAGAGGTTTTACCCTTGTTGCTTGCCAATTCAAAGCTAACTTTTTGACCTTCAGCCAAATTGGAAATTCCTGAACGTTCAAGCTCAGTAATGTGAACGAATACATCGCGTGTACCGTCTTCCATTTGAATAAAGCCGTAGCCTTTTGTGGGGTTAAACCATTTTACAGTGCCGTTCTTCATCTCTATATCCTTATAGTCAAACGTTTATTAAATCGAGTTCATTACAAAACGCAAAAAATCTATCCTCTGCACGGTCGCTATTGCGTCTTACATATGGAAGGCTGGCTGAGGGTAAGAAGAAGAAGGCGTAAAGTCAATCTTAGTTTCTTACGCAGAGCACATCATCTCTACGGTCTGTTTCCTTATAGGAGTGTTAAACTCACTTACCAATATAAGGGTATTTTTGAAAAATGCAAGCCTTTAGGGAATTAATCTTTTTTGGGCGGCAAAACCTTTCAAAACAACCAGTTAAATTGGGTTTTCTTGTTTTTCAAACATCATATATACTTTTTATATATAAGGAAATATAGCCTGCATATATACGTAGTGAGAGGGGGGAAGAGTCTGGGTTTAAGGATTCCTCGGGTCTTGGCAAATAATGATTGGGGTCCATGAAGGAGCTCCTGTAGAGGTCTCTGACCAGGATCACCAGCTGATTATTACAAAAGAATTTTCCCTGCCGTCATTACTGAAGTTATTGAAAAAATTTCTGTTCTCATTGAGCTTTCATAATAATTTTGCTCCGTCTCCCCTCACCGCTTCAAATCATCCACAATCGTTTTCTTGGGGTTCGTTTGAAGGGCGCTTCGATAGTTTGTGACGTTCTCAAGAACCCGCATGACATAGTTTCGAGTTTCATAGTAAGGAATCATTTCAATCCAATCGATAATATCTACCTCATCACTCCGAGGATCTCCCAATTCTTTGATCCAACGTTTTACGGGTGTAGGCCCTGCATTGTAAGCTGCCATCATCAAAATGTAGGAGCCCATAAAATTATTTAAAAGACGGGACAGGTGAGCAGAGCCCAAGATCAGATTATACTGAGGATTGAAAAGTTTATTATCCCTGTGGGAAAGACCTAAGCGTTTAGCTTCATGGGCTGCCGTTGTCGAAATTAATTGCAAAAGTCCCATGGCCCCAGCCGAACTGAGAGCCGAAGGATCAAAACGACTTTCCTGATAAGCAATGGCCATCACGAGAGGTGTTTCAGGCATCTCTTGACCTTTTTGCGGAACAGTATATGTGGGAAAAGCAGCTTTCAAGAGGACAGGCTCCCCATGGCCTGCCTTTTTGGCGACCCATACCACATCTTTTAGGGAAAGAGCCTGGGCCAACTGAACACTGAGCTCTCTCTCGACTTTTGTTTTGGCTTGGCTCCCTATCTGAAGAAGGAACTTGCTGAGCTCATGATCCGCCGCACTCCCCAGCCCCTTCAAAATATGCGCAGCCTTGACCAGCTCGTTTTGGTCAAACCGTTGCCTTTCCTCCTGTTTGACGCGAGGGGCTGCGCTCAAGATGGGGAAAGGTTTTTCCTTGATTTTGGCCGCGGCCAATTGGCCATAGTAGGTTGTTTTATAACAAGCAGCCTTAGCATAAGCTTTTTCGGCAAGCTCGTTCTCTCCCTTATGTTCATATGCTCGGCCCACCCAATAGGCACCCCGAGACTTGCTAATAGCGCCCTTAACATGAGCTGACAGCGTTTTGAAATGGGCAAGAGCAACGTCAGGCTTGTCCAAAAACCGTAAGGCCAGCCACCCCGCAAACCACTCCGCCTCAGAAAAAGCGTCCACACCTGGTTGAATATTATGGGGTTTAACGACCTTATACGCAGCACCAAACTCCTGTAAGGCGATTAATTCACGGGCAATATAGTTTTGTTCTTTCCACCATTTTTCTGCATAGAGAGGGCTTATGGAAGCCTTGACCAAGATTTGCTCGGCCTGTTTATACTCACTTCGTTTACGATGCCATTTCGTTTTTTCGTAGAGCAGTCCTTCATTTTGGCATAGTTGGGGGGAAAGAGCCGCCATTTGCTGCAGAGCATCTGATTTTGCTGCAAGAAACGCCATTCGTACATGCACAATCTTTTGGTGATTTACAGAAAGATGCGGCAATAGCCGTTTAGCTCCCCCCACGTCTTCATCCCTTAAAAGAAATTCAAGGCGGGCGATATGATTTTTTTCCTGGAGAAGAGGGCCAAAATGGGCGAGGAATTTTTTTTCTTCTTCCTTGCTTAAGGCCATGGTTTGCCATGCATTACCCACGACTTGTGCTGCTTTTTGTTTTTGTTGATGAGAAAGGAGAGTTTTTCCATATACTGTCACTCCCTCAGGCGTTTGAGGCGGATGGTTGTCGAACCAGGCGAGGACCTCTTCAGGAGAAGCTTTGGTGCTGATAACCTCTTCTGCTTTTTTGCAAAGCTTTTCATGCTGGGGCCAGTGCGCATGCGTATTAAGAAAGGCTGACAATTCTCGAGGTGTAAATTGATCAGGATTTCTTAATATCCCAAGCCAGTAAACCAATTTCTCTGAAACGGGGCAATCGTTGGCGGTGAGTCTCTTTTGCTCATTAATCTGGGATAACAGGGCCGCCTTACAAGATTTCAATTCTTGTTCAACAGTCTGGGCGTAGAGGGGTGTTGTTAGGCATATGCTAAGGGAGAATGTCTTGTAGAGTTTTCTAAAGAAAGGTATTGTCATAAGTGCACTTTATCTTGCTTAAGAGGATTTATTATGCTTACACCATTCCGACGCCCTAAGGTAGACGAAAAATGACAACGGAAAAAAAAGTCGTTGCTCTGAATAAAAGGGCACGATTTGATTATTTTATTGAAGAAAACATCGAAGCAGGCATCATGCTTTTTGGCAGTGAGGTTAAATCCTTGCGCCAAGGAAAGGGCAGCATTGTTGAATCTTACGCCTCCGATGAAGAGGATGAGTTGTTCCTGATCAATTCCTTTATTCCAGAGTATAACGAAGCCAGTCGTTTCAACCATAACCCGAAAAGGCCGCGGAAACTTCTTGTGCGCCGTCGGGAACTTGATCGCCTTTTAATCGCCATTCGCCGAAAAGGGATGACCCTTGTTCCCCTTTCTCTTTATTTTAATGAGCGAGGCATTGCAAAAGTTGAGCTTGGCCTTGCGTCGGGTAAGAACAAAGCGGATAAAAGAGACACAGAAAAAGAGCGGGATTGGCAGCGAGAGAAGGGACGTTTGATGCGGGATAAGGGATGATCAGGGGTCAGGCATCAGAGTGGCGGAATATAATCTTTCTAGGACAATTTGTTCTTTTAATCATTTCTTAAATTTAATGTGAAATACTGTGTTTACGGCGGAAACCTTTGACTCCAAAGCGCATAGGCTTGCTCTTTTACTGCACACACCAAATCACTGGGAGATTACCATGTTAAAAAAATTTAAATTCTTGACCGTTGGTGCTTTAGGGTTATTCCTCAGCTTTGCTTTTACGACCTCAGGAAATACTGATTGTCGTAGTAGCTGTAGCTATGAGTTCCCGGAGGTAAAACAGCAGTGCGAAGAAAACATACAAGATAAAACAAAAAACACGATGAGCCAATGCTTTAAAGATAAACTTAGCGAAGGTTGCAAAGATTGCGTTGATCAAATGAAACTTAATAAAATGCTGGACTTCTATCCAAATTAATAAGTGACTTCTGTCCCAAGGGCAAATTACGCTCAATTATTCTAGCACCCTGGAATTTAGAAGTCTAAGGTTCGCCAACACTCTCTGAATTCTGAGATAGCCATGGTTTGGCTATTTTGTCAAAAAACCCCACTATTAATTGCATCCATTGCCGCCTCCCAACTTGCTTTTTCTTCATATCTCTATACAACTTGAGTTGTGAAATAAACGCAGGAAAAAGGAACCCCTCATGTCCCATAAACCCCAAATCTACCTTGTAGATGGATCCGGATATATCTTCCGAGCCTTTCATGCATTGCCCCCTCTAACGCGTCCAGATGGCATACAAATCGGAGCCGTACTTGGGTTTACTAATATGCTGATAAAGCTTTTGCGCGAAAAAAACCCCGATTACTTAGTGGTCGTTTTCGATGCGGCCCGGGAAACCTATCGTAATAAGATTTATCCCGCGTACAAGGCCAACCGCCAGGAAACGCCCCCTGAACTAATCCCTCAATTTTCTTTGATTCGCCAAGCCTGTGAAGCTTTTGATGTGGCCCACATCGAAAAGGAAGGCTTTGAAGCGGATGATTTGATCGCAACCTACGCCCACTCTCAAGAGGGTGATGTGACAATTGTGTCCTCCGATAAGGACCTCATGCAATTGGTGGGGGGGTCGGTTCGTATGTTGGATCCCATCAAAAACCGCATGATCGGCGTCGAGGAGGTGAAGGAAAAATTTGGGGTGCCGCCAGAGCAAGTAACTGATGTGCAAGCCCTTGCGGGTGATTCGACGGATAATATTCCAGGCGTTCCTGGCATTGGGATTAAGACTGCAGCTGAGTTGATTCAAATTTATGGAACTTTAGAAAACCTGCTCGAAAACCTCGACGACATCAAACAACCGAAACGCCGAGAAACCCTCAAAGCCAACATCGAAGCGGCCCGCATTTCGAAAGAACTCGTGAAGTTGAAAGATGATGTTCCCGTTACCCAAACCATAAAGTCCTTTGCTGTTAAACCCTTCCAAGCAGATAAGGCTTTCGCCTTTTTAAAACAGCAAAACTTCACAACCCTTATGCATCGTCTCGAAAAGGAAATAGCCCCGGCCCCCCAGACGCGTGCCTCCTACGAGCTTGTTCAAGATCTAGAAGCCTTGCAAAAATGGGTAGATCATATTCATGCGGTCGGCTATACAGCTTTTGATACGGAAACCACCTCTCTTGATGCCATGGAGGCTCAGCTGGTGGGGATTTCCCTCTCTACGGAGCCAGGGAAGTCCTGCTATATCCCTGTAGGTCATAAGGGGCAAGAGCGGGATCTTTTAAATCCAGGAACGACACCTGAACAAATCCCCTGGAAGCATGCTCTAGCTCTTCTCAAGCCGCTTTTGGAAAGTCCTTCTGTTTTAAAGATAGGGCAAAATATTAAATATGATGCCCTTGTCCTAAAAAAATATGGAATCGACATAAGCCCTGTGGAGGACACCATGGTTCTCTCTTATATCCTGGAAGGGGCAAAACATGGCCACGGGATGGACGAGCTGGCTTCGCTTTACCTGGATTACAACACCATTAAATATCAAGATGTGGTAGGATCGGGGCGAAGTCAGGTGACTTTTGATAAGGTTCCCCTTGAGAAAGCTCTGACTTATGCCGCAGAAGATGCGGACATTACCCTCCAGCTATATACCCTCTTAAAGCCACGGCTTTTGGAGGACAAGCAATGCAGCGTTTATGAAACGATGGAACGCCCCCTCATTCCTGTGCTTGTTAATATGGAATGGCGCGGTATTAAAGTGGATGGCGGCATTTTAAAAAAGCTGAGTCTGGAGTTTGAAAGGCGTCTTATAGATATTGAAAAAAATATACAAGCCGAAGCGGGAACCCCTTTTAATGTGGCTTCGCCCAAACAGTTGGGTGAAATTTTATTTGAAAAATTAAAATTTCCTGGAGGGAAAAAGGGGAAAACCGGAGCCTATAGTACTTCCGCCGACGTGTTAGAGAGTCTCTCTGAACAAGGATTTACATTAGCTGATACCTTGTTAGAATGGCGACAATTATCAAAGCTCAAAAGTACATACACAGATGCTTTACCTCGCCAGATTAATCCCCACACGGGGCGGGTCCATACATCGTATGCCATGGCCGCGACCTCTACGGGGCGTCTTGCCTCCTCCGACCCTAACTTACAAAATATTCCTATTCGGAAAGAGGAAGGGAAAAAGATCAGGTCCGCTTTTGTGGCGAGCCCAGGAATGCAGCTCCTATCTGTAGATTACTCCCAAATTGAATTACGACTTTTAGCCCATATGGCTAATCTTCCTGAGCTTCAAAAAGCGTTTAGAGAAGGGAAAGACATCCACGCAGAAACCGCCGCCTTGGTTTTTGGCGTCCCTCTTGAAGATGTCACGCTTGAGTTGAGGTACCGCGCCAAGGCCATTAACTTTGGCATCATCTATGGTATTAGTCCTTTTGGGTTGGCCCGTCAGTTGGGAATTAGCAGAGACAGCGCCACTCAATATATCACTGCCTATTTCATTCATTATCCCGGCATTCAGGCCTATATGGAACGCATGAAGCAAGAGGCACGGGACCAAGGCTATGTTGCAACTCTGCTAGGCCGGCGGTGTTTCATTCCCGATATTCATAGCCGTGACCCAAATCGAAGAAATTTTGCTGAACGGCAAGCCATTAATGCTCCTCTGCAAGGGGGAAATGCAGATATTATTAAGAAAGCCATGATTAAGCTTGATCGCCTGTTTAAGGAAAAAGGATTGCAAGCTCATATGCTCTTGCAAGTTCATGATGAACTTATTTTTGAAATTGCAGACGATGTCTTGGAAAAGTCCAAGGCGTTGATTGCGAAAACAATGGAATCAATCGTTTCCCTTTCCGTTCCTCTGGTTGTGGAGGCTAACGTGGGAAGGACGTGGGCTGAGGTTTGAAGGGTCCTTTTTAAATGGATAGAAATGGGCTCGCGTATAACCTTGAAGAGCGCTTTCGGGAGCTTAGCACTTAAACTGAAAGGTGGTTTACTTAAAGCTTTTCAAGAATTCAGGCAAACGCCCGAGTGGGGTGAGTGATGAGCGTATTCTTATACATAGCAGAGGGGGAGCCCCGGACGGCTACGCCCCCAAAACTTAAAAGGCGAAGAGCGGGATTTTGGAATTAGAGCTCTAAAATCCCTTCTTCTCTTCCCTTTTCAAAGTCTTTCTGTAACACAACAGGCTTTAAGTGATCTGCAAGTGCTCTTTCAAAATGGGGATAATGTCTTTCACGAAGGGAAGAATAGTTGAATCATAACTATGTTTAAGGGTGCCGACCATCGTCTCATAGTACAAAAATTGGACAAAAAGTCGATTGCTTTTTTGATATGTTCTGGCAAATTTTGCTGAAAAAATTCCTCCGCAACTGTAGAGTTTGTCATAGCAGATCGGGTAAATCGATCATGAGAAGAGAGCTTATGGATAGGCTTATTAACAGGTTTGTTATCAGGCATTTTTCGGCTCCCATAATGTTTTTTATTATTAGCAGCATGATTCAGCATTTCTACTTCATCAAAAACTTTATATGGTATCAAATGTATATACGGTCGCAGGCCGAAAAAATCCTAAAATTTTCTACTTATAACGGGACAAAACCACTGCATTACGTTATAATAAAATATGTATTCTTACAAACAAATTGAGGCTCCCATGGAATTTATTAGCCACCGCATGGTGCGGATTAAGCCGTCGCCCACCTTAGAGATTTCAGCACGTGCTGCGAAATTGAAAGCTTTGGGAAATGATGTCATTGGACTCGCAGCGGGCGAGCCAGATTTTAATACGCCCCAGCATATTATAGACGCAGCTACAAAGGCTATGACGGAAGGGAAAACGAAGTATACGGCCGTTGAAGGAACTGTGGCCTTACGAAGAGCGGTCGCCAAAAAGTTCGCCGAAGAAAATAACATACACTATGAGCCGGCTCAAATTATTGTGGGGGATGGAGCAAAACACGTCATCTTCAATGCGTTCTTTGCTACACTAAATCCCGGGGATGAAGTCATTATTCCCGCTCCATTTTGGGTCTCGTACCCAGATATGGTTGAACTCGCCGAAGGAACGCCTGTGATTGTCAGGAGCAGGGCAGAAGACAGTTTAAAACTAACACCCGAATCCTTGGAAGAAAATATTACACCACGAACAAAATGGGTGATTCTCAATTCTCCCAATAATCCCTCGGGAATGGTGTACGAGAAGCAGGAACTGGAAGCCCTCGCCGGTGTGCTGCGCCGTTTTCCTCATGTCCATATCCTCAGCGATGATATCTACGAGCATCTGGTCTATGATGGAGTGAAATTTCACACCCTGGTACAAGTCGCTCCCGATTTGAAAGAGCGGATCCTCACCGTCAACGGCGTCTCAAAAACCTATGCTATGACCGGATGGCGCATTGGATATGGCGCAGGCCCCCATGCACTTATTGAAGCCATGACTATCATTCAGTCCCAATCCACCTCCAATGCGAATTCGATCGCTCAGGAAGCCGCTGTTGCGGCCCTTGAGGGGCCCCAAGATTTTTTGGTCGAGTGGAAAAAGGTTTATGCAGAACGCAGAGACAAAGCCTTTGAAATTTTAAAAGCCATTCCTGGGCTCACCTGCATTAAGCCCCAAGGCGCTTTTTATATCTACCCATCTTGTGCGGCGTTAATGGGAAAACAAACACCTTCCGGCGATACAATTACGAGTGATACGGACCTTGCCACCTACCTTTTAGAAGCTGTCGGTGTGGCCGTCGTTCCTGGTGTTGCTTTTGGCCTTTCTCCTGCTTTTAGGGTTTCCTATGCGATGGATACAGATCTTCTATTAGAAGCGTGTCACCGCATTTCGCAAGCGATTCAGGTGTTGCGATGAAATGGGGAGTGATTAAGACCATGGATTGTGTTTATCCCTCTCGCGGTAACATGAAAATTTTCCTGGGCCGCCGCCTTCGGGGAGATAACGCCCGTGGGGTTGCGGCAGTGTTATTAAAATGAAACAAATGATTAATGGCTGGCTTATCATTGACAAACCCGAGGGCATGAGCTCGGCCCAAGTCGTTGGCAAAGTTAAACGGCTCTTCAATGTCAAAAAAGTCGGACATGGCGGAACTTTAGATCCTCTTGCGACAGGTGTTTTGCCCATTGCTTTGGGAGAAGCGACGAAGGCCCTATCTTACATTTTAGACGGAACAAAAGCTTACCGCTTTGAAATTAAATGGGGAGAAGCCCGATCCACGGAAGATAGAGAGGGTGAAATTACTGCAACTTCCCCTCACAGGCCACAGCGACAAGAAATAGAGGATGTGCTTCCTCTCTTTACGGGCATGATCGAACAGGTACCTCCCGCCTATTCTGCTCTCAAAGTCAATGGAAAACGAGCCTACACCTTAGCTCGGGAGGGACAGGACGTCATTTTACCCCCACGAAAACTCGAGATCTATTCGTTGACTCTTCTTGATACATCTCCCCATTCAGCCATCTTTGAAGTGGTCTGCAGCAAAGGCACGTATGTGCGAAGTCTAGCCAGGGATATTGCTTTGCATTTGGGGACTTGCGGCCATGTTATAAGCTTGAGACGGACGGCAGCGGGGCCATTTCATGAAAAAAATGCGATTTTACTAGCAACTTTTGCGGATATAGGGCATAAAACAGAATTAATCAACTATGTCTTACCTCTTCAAGATGCGCTGGCCGACATCCTGGCTCTTGAAATAGAAGACATAGATGGGGCAAAGTTTCGCCAAGGGCGGACCGTTTTCTCTTCCTACACCACAGAGGAGAAACCGGTTCTCATTCTCTGTAGAGGGGTGCCTCTGGGATTTGCAAAAGTAAGCGAAGGGCATATCGTACCTTTGCGTGTTTTTAATATAAAAATGGAATAAAAAGGAGTAAATAGATGTCGATTACAAGTGTACGGAAGCAAGAAGTCATTAAAGAATTTGCAACACAAAAAACAGATACAGGCTCCCCTGAAGTACAGGTGGCTGTACTGACAGAACGGATTGTTAACCTTACTGGTCATTTAGGAAGTCATAAAAAGGACTTCCACTCTCGCCGAGGCCTTCTCATGTTGGTGAGCCGGAGACGCAGTCTTTTGGATTATTTAAAGCGCGTCGATGAGGCTCGCTATCTCAAACTCATTGAGCGGCTTGGACTACGTCGCTAAGACCACAAAAGGAATTAAAATAAAATGTTTAAAATTTATAAAAAAGAACTTAACTGGGGAGGCAAAAAGCTGACGCTTGAAACGGGAAAGATTGCCCGTCAAGCTGATGGAGCAGTTCTTGTCACTTATGGAGACACGGTCGTTTTATGTACAGCTGTCTCTAAAAAAGAAGCGACTCAAGACATGGGCTTTTTCCCCCTTACGGTTCTATATCAAGAGAAGGCCTTTGCTGCAGGACGCATTCCTGGCGGTTTTTTTAAACGTGAAGGTAAACCGAGCGAGCACGAAACGCTGACCTCACGCCTTATCGATCGTCCAATTCGGCCCCTTTTTGCACCAACTTTTCGTAATGATACACAAGTTGTTTGTACGGTCCTGAGCCATGATATGGAAAATGCCCCGGACATCCCTGCTCTTATTGGTGCATCTGCGGCCCTAACCATTTCCGGCCTTCCCTTTTTTGGGCCTATTGGCGCTGCACGCGTTGGATTTGTTAACGGAGAATTTGTTTTAAACCCCACCTCAACACAAACGTCTGAGTCCCAACTCAACTTGGTGGTTGCTGGAACAAATGAAGGCGTGCTGATGGTAGAGTCAGAAGCTCATGAACTTTCCGAGTCTCAAATGCTTGAAGCTATCATGTTTGGGCACACTCATTTTCAACCGGTAATACAGGCCATTATCGACTTAGCCGAAGACTGTGCAAAGGAACCTTGGGAGCTCCCTGCGGAAGATCCTCAAAAGGATAAACTTATTGAGCGTTTGAAAGAGCTTGCGATAGATGATCTTAAAAATGCTTATACGATTAAGGAAAAAAGTCTTCGTCATCAAAAGTTAAGGCTTGTCAAAACTCAAGCTGTCGAAGCTCTAGTAGAAGAAAACTTTCCCGAATCTCTTGCGAGTAAGGAATTTAAAGAACTCGAAAAAGATTTCGTCCGAGGCGAGGTTTTAAAAACAGGCCACCGTATTGATGGTCGAGATACAAAAACCATTCGTCCTATCCTCAGCGAAGTGGGTATTCTTCCCCGTGCTCACGGAAGTGCTTTGTTTACACGAGGAGACACTCAAGCGCTCGTCGTTGCAACTTTAGGTACAGGACAAGATGAGCAAGTTATTGATGCTCTTGAAGGCGAATATAAGCAAAACTTTTTGCTTCATTATAACTTCCCTCCTTATTCAGTCGGAGAAACCGGTCGGATGACGGGCCCTGGACGTCGGGAAATTGGCCATGGTAAGCTTGCCTGGCGTGCCCTTCATCCCCTTCTCCCTACAAAGGAAAAATTTCCTTACACCATTCGCCTTGTTTCGGAAATCACTGAATCGGACGGTTCTTCTTCCATGGCGACGGTTTGCGGTGGATCTCTGGCCTTGATGGATGCGGGTGCTCCTCTAGAGCGCCCCGTCGCAGGTATTGCTATGGGCCTCATTAAAGAAGGTGCAGATTTTGCTGTCCTTTCCGATATTATCGGGGACGAGGATCATCTCGGCGACATGGATTTTAAAGTTGCTGGAAGTGAGAAAGGAATCACGGCTCTACAGATGGATCTAAAGATCACCAGCATCACCCGAAACATTATGGAAATTGCTCTTGAGCAAGCACGTATCGGCCGTTTACACATTCTTGGTAAAATGGCAGAAGCCATTGGGGATGCCCGTCAGGAAGTGGGAGAATACGCTCCTCGCATGATTACCTTCTCTATCCCTAAGGATAAAATTCGAGAAGTTATTGGAGCGGGTGGAAAAGTTATTCGTGAGATCTGCGAAACCACAGGCGCAAAAATTGACATTTCTGATGACGCAACAATTACCGTATCGGGCGCAAATGCAGACGTGATTGCTGCTGCTGAAAAGCGGATTCGTAGCATCACAGATGAGCCTGTCATTGGGATGATTTATAAAGGAAAAGTCGTTCGAATCGTCGACTTCGGAGCATTTGTAAACTTCTTCGGCAGCCAAGATGGACTCGTCCATGTCAGTGAGCTTGCCCCACGTCGTGTCGAAAAAGTAGGCGACGTTGTAAAAGAAGGTGATGAGGTCTTTGTGAAGGTTCTCGAAATGGACGCACGTGGAAAAATTCGCTTGAGTATGAAGCAGGTAGATCAAAAGTCAGGCCAAATCCTTTCTTCTGACGCCGCTCCTGTTGCAAGCGAGGCCTAAAATATTCGTTAATTCTTAGGAGGCAAAGAGCGTTGAAACCGCTTAACCCAATACGCCTATCAGGCTGCGAAGTGCTCCCCCTTATCGAAGGGGGAAAGGGCATATCCATATCTAATGGCGAAAGCTCTGGAGCTTGGTCTGCGGCCGGAGGCGTGGGCACTTTTTCTGGTGTGAACGCTGATGCCTTTGATAAGGATGGCAACCCTGTTCCCTTTATTTATAAGGGTCAGACACGCCGGGAACGCCACCATGAACTTGTCCAATACTCCATTCAAGGAGGCATTACCCAAGCCAAAATAGCCCACGAAACTGCGGGCGGAGGTGGACGTCTCCATATGAATGTTCTTTGGGAAATGGCAGCCGTTGAAGAAATCCTCTCAGGCATATTGGATCAGGTGGGCTCACTCGTTCACGGTGTAACGTGTGGTGCAGGGATGCCTTATAAGATTGCCGAAATTACGGCGGGCTATGGCATTTATTATTACCCGATTGTTTCTTCAGGCCGTGCCTTTCGCGCCTTATGGAAGCGCGCATTTCACAAATATCCTGAATGGTTGGGCGCGGTTGTGTACGAGGATCCTTGGCGCGCAGGAGGGCATAATGGTCTAAGCAATAGCGAGGATCCCGATCAGCCGGAAGATCCCTATGGCCGTGTTCTTGAGCTCCGTAAAGTGATGCGAGAGTTTGGACTGCACGACGTTCCTATTATCATGGCAGGTGGGGTCTGGTATTTAAGAGAATGGACGGATTGGCTGGATAATCCTGAATTGGGCCCCATTGCCTTTCAATTTGGAACCCGGCCTTTGCTAACCCAAGAAAGCCCTATTTCGGACGAATGGAAGAAGCGCCTTTTGACGTTGAAGCCGGGTGATATTTATCTGAATCGCTTTAGCCCCACAGGATTTTATTCCTCGGCTGTCTCCAATCCGTTTTTGGATGAGCTGAAGGGTCGTTCCACCCGTCAAGTCGCCTACTCTATTGAACCTGTGGGCGATCATACGGATGGATTCCCTATTGGAGCGCGGGGGAGACTTGTTTACTTGACTCCTCATGATAAGGGAATGGCAGAAGACTGGGTGAGAATGGGCTATACGGAAGCTATGCGAACCCCAGATTCAACGCTGATTTTTGTGACCCCTGAGAAATCAAACGATATTCTAACCGACCAAATTGATTGCATGGGTTGCTTGAGTGCTTGCCTCTTCAGCAATTGGGCCCAAGGGGAAACGGGCACGACGGGACGTAAAGCCGATCCGCGCTCTTTCTGTATTCAAAAGACGTTGCAGGCAATTAGCCACACCGATGAAGTTGATACCCAATTGATGTTTGCGGGCCATGCTGCCTATCGGTTTGCCGAAGACCCCTTTTATGCCAATGGGCATATTCCAACGGTTAGAGAGCTGCTTGAGAGGCTGCAGACAGGGGATTGAGAGAAGAAGGGAACACGGAGGTTCCCCCTTTGCTGCTTATTATTGCTTGGGGTAAATTTTAAACTCAAAAGGACCTAGATACCCATAATCAAGAATGTGACCCATTTTGAGAAATATTTGTTCATATTTCTCACGCCTTTCTATCGGTGAAGTGGGCATAGGTTCTATAGACTCATCATTATAAGCATCTCTCATCTTCGGACAAGTTAGCTGAGTATAACCGCATAATGATGTAAAGTTGAATAAGCTTCCCATATGAACTGTATTAACAAGCTGAGAATGTCCCTCAAAGTCTTCAGGGCTTAGCTTCATCGAAAGTTGCACGGCATTTAAAATCTTATCAAAAAAGAAAGAATCGCAGCCTAAAACACCCTCGGGATCCTCTGTCTTCTCAATTTTAATTGGCTCCTTATTATAAAGTTTAGCGTAAAGATTACCGTCTTCAATGAACAATCCCAGGTCTTTCGCTTTGTTGGGGAAAGTCTCTCCTAATCGGATGTCATAGCCACCATTCTTAACCAATCCTAGTTGAAACGAACATTTAAAATACTTTCCATCAGGAGAGGCATGAAAAATAATCTGTTCTTTTTCATCAAGGGCATTTAGCTCATTTTGACAGTAAGGCTCGATGAATATCTGGTAAGGATCGTTGGATAGATTTTCCACCCAAAAGCTTTTGTTTCCTATATGATATTCAAGGGGCTGGTCTGACTTTTCCACCCCATGCATTTTTATCAAATCGAGAAAAGTCTTTTTTGAAACAGGGTAATCTTTATATGGATTACTAAATAAGAAATAATAATCCTTAAGCTGACTTCTCATATTCAATACGGGGTCAATATAAAGCGGTAGATTTTTAGCAAATCTGCGCCAAAGTGCAGGCGTTTCGCATATTTCATACATGGCCTTTGACGTGAGCAGCATCGTGTTTACATCATGCTTGGTGAGGTTGTCTATGACGCTTACAATTCCTTCGCTGGGAATATCCTTAAAATCCCCTAATCCTGCAGCAATGCTTTCATCGGACAACTCCTCAAAAACTATCTCTTCTCTTTTAGACAGGCTCTGGAAATTCCCTGATCTGGAATCCTCATCATCAACTACCATCGCAAAGAGGGGTGTTGTAAAAATCGCTGCACTTAGCATTAAAGTAAAAAACTGTTTATTCATCGTAACCTTATAAATAACATAGTATCAATAAGCAATCTATTAAACTTAATTTAATAAATGTCAAGAAGTTTTTCTCCATGAGCAAAAAAAACTAACATTCTCTTCTGTCTGTGATACACTGCCACCCATAAGGAGTAGTATGATGTGGACTGACGTCATAGAATTGCGGGATTTTTATAATACGCGCCTGGGGCATGTCGCGCGACGCATGATTCGACGCAAAATCCGAGAATTTTGGCCGGATGTTCGAGGATACAATGTAATGGCTCTCGGCTATCCTACACCCTTTTTAAGATATTACCGGGAGGAAGCGCAAAGACTTGTAGCCCTAATGCCGGCAGAACAAGGCGCTCTTTCGTGGGAGCGAGAAAAACCCAACATTGTGGTTTTAACTGAAGAAACCCAACTCCCTCTGGCTAATAAATCCGTCGATTTGGCTCTTGTTGTACATGCTCTTGAGTTCACATCCCACCCCCGTGAAATGATCCAAGAAGTTTGGCGGGTTTTAGCCGATGGGGGCCGCCTTCTTCTCATTGTTCCCAATCGTTTAAGCGCCTGGTCACGCATAGAAAAAACACCCTTTGGGCAGGGTCATCCTTATACCCTTTTCCAACTTAATCAATTTTTAAAGGAAAATAACTTTACCCCCCTCCGACAAGAACATGCCCTGTATAGTCCCCCCTCCCAATCAAACTTTTTGTTAAGTACAGCAAGCGCATGGGAAAAGCTAGGGCACAAATGGTTTCGAAATCTTTCCGGCGTTTTGATCATCGAAGCGTCAAAGCAAGTGTATGCCAAAACAACCGCAAAAAAAGTGACGTGGAAAGAAAAATTTCAGATGAGCAAAAAGCTTGCCTTACCGATGAAGAGTTAATTGTACGCGAAATGGGCAATTGAAAAATTTGGCAGGGGGGAAATAGAGCGTATAATGATAAATGTAAGATAAGATAAGTACGTCGAGGGAGAGAAGATCGGTTTAAAAAAAGATCCTGTAACGCGCTCAGGATCTAAAAAATGTCTGTAATGGAACAATCGTGAGTTAATAACAGTCTTCCAACCCCTTGCCCAACGTGTAGACAAAGATTCATAACAACTCCCCCCACATCATTAGAACTTGATTTTTTATGCATTTCAGGGCATGAAGAAGTATCTCTTTTTCAAGGATCAAAATAATATGCAAGCTCAAACGAATCATTCCCTCGGTACGAAGCTGTTTCTTTTAAGAGTGCTTCGAAATCCTCGGCAGTTGGGAGCGGTCGCCCCAAGTTCCCGTCAGCTGGGTGCCCTTTTAGCGAAACATGCTTCCTTTGATGACGATTCTCCCATTGTAGAGCTGGGAGGAGGAAGCGGCTCTCTAACACGATCCTTGATCAAGGCAGGCATTGATCCCGCCCGAATTTATGTGATTGAGCTGGATCTAGAGCTTGCAAACTACCTGAAAGCTGCAATGCCACATGTCAATGTAATTCATGGGGATGCGGCTGACTTAGCGCACATTCTTCCTTCACACATCCTGGGAAAAGTGCATAGGATTGTTTCTGGTCTACCCATGATCAATATCCCTCAGACTGTTCGCCAACAGATTTTAGAGAGTTGTTTTCAAATCATGGCTCCGGGGGGCGCTTACCTGCAATACACTTATTCTCCTCGCTCCTCTATCGATGCGAACACCTATAAATTAAACAAAAAGCGGCTTGGGACTGTTTTTCTAAACCTCCCGCCCGCAACCGTATGGCAATATACAAAACAGTCTGCGGCTTGAATCTGTCCGGATACCCCCTATTTTAGGGTTCCCGTATTATGAATTTTAGAGGATACCACTTTTCTCAATGACAGTTCTGATGCATAGAATTTATACCTTTTTTTCTTCTTTTTGCTTGTGGCAAACCACCCTAACTCGGATTTGTCTTCCTCCACCTTTCAGATCGTAATACATTTCGGCACTTTTCGTTTGATCCCCAATAGAGATTACTTCAAAATAGGGATCATTTATAATCATTTGAAGAGTTGGATCCGCCGGGTCGATGTCTTTCAAAATAAATTCTTTATCCCCTTCTATTGCTTTTCCTTGTGCTTGAACAAGAGTTTTAATATCTTCTGCCTTGAAGTTCTCTAAGCGCAAATGAATATCTGATGAGATACCTTGTGTAGACATAGTTTTCCCTCCATTGATTAAATTTAATAATAAGAATATCGAATGAAAATTAATTTTTGATGAATAATTTTAGCAAATAGAAAAATTGACTAACAAGCGGCCCTGCTGATCACAAGATTTGCGCAGAAAACTGTACTGATACCAGTGCAGCAGCACCTCGAACCTGTACCGACTTATCGGTGTATAAGAAATGCAAACAAGCGTGTGCTAAATATCCAAACGATATAAAAGAGTGTCTAGACACCGGCAGAAAAAATAAAAATTATTTAGAATAAATTGTTAACATAAATAAAAAAAAATAAAAAAAGGAGATCAAAAATGTTAGGAGGCGCGATCGTTCTCCTTGTCTTGGTCCTTCTGTTGGTCGGCGCTATGCCAACCTGGGGCCATAGTCGTGGGTGGGGGGATACGACCCCAGCAGTATTCTCGGATTTATCCTCATCATCGTCCTTATTTTATTTGTTCTGGGCCGGATATAAAATAAACCTCTTTTCAGAGGCCTTTGCGGATTCCTAGAGAACATTTATTTTTTTGGTTTTTCAGGGATCTATTCTTTATATCTTTTGTTTATTACAAATAAAAATAAATAATTTATTAGTAATTTTTTAATGTAAAAGTGATATTCTAAGTAAGATCAATCAAAACATTATTAACTTCGAATAAAGGAGACTTATTATGGAAAATACTAATTCCAACACTTCCAATGCAGGAGGCTTTCTCACTGGATTATTTAAAAATCCTCTCAATGCTGAGTACGTGTATGCCGATTTATTAAATAGGGGTTTCAAAAAAGAAGACATTACTCTTATGATGTCAGAAGAAACCCATCAGAGATACCTTACAAATAAAGATATTGAGACAACAGATTTAGGAAGCAAATCATTAGAAGGCATGGGCGTTGGTGGAGCCATTGGGGGCACGGTTGGTGCTGTTGTCGCAGGGATTGCAGCTCTCGGCACCTCTCTCATTATTCCTGGCTTGGGTATTGTCGTCGCTGGTGCCCTTGCAGCGGGCTTAGCAGGAGCAGGAGTGGGAGCGGTTACTGGAGGCTTGGTAGGAGCTTTAGTTGGTTTAGGCCTTTCCGATGAGCAAGCTAAAGAATACGACGCAGGTATTAAAGCGGGGGGGGTTGTCATAGGCGTTACGACACGTTCTCCTGAAGAATATAAAATGTTAAATAATGAATGGAAAAGACGCCAAAGCGAAGATTACATTATTTAATAAATTTTATTTAATTTTACTTAAGGTAGGGAAATTATTATTTTCCTATTCATTGCCTCAAGTTGACGAGATTATTATTAAGACTTTATTGGAGTCTCCAAGCTGTATGAATGGGAGATAAAACAAGGAGATAATTATATGAAATATTTGATTGCATGGCTATTAGGTGTGCCCCTTGGCCTTTTAATTATAATTTGGCTTGTGAGTCATTTGTTTTAAAAGCTCACAATTTGTTGAATAAATAATTTCTTAATATTTAAGTATTATTAACAATAAGAAATAAAAACGCCGATTGTGGTGTTTTAAATAGGAGAAAGAAAATGCCCATAGGAACAATTTTACTTATAATCTTGGTTGTTCTCCTTATTGGAGCGTTACCAAGCTGGCGTTATAGCGGTGGATGGGGATACTACCCAAGTGGTGGACTAGGGCTCATCCTTGTTATTCTTCTTATCTTAATGCTTATGGGAAGAATATAAAAACTAGAATTATTTGGTCTGGTTTTTTGAAAGTATGTCAAAAATTGAGCTAGTGTAGAATTGCATAAGCTCATTCGTTCAAAAAACTGATTAATCAGAGAATTTGCTGATGTAGAAAGGAGGATAAAAAGGAAAACAGAGAAAAATATATTAACACCCTAAAGTCTAGCATGGAAAAATATACGAATAAGCTTTCACAGTTGGATTCTAAGTTAAAAGAGTACAAAGCTCATGATAAAGAACACGTAATAGCTGAACGTAAAGACTTAAGTGAAAAATTAGAGGCAGCAAACGCTATTTTACAAATCAAGTCCTTCTTGAACAAGTTCACTTTTGAGATGTTGTGTTATATGTTCTAGTCCTTCTGTCGTATAAGCCTCACAGCGTGACACTAAAACATCTTCCGTGTTAGACGCTCTTAACAACCACCAACCCTCTTTGAGGGGGACACGAATACCATCAATATCAATAAAAGAATGGCCTTGTGCGCGCAATCGGGTTTTGATGTTCTGAGGAATTTGAAATTTTTTCTCAGGATTGCAGGGGGTACGTATTTCTGGCGTGGAGACACGTTGAGGCAATTCCTCATAAAGTTCTGAGAGGCTTTGTACAGAATGAGACAAAAGAAGACAAAGCCTTATAGCTGCGTAAATCCCATCGTCAAAACCGTAGTAATTTTCTTTGAAAAAAAAGTGGCCGCTCACTTCTCCCGCGAGACTCGCTTTCACTTCAGACATTTTTGCTTTAATATGAGAGTGGCCTGTTTTCCACATTATGGCTTGCCCGCCTAGACGGGTAATCTCATCAAAAAACCCTTGGCTTGTTTTTATATCAGCAATAATTGTGGCTGTTGGTTCACGTTTCAGAAGATCTCGTGCAAACAATAACAGCAGCTGATCACCCCATAAAACTTGTCCTCTATTGTCAACTGCAGCAAGACGGTCTCCATCGCCGTCGAACGCAATACCTAAATCACACTTTTTTTCAATGACAGTGTGCTGTAGTTGAACAAGATTCAAAGGATCAGAAGGGTCAGGGGGGTGGCTTGGAAAATGTCCATCAATTTCAGCATTTATAAGAGTATGGTTTCCGGGTAGTCTTTGAACAAGTGTTTTAAGGATATCAGCTGTTGCACCATTTCCTGGATCCCAAGCAATTGTTAACTCCTTTCCGAATTCCATCCCGTGGAGTACCCGCTCTAAATAAAGAGAGGAAAGTGCGCTTTCTTGAATCTTTCCTTGACCCATATTTAAATTCTTAGTTACAAGTTCGGAAAAGGCTAAAATGTCTTCACTAAAAAAAGGCTTACGCCCTAAGCTCATTTTAAAGCCATTGTGTGAAGGAGGGTTATGGGAGCCTGTAATCATAATCGCCGCATCAACTTCTAACGCATATTCAGCAAAATAAAGCATAGGGGTAGGTCCCACACCCAAACGATAAACCGTTAACCCGGCATCACAAAGACCTTGTATAAGTGAATCCTCCAATTGAGGGGAACTTAAGCGTCCATCGCGGCAGACAGCAATAGATTTTCCAGCATTTTCTCCTACTCTATGCCCAAAACATCTCCCAATCCAATAAGCATCTTTCTCAAAAAGCGTTTCTCCAACGATTCCACGAATATCATATTCTCGTAAAATACTGGGGTGAAAACTTCTGTTTTTCAAAAGCTCTCCAGAGGTCAAATCATACGAATCTTTTTTTAACATTTTTTAAACTTTCACAGTAAGAGAGATTAAACTTTAAACAATTAATATAGAAGAGAGAAAAATAAAGCTATTAATATTAAAAAATTAATTCACCTTATTTTAAAATTTAAGAATCCCTTAGAGCATTCGCGCCTATCAGCCCACTTTTACCTCACTAAATGCGCTAGAAAGCCCTTCTCTTATTTTAAATAAGGAAAAACAGAATATGCTGCTAAACCTTCAAGAAGATTACATTGAATGGCTAATAGGAAGATAAAAAAACAAGGAACCGCTCGGGTCCCTTGTTAAGTTATCATCTGCATTAACACTTGGTGGTGTTTTTTATCTTATAAATCTCACCTTTCGGATGAGTGAATTGGCAGAGGGTCTAGCCTCCCTAAACCTCTGCCTAGCCTCCCTAACTTGGCCAAGAAGGAGACAAGTAATTATCTCCTCCAAAGGATATCTCTAACCTAAGGTCATTAATATCACCTTAAGGGAAGGATAAATCACAAGAGTGTTGTTAGCAATAGATAACTTTAAATTTGTGCGCACTCAGGAATTGCCCAATGGGATCATTATCATATCACCTGTTTACAATACCAAAAGCAAAAAATGCTAGCACTCTTTAATTGCCATTATTCTATCAACTCTAAAAACTTTGTCTTCCTGACTTGTATGGCAAAATCCTTTCATCCCCGTATAAGGCATATTATGGTATCTCAACAAACCAACAGAAGTGGGTGTCACGTACCCGGTGGATTTTTCATTGGCTGCATTGAGGTAGGTCATCTCAAAGGCTTTCTGATGCTCGAGGGAAAGCTTGATGAGGGCCACTTTATCCTCGGTTGAAAGCTGCATAGTGGGGGCATGGGGTTTGAGACTACCGATAAATGTCACAACTTCTTGGTCACTCCAGATGTGTCGGGGATAAATGGGTTTTTGCAAGATTAATCCTTCGAGGGATGTGCAACGACTTAAGGCGACATACACTTGTCCCGACATAAAGGCACCACTACCAATATCCAGCATAACCTTTTGAAACGTTTTTCCCTGACTTTTATGGATAGTGAGGGCCCAGGCTAAGGTCAGAGGATATTGGGTAAAAGAACCAATGACCTCTGTTTTGATGACATCGGACTCTAGAAAAAACCGGTTGATTTCCCATTTGTAAGGACGAACCTCAACCTCAGCGCCATCCTCCAAACGCACAAGAATGACATTTCCTACGTCGCCTTTTTCAACCCCCAGAATTTTACCCATGGTTCCATTGACCCAAGAACCCTCAGAATCATTATTCACCATCATAATGCGCGCGCCTACCTTAAATTTTAAGGTCTGGCGTGTGGGATAATATTCTTTTCCAAAAGTCCCTTCAATCCGCGCTTCTGTGACAAAGGGTTTTCCCTTTAAGGCAGCCAGCTGAGCTGCATTGATCTCATCTGCTGTACTATTTTTGGGTGTTAGGCACACGTATTCTTCAGCTTTAAAGTCTGGCCTTACCCTTTGATTTAAGAGGTGCATATCCGCCGCTGTCATTGTTTCATTGCGAATTGCATTTAAAAAATGAATGAAGCGATCGTCTTGTTGGCGAAATATTTTATCGAGTTCAATAAAGGTCATTTCATACTCATTAAAAAACTGAGCACTAAAAAAATAAGGGCTTTTGTATTGGGTTTGAAAAATTTCCTTTTCTTGGGATGTAACGACGGGGGGAAGCTGATAAAGATCCCCAATAAAAATCATTTGAACTCCTCCAAAGGGGAGCGTTGGATTTTTTCCGTTCATTCGCAAGAACTTATCGACACAATCCAGTAAATCCGCTCTCACCATGGAAATTTCATCAATAATTAGCATATCTAATTGTTTGTAAATGCTTTTCTTCGTCTTGCTTTCCTTAAGCCTCCGAATCGAGCCTAAGGTAACGCTATGCTTGAATTTGAAAAATGAGTGGATGGTTTGTCCCTGAACATTAATTGCTGCAACGCCTGTTGGAGCCAGAACAACAGCCTTCTTCTTTGTGTGACGCCTAAAGTAGGTGAGAAGGGTTGACTTCCCCGTTCCTGCCTTTCCTGTAATAAAAAGGTTCTGAGATGTATTCTCCATGAAATCAAGAGCGTCATTAATAGCGGGGTTAAAATAGATATTCATAGAGATCTGTCCTGCCAAAATTTTTGAGGCGCCCTATTTCATTCCTTAGAAAGCCGGTTTATTCGGCAATTATTCTGTTCCAAGGAGTGGTCTTAATGCTCACGCACCGTCAGATTTTACGTTTAATATCCACATCATAGGGTGTTTCTTATCAAATGCATAGGCGGAAAACAAGTAGGGCGGCGGAAAGGCGCGCATCATTATGAGCTCTTATAATATCTTACACCAAGAAAAAATAGCAATCCAGAAGGGGCCACTGCATTGCTATGTGGGTGAACATATTAGGAGACTGCAAACGAAAGCTTACGATTTTACTATTTCTTTTGTTCCTTTGTACCCATTGGTTCCTTTTGCTTTGGAACCGTTATCAGAATTTCAGGGTTTTTGCCTTCATTCTGCTTGTTAAATTTTAGAACAAGTTTGGAAATTTTGGACTTTTCATTCCGTACCGCTAAAAGACTTAACTCTTGTTCTC
Source organism: Alphaproteobacteria bacterium (assembly GCA_013815465.1). Lineage (GTDB taxonomy): Bacteria > Pseudomonadota > Alphaproteobacteria > UBA9655 > UBA9655 > UBA9655. The sequence goes on along the minus strand of JACDGE010000003.1, from coordinate 28,960 downwards.
CTATCAACTTTTGAATAAATTTAATTAAACTGGCTGTTTTCTGAAGAGCGCCTCCTATTTCTTGTATATCTCCTCTTCCTTGCCTGGCTTCTTCTTGCCTGGCTTCTTCTTGCCTGGCTTTTTCTTGCATATCCTCTAAAATCAACTCCATACTTTTCTTTAATTTCTCTTGATCTTCAATGACTATTTTTTTTCCTAATTCTCTTACATGACCATTTTTTGACGAGGCTTCGTAATTTGGGAATATTTGTACAAAACAAGTTTTTGGAATCTCGAAAGTATACCCCCCCTCCGAGTTAGGAACTAATTTTAAATCGCTAGGATATTCTATGGAGAGTGATCCAAATATAATGATTTGAGGTTCTATAATGATTTGAGATTCGGATTCTTCCTTTAGCGCATCACGACGGGTTGTTCTTTGAGGGTCAGAGGAGGTACCATTAGAAATGTGAGTGTTAAAGTTTTGCTCATGGTTGTTTAGGTTTAGTGTGAGCAAGGATGGGGAATTTACTGTCTCCTCACTCCCAAATTTTGGAAAATTCTCATTGTCCACAACTGATTTTGCGCGCAGCTCATTTATTGGTTTTTCAATATTACGCGCATATTCTTCAAAATTTACGGATACATTTGGAATAGATTCATCTTCTTTTAGAGAGGCGTTAGATTTATTTTGATATTTTTCATCCCTCTTTGAAGTTAGTGAAACAATATTCCTAGATTTATTCTCAGTTTTATGAGAATTGGATTGACTCCCTGAATCATTATTTTCTATAGGGATAGAATTAATCTTCGTGACATTACTTTTATTAATGATAGAAGAGTCCCCCGTTCTCTCATCCTTCTTTTCATGAGAAGCAGAGTTATGAGCGGCTTTAATATTTCCTTCAATAGGCGTTTTCCATGTAAAAAAGCTCATTATACTATAGCACATACCATAGACTAGATTGACAGGATAAGAGAGATACGTCCACGTGGAATGGGTTGGATAAGAGTAGTTTTCCCATGGCGTCCGCATCTTTGGTTGTATACGACGTTGCTTGCCACCTTGTTCAGGGGTCTCATCTACTGCGGGCTTACTAAAAAGAAATCCGGCCTCACTATGGCTTGGAAAAGAAGATGCTATTATTGTACAAACTAAAAGCGACTTAACAGAATTTTTCATAAAAATACCTCAAAAAAATATAATAAAACAAAGATCATTTTCAAAAGCTTATGGAATTTTAAATCCAAAAATAAGCCCCTAACTTCGATCTAATCATAACCTAAAAAAACTAAATTACAAGAAATACTTTTAAATTTTTAACTACCTAATTTTAATAAGCTAAAAATGTACACTTTCTTACTTTATCACGTTAGTTTTATCTCTTAAATGGGATTGCGGAGAGCCCTTAATTTTTTTGGCAGGAGCCTTCGAATTCCCCCTGTTTCTGCCATAGAGATTGAAAGGAATAATGCGAAGCTTGGGTTTATTAGTACTTTTCTTAGGAGGAGATTCTCCCATATCCTCAAAGATAATGCCCGTCGTATCCAATCCTTCATCTATAACTTCGTTCCTGCGCTTAGTAGGAGATTCTCCCATATCTTCAAAGTCAATGTTTTCCGTATCCAATCCTTCATCTATAACTTCCTTCTTGAGCTTAGTAGGAGATTGCCCCATATCTTCAAAGTCAATGTTTTCCGTATCCAATCCTTCATCTATAACTTCGTTCTTGAGCTTAGTAGGAGATTCTCCCATATCTTCGAAGTCAATATTTTCCGTATCCAATCCTTCATCTATAACTTCCTTCTTGAGCTTAGTAGGAGATTCTCCCATATCTTCAAAGTCAATGTTTTCCGTATCCAATCCTTCATCTATAACTTCCTTCTTGAGCTTAGTAGGAGATTGCCCCATATCTTCAAAGTCAATGTTTTCCGTATCCAATCCTTCATCTATAACTTCGTTCTTGAGCTTAGCAGGAGATTCTCCCATATCTTCAAATATGATGCCCGTCGTATCAATCCCTTTATCCTCTTCATAGACTTTAGCATGAGGATAATACTTGGCAAGTATGACTTTCACTGTTTCTATATCTTCAGGGCTGTTAAGATGAGAAACATCAACTGTAAGATTAGATTTTAATTTCTCCATAAGCGATAGCTGGTCTTGGGCTAAAGGCAATTGTTTTATATTAAAATGTATAACCTCCTGATATTCACCTATTTCAGTTTTATTAAGAGCATCTTCAGAAATAGGAGCATCATAAAGGTTCAGTAACGTTTTAGATTCTTTCTGATGGTTAGCAATAAGAAGTTCAGGAACCTCTATATGTTCCCCCGACGCGTAGGATAACCAAGGAACGATGGCTGTGTCTGTATATTCTTCTTCCACTTGCGGGAGCCGGGTTTGTTCTAATCGAACTTCTTCTTCCTTTTTAAAGCGTATGTGAGCAATGTGTCTTTCCCCTTGCTGCTGGCGGAACTCTTCATCTTTCAGGAATTGAATGTGCGTTTGGCGACGTGTTTCTTCCTCATTAAATCTTGAGTGAGCAGCGAGTCTGTCCTCGTGCTGCTGATCGAGCTCTTGCGCTCTTTGGAACTGAACATGTGCTTGGCGCTGCGTTTCTTCCTCTTTGAAGTTTTCGTGAGTACTGTGGTGATTCGCTTCCTGCCGACGAAGCTCTGCGTCCTTTTGGAACAGGAAGTTCACTTGGCGTGTTTCCTCTGTCCTGTTGAGGCGTACGAGAGCAGAGGAACGTTCGTTTTTCTGTTGGTAGAGCTCTTTCTCTTGTTTTAACAGAAAGTCCAATTGGCGCTGGGCTTCGTTCTCTTGAAGCCTTTCGTGAGAAGCGCGTTTGTCCTCTTGCTGCTTGATAAGTCCTGGGTCTTTTTGGAACAAGATGGGCCCGAGAATGTCATTTACTGTCTCTTTAAAACTTGAGTGGTTAGAGAGTTCATGGCGGAACGCTTCAAGCTTTAAAGGTTCAGCTTCTGCTTCCATTTTCCGGCGATCTTCAGAATTTTTTCGGCGCTGAACATGCTCAAGGTGTATTTGCTCGTGACGTTCATTCTCTAGTCGTGCCTGCTGTTCAAGCCGCGCCTGTTCGAGTGGAGACTCTTCCAAGGTTCGTAAACGATCAACTTCTTGTTGGCGTCTTAGTATTTCCTTTTGCCTGCGATCTTTTTCCTCTTGTTGAAGCTGTTTTGTTTCGACAATTGCTTTTATGCGGTTTTCGAATTCAAGTTTTTTTATTTGGAGAGACTCCTGTTCGAGACGTTCTTTTTCAAGCTGTTCCTGTTCGGTCGTTTGTTGGAAGCGTTCAGACCGAACCGCTGCGACACCCTCAGGCTGCAGAACTTCTTCCACAGGTTCCGGCCCTGCTTCTACGATAGGTTCAGGGTGTATTTCTACAATAGGCTCTGGCACCACTTCCACAATACGCTCAGGCTGCTGCACTTCTTGTTGACGTTCCCGTTCCCGATGAGCGTCTTCCGCAGCTCTTGAACGCCTAGCTTCTTCTTGACGTTCCTGCTCAAGACGATCCTCTTCAAGCTCTCTTAAGCGCTCAACTTCTCGTTGGCGTAGCGTTTCCGCTTTCTGTTGCTGGCGAAGCTCTTCTTGTTGACGTTCCCGTTCCTGGCGAGCGTCTTCCGCAGCTCTTGAACGCCTAGCTTCTTCTTGACGTTCCTGCTCAAGACGAACCGCTTCAAGCTCTCTTAAACGCTCAACTTCTCGTTGGCGTAGGGTTTCCGCTTCCTGTTGCTGAGGAATCGCTTCCGACGTAGCTTGTAAGGTTGGTGTTACAGCAGCTGGTTCCTGTGGAATCTGTAAGACCGGAACGTCTACAACCGGGGTGTGCTGAGTCTCTAAGACGGGTACTTCTATAGCAGGTTCAGGCTGTATATCTATAATAGACTCTGTCATCACTTCCCTGACAGCCTCAGGTTGGGGTGCTTCCACGACAGACTCACCCTGCAGAGCCTCAACAATAGACTCACCCTGCAGAGCCTCAACAATAGAGTCAGACTGTGGAGATTCAATAATAGGCTCAGGCTGCGGGGCCTCAACAATAGACTCAGGTTGGTGTGCTTCTACGACAGGCCCAGGCTGTTGGGGCACAACAACAGCTTCAGGAATTACTTCCGTAACAAGCTCAGGTTGCGGAACTGTTTCTATAATAGGCGCTGGTTGCTGTGTCGCTATGGGGGCCGGGGGAACTGCAGGAGTTTGTTGAGGAACTCGGTGAGGAGGTTGTGGAGCTTCAGGCACCTCTAACTTTAATGTCTTCTGTACCTGGTCTATTTTTTCTTTTGCTTTCATGATCTTTCCACTACTAAGATCATAATAGAGATATTGGGGATTTGATTTTAGAAGAGCAAGAACCACTTCTTGATTATTTGAGTCCATAGGAGATTCAAACGTACCATCTCCCTGCCCATTTAGGCTCGCAAAAATGAATTTACGGCCTGTAGGTGCGGGAACTTTTTTCTTTTGGGTAACAATATCAATATCTCGAACAATGACCTCCTGCATTCTGCGCTCAAGGGGGGTCAATTTCTTTAGGGTTGCTTCTCCAAATGGGATACGCAAAGTTAGCCAGAAAAAGGGTGCGCTATGGCGAACATTATCATATTGATAGTCGGCTTCCACATCGATGTGGTCATTTATTGACCAGGTTAGACGGGTGCGCACACCATTAATTTTATGAGTACCCGAGCCCTGAAAATGATATCCACCTACATAAAAGCGAACTGTTTCCGTGCCTGGCACGAGGCGTCCAATCTCCGTATCGAATCCTCTAAGAGAAATTTCTTTGTGAGAAGTAAAATATTCTTCATGCCCGCGAAAAACAATTTTTTCGGGTTTTGAGGAAGGATGAAGTATTTTTTTGGCTTTCGATAAAGGAGCATAGGCGTTCAGACGAAAATCCCAAAGCTCGCTCAAGGCTTCAACGCCGAAAGTACCTTGTTGAAACACATTATTATGCTCAGTAAGGCGGTTATCAAAAAACCCATAGCCGCCAAAAATCCACCCTAAGGAAGGGTTCAATTTTCTGTAAGCAAGCCCATAGTTTCCTTCTGTATTGCTCTTTGTATCGCGCCAAAAACGTAAGTCTAAAAAAACGAGAGAGGTATCGTCTTGGGCCAAAGGCGCAAAGAGGTCGATTTGTGCCAAAGACCGATGGTTACTTGCAGCCGCTCGAAAACGAGTTTCTGGATTCCATTTTGGCCCCGTACTGCAGAGCGGCTCTTTTTTGTTAGGAAGTGCCCTAGCGTACTCTCCCAAAAACAGAGGGAGCATCGCGAGTCCAAGTAATTTATTATAAAAACCAGTTTTCACTTTACCACCTTATTATTTTTAACATTTTTTCAGCACCGCTAAACAAAGGTTTATGCGTAAATTTATTTTTTCCGGGATTGAAAACGAAAACCACTCATCCATCTTCTCTCTTACCTCATACATCTATTGAACTTCAAGAGAATTTTTTTGTAGAAAGGGGATTTACAACTAATTCAATAAAAGTAAAAAACAATTAAATTATATTATTTTTAAAAATAATTATCTATCTGCTTTTGAATTTTATTTTGAATTTATCTTTTATTTTCAAAAAATTTTATTAAAATTTGGACACATTTTTTTTCTTCTAGGCCACCCATGACCTCAGGGACATGATGGCAAGAAGACGCATTAAAAATCTTGGCACCATGGTCTACTCCTCCCCCCTTGGGGTCATAGGCCCCGAAATAAAGGCGGCGGATGCGGGCAAAACTGATCGCCTGGGCACACATAGGGCAAGGCTCAAGGGTGACATACAGATCGCAATTTTCGAGACGCCCATTTCCAAGCGTCGCTGTGGCTCGCCGAATAGCAAGCATTTCAGCGTGAGACGTAGGGTCCTGCAGATGCTCCATCTCATTGTGAGCGGTGGCCACAATCTCCCCCGTAAGGCTGTCCACAATCACAGCCCCCACCGGGACTTCGTCTTGGGCATAAGCTTTTTCGGCTTCATGAATTGCACGTTGCATTGGCTTATATGTCTGCATATGGCATAATTAGCCTAAAGAGAGCGGGAACAATAGAGGGGAAATTTGCATGCGGACAGAAACAGATAGTTTTGGGCCTATTGAGGTCCAAATTAAGGGGTTATTTAAATGAAAAAAGAATTATGTTATATATTTCTCAGTCTCACCTTGATATCAACTGCTACGGTTGCTCAAGAGCACGATACATACCTTAAAGCGATCGGGAACAACAGAGGGGAAAATGGAATGCGCTTGGAAACAGATAGTTTTGGACCCATAGAGGTCCCCCTTGATGCCTATTGGGGTGCGCAAACAGAACGTTCGCGGCAAAATTTCTCAATTGGAATCGAACGTATGCCCCTTTCCCTTATTCATGCCTTAGGATTACAAAAAAAAGCAGCAGCTCTTGTGAATATGGACCTGGGGTTATTAGATCCCACCTTGGGGAACGCCATTATTCAAGCCGCAGACGAGGTCATGACAGGGAAACTTGACAATCATTTCCCTCTTAAGGTGTGGCAAACCGGTTCAGGGACCCAGACCAATATGAATGCGAATGAAGTCATTTCTAATCGAGCCATTGAACTGCTCGGGGGAAAGATGGGCTCAAAGAATCCTGTTCATCCCAATGATCATGTGAATTTAAGCCAATCTTCAAATGATTCTTTTCCCACCGTCATGCATATGGCCACAGCCTTTGAGATTCATAAAGCCCTGCTTCCGGCTCTTGAAGAGCTACATCGTGCTTTGGAGGCCAAGGAACGCGCCTTTAAGAACATTATCAAAATTGGGCGGACTCACTTGCAAGACGCAACACCCATGACCCTGGGGCAGGAATTTTCGGCCTATACTGCCCAAATCAAGATGGGGATTGCGCGCATTAAAAATACCCTTCCCCATCTGTATCAGCTAGCTCAAGGGGGAACGGCAGTGGGGACGGGCCTGAATGCGCCCCGCAAATTTGGGGAACACTTTGCGAAAAAAGTGACGGAGCTCTCCGGCCTTCCCTTTGTGACCACGGAAAATAAATTTGAAGCCCTTGCATCGGAAGATACCATGGTGGAAGTCTCGGGTGCTCTTAATGTCCTTGCGGTCTCGTTGATGAAAATTGCCAACGATATTCGGCTACTGGGCTCTGGGCCACGGTCCGGCTTGGGCGAGCTTATCTTGCCCGAGAACGAGCCCGGATCAAGCATCATGCCGGGAAAGGTCAACCCCACCCAATGCGAATCCCTAACCATGATCGCTACCCAGGTTATGGGCAACCATGTGACCGTCAGTATAGCGGGATCAAACGGCCAGCTGGAGCTAAATGTTTTCAAGCCGGTGATCATTTATAACGTGCTTCAATCCATTCGTTTGTTGGCGGACGGGATGAAAAGCTTTACAGAAAAATGCGTGGTAGGGATCACGGCCAATGAAAAGCGCATTCATGAATCCCTCTATCAATCCCTGATGCTGGTCACTGCCTTGAACCCCCACATTGGCTATGACAAGGCGGCAGAAATCGCGAAAAAAGCGCATAAGGAGAATGCGACCCTTTTACAAGCTGCCCTAGATCTAGGTTATGTAACAAAAGAACAATACGAAGAATGGGTAAGACCCGAAGCGATGGTGGGAGTTCCAGGGGTCAGGGGCCAGTAATCAGTGCCCTACCATGGTTTTCATTGCGAAGCATCCAAACTCCCTTCTGGCGTCATTCCCGCGAAGGCGGGAACCCAGAAAAATGCTTATTATGTTGCAAACTTTTCCTGGGTCCCCGAGTCACGCTACGCGCTCTCGGGGATGACGCCCGGGGGGAAATATTCGCTGTCTCTCACCCAATGCAAGTTTAAAAGAAAATTATTATTCGAGAGGCCAATATGAGCTCCCCCGACGGTACCCGATTTCACAAGCGTTCCGTGAGCCTCCATGGCCATAAAACCAGTGTTTCTCTTGAGAATGCGTTTTGGAGAGTCTTAGAGGAAGCCGCCCTTGCCCAAAACATTTCCCTTAGCCAAGTGATCAGACAGGTGGACGAAAACAGACAGGGCGCTCTTTCCAGCGCCCTGCGTCTTTATGCGTTAAGAATTGTGGAAAACCGCACTCACTAACGTTTACACTCTTGATTACATCTATTGTAATCATTATGTTTTTCCATACACGGGGTATAGCAGTCGGTGTATCTCTGAAACGCGTTTTGTGCCTTTACACCATGAGCAAAAAAGGCAAGGAATACTGCACTGAGCAGAAAAATTCTTTTATACATAATGATAGCTCCTTTCTAATTAATAAGTTGGATGATAACCAAGAGTATCCTCTATGGAACGATCTACATCCATCTGAATGAATGCGTTTGGCGCACGATTTTTAGAACAGGCACATTCAGCTTTTACGGCATGAGAAAACAAGACGGCTGATAAGAGCATGAGGGATAAAATTTTTAAATACATAATAATTCCTTTCTATTGTTGATAAGTTTATTTATACACAATAGAAGTTAAGGAATTAATAATTTATAATAAAAATACTTTCTATTTACTATTTAATCTTGCTAAAGACTTGTCTTTACCTAAGACATGCATAATATCAAACACACTTGGCGAAACAGTGCTGCCGGTTAAAGCAGCGCGCAAAGGTTGCGCAAGCTTCCCGAGCTTCACATCATGGGTCTCGGCAAATTCACGCAGGTGATTTTCCAACTGTTCTTCAGTCCAGGAAGTTTCAGGAAGGCCCACTAAAGAATCGGTGATAAGAGCAAGCAGCTTTACTCCATCCTGGTCCAATAGCTTCCTAGCGCCTTCACTCAGAGGTTGAGGGGCGAAGTAAAAAAGGCTCATTTCCGCCAGTTCTAGCATGGTTTTTGCGCGCATTTTCAGCCCCGTCATGCCGCGTTTTAAGAGATCACGATCTTCTGCGGTTAGGGAAAGCCCATGGGCTGATTCAATAAAAAGAACAACCAGAGTGACAAGTCTTTCGTTGTCTGCCTCACGCATATAATGCCCATTCAGGTTGGTAAGTTTAACAAAGTCAAAGCGAGCAGGAGACTTACCAACATGATCAAGATCAAACCATTGGATTGCCTCTTCTGTTGAAATAATTTCCGCATCCCCATGGCTCCAGCCCAGGCGCAACAAATAATTACGCAGAGCTTCTGGCAGAAAGCCCATGTCTCGATAGGCTTCAACACCCAGTGCGCCATGACGTTTGGAAAGTTTTGCCCCATCAACACCATGAATCAGGGGGATATGGGCATAGTGGGGAATTTTCCAATCCATGGCCTTAAAGATATGAAATTGCCGGAACATATTGGTTAGATGATCGTCGCCTCGAATGATATGAGTAATCCCCATATCGTGATCATCGACAACCACCGAAAGATTAAAGGTAGGGGTTTCATCGGCCCTCAAGATAATCATATCATCCAATTGCTGGTTAGAGACCCGTACTTCCCCTTGGACAAGGTCATGAATAACCGTATCCCCTGTTTGAGGGGATTTGAAACGAATAACTGGTTTGACCCCTTCGGGGGCGTCCGCGGCTGGACGATCGCGCCACCGTCCATCATAACGGGGGGGAAGATTTTTTGCCCGCGCCTCCTCCCGCATGGTTTCCAGCTCTTGCACGGAGCAATAGCACCGATAGGCCAGACCCTTTTCTAAAAGAGTATGAGCAATTTCCACATGTCGCCCGCTCCGCTCAAACTGATGAACGGGGGTTTCATCCCAATCGATACCCAACCATTCGAGTCCTTTATAGATGGCGCCCACTGCCTCCGTGGTTGAGCGCGCCCTATCTGTGTCTTCAATGCGGAGCAGCATTTTTCCCCCATGATGACGGGCAAAAAGCCAGTTAAAAAGGGCTGTCCGGGCGCTTCCAATATGCAGGTAACCCGTTGGCGAAGGGGCAAAACGAACGATGATAGACATGGTTTTTCCTTATAGGGTGGGTAGCTAAACCGCATTTTATCCCACCCTCTGTGAGAATGTAACTCTTATTTTTGAAAAAAGCACCTCATTGTAATTTTTATTAATAAATAATTTACCTGTATTCGTTTATAATAAATATATCAACAATTGGGAGCATTGACAAATGAAAAAGGAATTAGGATATTTATTGGTAGGCGTTACCTTAATGACAGGCGCTATGATTGCGCCAGATGTGGGGAATGCACTTACAATAAAAAATGAGACTGGGGCAGTCATTGGCTTAGACCTAAAAGAAAAACAACCTGTAGACTTGCCAGTAGGAGAAGTTTATACGACTGAGGACCTAAGTGTTTTGCCCGTGACCGTTGTAGAAAAAAATATGAGTGGTGTGGTCAATACATTTGTCACCATATCAGCAAACGATAAATTTAAGATCGTTATGAGGGATAAAAAATTGATAGCAGAGCCACTATAAGTATAGAAAAACGATATCCCCTAAGCGACCTTCATCCGACCCATGGCTAAAAACTTGGCCCGCCGCTTCTCGCGCACAACAGACCCCTTCAAAGCTAGAAGGGGTTTGAGGGCCTTTTCCAGCGCATTTCCGACGGTTTGAATGGTAGCTTGGGGGTCTCGTTGAGCACCCCCCAGGGGTTCAGGAATAATCGTGTCAATGACGCCGAGTTCCTTAAGATCTTGAGCCGTGAGCTTTAAAGCTGCTGCGGCTTTTTCTTTTTCATCCCGTGTGCGCCATAAAATTGAAGCGCAACCCTCTGGAGAAATGACCGAATATACAGAGTGTTCCAGCATGATAATGACATTGGCAAAGGCCAGAGCAACGGCTCCTCCTGACCCCCCTTCCCCAATGATTGTGGTGAGAATAGGAACTTTGACAGCTGCACTGACTTCAAGGCTGCGAGCGATGGCTTCTGACTGCCCTCTTTCTTCAGCTTCAATAGCCGGGTGGGCACCAGCCGTATCCACAAAGGTCATGATGGGAAGTTTAAATCGGTCCGCCAGTTGCATCAATCGAGCAGCCTTCCGATAGCCTTCAGGTCGAGGCATACCAAAGTTGTGCTTGATACGAAGTTCCGTGTCTTTTCCCTTTTCATGCCCGATAACAACGACGGGATGGCCGCGAAAATGGGCAAGACCTCCAATAATGGCCTCATCCTCTCCAAAATTCCGATCCCCAGCGAGAGCCGTAAAATCCGTAAAGAGTGTTGAAATGTAATCGCTCGTGTGAGGCCTTTCCGGATGGCGGGCGACCTGAACTTTTTGCCATGGCGTAAGGGTTTGATATGATTTTTTAATGAGTTTATCAATCTTTTCTTGAAGACGCTTAACCTCGGCCGCAATATTCACTTCACCACTGGTGGAAATCAGGCGAAGTTCAGCAAGCTTAATCTCAAGCTCAGCAATCGGTTTTTCAAAATCAAGTGTTATGGCCATTTGTTTATCTACTCTTTACTTTAATATGTCACAGCATAGGCCAGGGAGAGCCCAAAAAGCAATATAGCTTTGCCTTTCATCACCCCCCCAGCGTTTCCCACCGCTCCTTTACCACTTCCCACACGGGAGAAACCGCAAGATCTGTCATGTAACACTTTGTATTTTCTTTGAGTTGCCTGACATTGCCTGTAAAGGGAGATCCTCTTACCGTACGATGAGGGGAAGGATTCTGGTCTGACCAAGGCCCGTAAATGTTCTCATTTGAAGGACCAAACAGCGCGATGGTAGGGGTTTTCACGGCTGCACTGAGATGCATGAGGCCCGAATCATTCGCAATACAAAGTCGGGAAGATTGAATCAGAGCAGCGCTATCCAGAAGATCATTTCCAATCGTATTAATGCATTGATCCTTAGGAAGACTATCAAGTAGCGGTTGAACAAGTTCCCTTTCACTCGGGGCGCAGAAAACTGCCACTTGCGCATCCGGATAGGTTTTACAGAAAGTTGTCAAAAGGGTTACGAAATTTTCGATAGGCCATTGCTTCCCTTTCCATCCGGGAACAGGGGCGACCGCAAAGACGGGCCTTTCGGGCTTAACACGCGCAAGCCGCTCTTCAGAAAACCATAAGGTGGGGGATAAAGGTTCCTGCGCCATCATGAACTGGGTTATCTGATGAACTTTATGAACCTTATCTGTGGTATGGGCCCATCCATATCTTTTGTTTGCCTTTAAAAGCAAGGGAAAGGCTGCGCTTTTGAAGTCAATGACGTTGTTCCAAGATATTTTGTGTGTTTCAGACCACATCTCAAGCCAATGCTTTTTCCAGGGTTTCTTTTTAATGATGATGAGTCTCTCAAGATGAGGAAGGTCGGCAAATAGAGGGGCTGTCAGGGGCGTTGCGATAATCGTTGCAGGCTCGTGCCTGTATTTATCAATAACCCCTGTAGTTAAAATCATATCTCCCAAAAAAGTGGGTAGAATAAAAAGATTGCTCATGGCTTGCCTGGCGTTAATAGAACTACTCTAGGGGAAGTAAATACCATTAGTATAGATTTTTTGCAAATTTATATTGGAGGAAGGATAATCCCACAACCAGACGGTTGTACGTATTTACCACCATGGGGTCTTCCGGGCCCTAGGGTAAACGTATCAAAAGGGCGCCCTCGCCCCCCTATGGGCAAGGGTGCTTTTTCTAATCTTACTTCTTCTCGACTGTAGCGCCTGTGACTTTTCCTTCAATCTTAACGTCACCTGACTGCTCGAGGGTACCGTTTCCAGCTTCAAAAGAAATTGTTCCCTTGACTGTGGTTTTACCCAGCAGTTTAAGAACTTGCTTTTTGTCGCCCCCAACCCACTCGGACGTTTTTTTCACAAGTATATTCCCCTCAACGATCGTATCTTCTAAAGAAATTTCTGCAGCTGCGATCGTAAGGTTTTTAAGATTATTCGAGGTTTTATTAGGATCTTTGGAAGCCTTAAGGGTTAAGCTGCCTGCAATATTTGCATCTCCCGAAACCGTCAGTCCTGCTACGGATACGGACCCTGCTGCATCCAGTTTGGTGCATGTAACATCGGCAGCCTCAAATTCTCCGACGATATTTAAAGAGCCAAATTTTCCTTTTTCACTTTTCTTTATAGGACCTGCAATGTTAGTTTCTTTTGTGACTGCAAGGTTATGAAACTCCAAGGTGCCCAGAACGGATAGGGTGTCTGCTTTAATATCGGTTAAGTTAGCACTTCCCATAATGTTGACCTCGTGAAGAGTCTCTCCCTTCAAAGTTTGGTTTCCGAGGTACTCTTGCGCTTGCGCTTCTTGCCCCAAGATAGCAGTACACGCCAACAATATTAAATATTTTCTCATTTTTTATCCTTGTTAAGTTATTTAATCGTCCCCAAAATTTCTTTCTAATTCTTTATTTTTTCGAAGGTTATATCGGAAATTATAAAGTGAATTGTCAACGGGGTCCAGCTTCATTTTTAACGAAAGTTCTTTTAATAGCTGACCGAATCTCTGGCGTGTCAAATGACCCTTCTGACTTGAAGAAGGAAAAAGCCATGGAGATTCTTGGTTTCGTATTAAAAAATGATTTCTGACTTTCATATATGCTTGCAAAGAATCATGCGCTGCCTTTGTTAAAGGCACAATTAGATTATTTTTATGGAAGGTAAGAAATTTTTTTCTACCTTTTGAAACAACTAAACCAACAGCAAGAGGTAAAGACACAAGATCGTTTACAGACATATCACTTATATAAAGGATTTGCAGAAGAACAGAAAGACGCTTTCCTTCAGCGCTGTTCGCCCCCTGAGCCCCTTCCAAAAGACGTGTCACATCCTCGGGGTTTGCGAGAGGAGCGAGTTTTGATTTGTAAGGGGTCATCCGCACGAAGGAGAAGGGATTTTCTTTTATTTTTCCATTTGCTATGAGGAATGTGTAAAATTGACGCAATGAGGAAAGGCGCCGCGCTACCGTCGATGGTGCAAGATGTTTCTGGGTGAGGAGATAGTTTTGAATGTCGGGAAACGCTACATTTTCAACAGGTTGATCTTTAAAAAAATGATAAAAATCCCGTAGGTCCCCCTCATAAGCGTGGAGCGTAGATCGGGTCATCTTCCTACTTGCAGTCATTTCTTCTAAAAATTGATGCAGATAGGTCATGGACTCCTGCGACATGAAGGCCCCTTGTTTAATTTTCTTCTATTCCGTGCTGTGTCGTGTATTATTTTAAGCTCTAAATCGCATTCAAGGTCTAAAATATCAACTTCTTTCTCCCGTAGAGAAAGGGGGTAAATAACTCGTCAGATATGTATAAATTAGTTTACTTAAAAGACTGAAGTTTTTTTTCAAGGGCATTAACAAGGACTTGAATGTTGCCACCTCCCTGTTGAATAACGGCTGCATATTCTGAACGCAAGGTAACACTCATACTAATGCCCTCTAAAACAACATCATAAATTCGCATCTCCCCGTTACTTTCAAAAATTTTCCAATCAATAGAAATAGGCGCGCCTTTAGGTCGGATGATTCTACTTAAAACTGTAACTCCCCCATCACCTTCTGGACGAGAACCGGTAATTTCAAATTTTTGGGATGTGTAATCCTTAAAACGGGTAGCATAACTCGCAACGGTGGTTGCTTTAAAGAGATTTAAAAAATGCTTTTTTTGATCTGGCGTTGCTTGCTTCCAATAGCGACCCAACACAAATTTACCGCCGGCATTTACATTAAAAGACTTTTCTAAGATTTCTTGAAATTTATCGGCTCGTTGTTGGTCTGTAATTGACTTGTCAGTCAAGAGGCTTATCACTGTTGATCCAATGTTATTCATAAAAGCTTCTGCTTGTTTAGGGCTAACTGCGGCCTGAGTGCTTTGAACCCCCATCCACAACGATATTAAAATAAAAAAAACTTTCTTCATGAGTAATAATCTCCTTTTAATTTATTTTTCCTCAATATTTTGAGGAAAAATACTACTTCTTCATTCTCTCGACAGAACAATTTCATCTTCATCCTCGTCAGGACGTGGTGTATCAACTGCTTGACGATCCTCAACAGCAGTCGTAAGAGCGAGTCGTCTTTCTGTATACCAAGTACGAATACTCGCATAATAATCGATGGAATTCTTTTTAATCTCATCTGTAACATTAATGTTATCCGTTTTGGCGTCTAACACTTGAACGGCTGTACGGCCCGTCACCGGCAAACCGAAGGTCCACCAGTTGATAGGATCAACTGCGAAATCTCCTAGTCGTCCCCAACCATCTCGCATATTAGAAGGCCCTAAGATCGGAAGCACAAGGTAGGGACCTGGCCCGAATCCCCAAGAAGCAAGGGTCAGCCCCAGATCCTCCTTTTTATAGGGAATTCCCAGGTCTGTGGATACATCAAATATCCCCGCAACCCCAATTGTACTGTTAAATACAAAACGCCAAATCGTATCTCGTCCGTCTTCGAGTTCTCCTTGAAGGAGATTATTGACGAGAACCACAGGTTCATTCAAATTTCGTAGAATATTGCTAATTCTATCCCGTCCATATTCGGGGATAATTTCACTATAAGCCCATGCGATTGGTTCAATAAGAACATAATCTATGCCCTGATTAACCCAAAAAATACCACGGTTGAGCGGCTCCAAGGGGTCATCGTCTTCTATAGAGTTACCAAAAAAAATGCCACCACAATCATAGATAGGAACCGCTTTAACGTCTCCTGTCGCGCAATTTTTGTTCGCAAGATTCTTAATTCCCTCATTTGCGTATGCAAACTCTATGCTTAAGGCAAGGACAAGAAGAATTTTAAAAAAATATTTCATGCTCAAATTTTCTATTTATTTATCAAAAACAGCCTAACTGTACCTCTCTTCGAGAAGAGTGTAAAGGTTTTCCTTTGTGGTTCGCATATCCTTTATCTGCCCTATCATCTCGTGGCTATACCCGACAGGTAACTATACTCAATATGGAAAGATGGTTTGCGAGAGGGCAGAAAAAATGGCCGCCATCGCTATGATTGATGACGGCTTAGATTTGTATTATCTTTTGTAAATTTGTCTGCATATCTTTGGAGAACTGCAGGCCCCTCTTTCAAAAGAAGGGATTTCTTGTTCAATTTTTAATAATGTTGCTTGTACTGTGTTATCTTCATGTCCACCGGCAATCTCAGCGAAAAAGGAGTGTGTATACCAAGTTTCTTTTTCACTACCAAACTGTGCTTCGGGTGTATAGCACGTACTAAATTCATACATCTGGGGGGAAGGAGATGAAGAAATTTTGAATGTCACTCTATGATCCTTAAAATCATATTGATACCCCTCAGGCATGCCATTCCAAGAAAAGTGACCGGGCATACTGAACCAGTCCCGGTTGCCCATCGTTCCTGGTGACACGCGCTGTGACTTACTCTGATCCAAATCAGCGACAATGGTAATCGTTCGGGTTTGGGACTCTTTGTCATCTACCATCCCAAAAACTGGAGAGGTGATAGTTAGAAAAGTTGTTGCCAAAAATAACATCTGCTTCATTATAAAACTCCTTTAAAAAACAATAAAATGCTCATTATGAACATTGCTAAACTAGGATTATCTATCTTCAATAGTCAAGTATTTTCGTTACTGTGTATCAATCACTCTACCGGGGACCTAATCGTAAATATAGCTTTTAAGCGCTTCAATGACGCGCTCAATGGTGGCCTCATGAGCGTCATCATTGCTCTCCACAATAAGATCTGCCTTTGCATAAATTGGGTAGCGTCTTTCTACCATTTCTTCAAGAATTTGTTTAGCATCACCTTCGAAAAGAAGGGGGCGTGTATCTCTTCGTATGACTCGTTCATAAAGGACGACAGGGTCAGCTCTTAACCATAATGAAATAGCATTTTCTTTGATAAGCAGTCGGCTTTCTTCATCAAAAAATGCCCCATCACCTGTGGAAACAACTTGAATAGAGCCTCTTAAAAGACGTTTGAGGATACGTCGTTCTGCATCTCGAAAGGCTTTCTCTCCCCACGTTTCAAAAATATCAGCCACTGAACAGCCTGCAGCCTTTTCCACTTCTTGATCTGTGTCACTAAAAGGAATGCCAAGCCTACGAGCAAGCCGCCACCCCACGCTACTTTTTCCAGCCCCCATCATGCCTACAAGGACTAAAGTCTTTGGCAAAACAAGGCTTGTTGAATATCGTTTCGGTTTTTCTTTCATTCCGCTATAATCTCTCTTAACATTTCTATAGCATAACCAATAGCAACCTAAGATGGAACAACTTTCGTAATGAATAATACAGCCCCCCACCCCCCCGGTATAGAAAAAAGTTTTCTAAATGAAAAAGTTACACTTAAATTAACAGGGGTATGGGTCGCAAAAACAGCAAAAATTGCCGAGCCTCTTTGCCTTGATCTCCTCAAAAAGCGGGTGCCAAAGACCATTGTTTTTGATTTGGCTCCTCTCAAAGAGATTGATACGGCAGGTGTATGGCTTGTTCAGCGGACAGTTCAGTCTTTAAAAAATAAGGGTTATGAAGTTACGGTTCGAAATGAAAGCCCCATTTTTCAAGCTCTTTCTTCACATTTGGAAACGGATGAGTCTTCTTTTGATAAACGCCCTAAATCTCCTGGTTTTTTTGGGAAACGCCTCGTAAAACTAGGAAAAGTCACTGTTGAAATGGCACGTCTCTCAATAGACCTTATCATTTTTTTAGGCCAAGTAGCCGTCGGAATTTTCCGCATATTTCTCCAACCTCGACGGCTACGGTTCGCCTCTGTTGTGGCCCACATTGAGGGATTTGGCGTCAATGCTTTACCCATCGTTATTCTTATGTCCATGGCCCTTGGAGTTGTACTCGCCTATCAAGGAGAAGAACAATTACGCCGCTTTGGAGCGGAAATTTATACTATCAATTTGGTCAGTATTTCGATTGTAAGAGAAGTTGGCATTCTTATTACTGCAATTTTAGTTGCCGGTCGCACGGGAAGCGCCATAACCGCTCAAATTGGGATTATGAAAATTAACCAAGAAGTTGATGCCTTGAACACATTAGGCTTGAACCCCATGGAAGTGCTTATAATTCCTCGTGTGTTAGCGCTTATATTTGTTATGCCGCTCTTAGCTTTTGTTTCTGACTTAGCAGGACTTTTAGGGGGTGGCATCATGGTTGTACTTTCTTTAGATGTCACTCCCGAGCTTTATGTCCATCGCATTGGGGAAGCGATTACCTTATGGGGGTTTTGCATCGGGATTCTTAAGGCCCCGGTTTTTGGAGCTATTATTGCTATTGTCAGTTGCTTTCAAGGAATGCGCGTTGAGGGTACGTCTGAAAGTATTGGTATTTGCACGACACGTTCTGTGGTCGAAGGAATATTTTTGGTGACCATCGCAGATGCTTTGCTGTCTGTTTTCTTTTCAAGTATAGGTGTTTAAATGACCAAAAAATCACCCATCATATCAATAAAAGGCCTTGTGACTCAGTTTGGAAAACAAATCATTCATAATCATTTAGATTTAAATATATATCCTAATGAAATATTCGGTATTGTTGGAGGATCGGGCTCGGGTAAATCAGTTCTTTTAGGGGCCATTTTGGGTTTGGTGCCTATAAAGCAGGGCACAATTAAGGTTCTGGGAAAGGATGCAGGCTCCCTTGAAAAAATTATGAAGGTCCATCTGCAATCCCACTGGGGGGTCTTGTTTCAAGGTGGAGCTCTCTTTAGCTCACTTACTGTGGGAGAAAACATTCAAATCCCTATGAAAGAGTTAGAAAATATTCCCAACGATTTGGCGCGCGAATTAGCCATTATCAAATTAAAAATGGTGGGTCTAAAAGAAGAAGATTTTTATAAATATCCATCTGAATTATCAGGTGGAATGATAAAAAGAGCTTCCTTAGCACGTGCGCTTGCCGTTGATCCTCAAATTCTATTTCTTGATGAGCCAACAGCTGGTCTTGATCCTATTTCAGCAGCAGCCTTTGATGAGCTCATTTTAAGCTTGAGGGATAACCTCAATTTAACCATTGTTATGGTCACGCATGATTTAGATAGCATAAAGCGTCTTTGCGATAATATTGGTGTCTTAGTTGACAAACGTGCTATTGTAGGCACATTAAAGTCTTTATTGCATAATGATAACCCCTGGATTCACGATTATTTTCGAGGCGTTCGTGGACAGGGCACTTTTTCAGACCTCATGGAGTAATCATGGAAACACGAGCTGGGTATTTAATGGTTGGCATATTTGTGCTGTTTTCTTTTTTTGGTATTCTAGGATTTTTCTTTTGGATAGCTAAGTCAGACCTTGATTACAAAGGTAACTTTTATTCTATCTATTTTAAGGGCTCGGTCACAGGCCTTACACTTGGGGGAGCAGTTAACTATCTTGGTGTGCCGGTGGGTACGGTTAAAAAGATTGAACTGGATTCAGAATGTCCAGATTGTGTTCATCTCGTTGTTGCAATAAAAGAGAGCATCGCAATTAAGGAAGATGCCTATGCATCCCTTGAACTTCAAGGATTGACAGGTTATAAAACCGTACAAATCTATGGGGGGAGCAAAGAAAGTTCTCTTTTAAAAGCAAAAAAGGGTCAACTCTATCCAATCATAGCTTCACGCTATTCGGGCGTGGAAGAAATTATGACAACTTTACCGCGTATGATTAACAAACTTACCAATCTTTTCGACCGTTTTAATGCCACATTTAATGAACAAAATAGAGCACGATTTTCAGATACACTAAAAAATGTCGAGCTACTTTCTGAACGTCTTGCAGAAACATCTTTGCCGTTAAAAGAACTTGTCGAGAATACGAACACGGCTGTAAAAGATTTCAATCAAGAAGTAAAAGCCTTCTCCCTCTCTTCGCAAGGTACATTAAGCGAATTTAAATCCGTTGCCAACGATATGGGAAATTTCTTAAAAGATAATAAAGCTGCGCTCGATACAATCACACAATCAGGTTCTTATGACCTTATTCAAACATTAAAAGATACGCGGGAGATGGTGACATCTGCGACACGCTTTTTTGATAAAGTAGATGAAAATCCAAGAAGCCTACTATTCAAAACCCAGAGAAAAGGTGTATCTGTTTCGGAATGAACTTAATCACAAAAAAAAGGAAATTACACATGCGTTATATTTTTGGGCTTATATTTTTTTTGCTAGGGCATGAGGCCTTAGGTTCAGACTCTCGTACCCCCTGCCCTGCCCTGCCGGATTGCAGGAAACCTTGCCCAACTTGGTGGCAACAGGGATGGGCTGCCACTCTATATAGCGGTCCTATAACCTCTCAAACTTCCTCAAAAATTTTTGGCAATGCTGACTTTGGAAAAGGGGGAATCGTGGCCCTTGCTGGGGCTAAAACATTAGGAAATATTTGGTGTAAAAGGCTAGATTTTGAGTATGAAGCTCAAGCTGTTCAGCACTTTGGGGATCAAAAACATTTCGAAATTAATCCTATCGTCATTGTAGCGCGCTGGAGAGCCTTTCCTTGGAACAATGTTCTTCCCACAACTCTCGCCATTGGGGATGGTTTAAGCATTGCAACAGAAGCGCCTAAGCTTGAAGTTAAAAGACGGGGGCATAAAAAAACGAGCAAAGTTTTGAACTACGTAATGGCGGAGCTTACACTTTCCCTACCATCGTGTCCAAAATGGGCTCTCGTTGCACGTTACCATCATCGCTCAGGCCTTTTTGGGACTTTTCATGGCGTCCATGACGCGTCTACCGCGTTTGCTGGAGGAATTAAGTACTGGTTTTAAGGGGTGGGGCAGACGACCTAATCTTTTGTGCAATGGTGTTTAAAATGCCATTCACAAAAGACACTTCTGAATCATTAAAGAAGACACGCGTGATATTAAGGTACTCATCAAGAATAACACCAGAGGGTGTCTGAGTCTCCAGAAGTTCATAGAGTGAGGCCCGCAAAATAGCCCGCGTCACCGGCTCAATACGTTCTATACTCCATCCCGCCTTTAAAGCGCCACCGATCATTTCATCCGACTGTTCATGATTTTTCCACGCACCTTCGACCAGTTTTGTGAAAAAGGACGCATCAAACTTGGATACGCCGCTTTCCACGTCTTGTCTACGATGAGTCAAGAATTCTAGGGTCACAGCGGATGCGGACGCCCCACTTTGCTCAACTTGAAACAGCGCCTGGACAGAAGCCAGTCGAGCAGCGGTACGGTTCTTAAAGGAGGCTTTGGGGGATGGGGGCTTTTTCATGAAAACATTTCTCTTTAATCTCAATAGATAATTTTATTTTTTTCGAATCAATAGTTCGTGTTTTGACTATTAATTTTGTATAGAACAAGCTTTTTAAAATTTCCCCTTCCATTATGTGTTATATTAAAAGCGTCCTTTCTAAAATCTTCCACATTCGTAAGAGAGTCATCAACAAAAAGTATATATTTTAAATCATTACTCGGATAGGCCACTTCCACAGTAAAGGCTTTTTTACGAAAATATAGATCTTGAGAGTCAGCCTTTTTTAAAGCCAATACCCGCCCATTTTGATACCCTACAAAGTCTCTTGAGTTTTGTCCAAGGATGAACTCTTCAATCGCAGCAATATGGTTTGGGTTAACATCAAAATAGTCTTGGAGACCAAGTGGGACGATGCCTGCTGTAATTACTGCGTTAAAATCATCCCAAGCTGTGGCAATGATACTGGGAACATTCATTTCCTTAAGATATTGAAGGGTTTTTTTTATCTCGCCTTTAAGAGTAAGCAAGGAGCCATGCACCCTTTGATCCACGATTACCCCATGAAAGTCGAAAACAACACAAATTTCCTCAGCCTTTACGCCCTTTATATGAAGCGACCGGACCTTATTTTCTACGGCTTCGATGGAATCAATTGTTTTTATCATGGCCCAAGAGGTGGATAAAAAAACAAAAAAACTGCAGAAAAAACTTAAAGCTATGATTTTACTGATATTACCCATATGACCACTCCTTTTTAATTTTATCTTCTCTTTATAAATTTATATTCATGTGAAAGCCATACAAATTTTTCTAATCTGCGCTAGAGTTTACCTCGCCTTCCGGTTTTTCATAAAAATAAGATAAAGACAATTTCTCCATATTAAATAAAATTTAACACATTTTTTGCTATAAATATAAGTAGAACCTGAAACAGCAAAGAGAGGCAGTATGAAAGCCCTTTATTTTGAAACGATTACTTTGATCGAGCGGCTCCATCATCTTTTTTTAGATGTGTTGAAAGTCGAGCTTGATCGCCTGCGGATTTTTGATATCAATAACGTCCAATGTTTTATTCTATACAATGTGGGCAAAAATGAAATGACGGTCGGAGAAATTTCCAATCGAGGATATTATTTAGGCTCAAATGTGTCCTATAATTTAAAAAAACTTGTTGAAAATGGCTATTTCATTCAAGAACAAGCCAAGCATGATAAAAGAGCCAGTAAGATCCGCCTTTCGGAAAAAGGGATCCATCTTTATGAAAAGGTCGATAAGCTTTTTAATAAGCAAGCCTCCAACTTGAAGCACAATGGAGTTGTAGACCAAAACTTAACAGATACGCTCAAGCTGCTTCGCAAACTTGAATCGTACTGGAATTTTATCATTGTCCACGGTTCAGTAGAGTAAGAGGCGGGAGCACACTCAGGAGAGGGCGATGATCTTGGGGAGGGTTAAGTATCCGCTCTATTACCCATCAGTTCCCCCAACATCGAATACCCGCAGGGGTATAGGGGGAATTAGTCTCCCCCCCTCCTGCAGACAACGCTTATGACCCTTTAAAGGGTAGGATAGCCTTTTGAAACACAGGTTGCATATAGCGTTGTAGGATCTCTACATCCCGAGGCCCTTTAGCGACTTCCATTCCCTTGTTATATGCATACCAGGCCATTGCCGAATTTGGTTCAAAAATGATTTTATAAACAATACAATGCTCAGCGCAGAATGTCCCATCAAGGGGATTGTAGTAATACGTGGCCGAATTTTCTTCAGTCCTTAGAAAATTAGGATACATTCCAAAACAACAAACTACCTTTTCAGCACGAGAAGCAAAGAAATTAACGGCACTCCTTATACCGAAGGACATTTTGCCACCTTGGAGACGCATATCCCACTTTCTTCCTTCCTCTTCTCGTTCACTTATTACTTTTTCTACCTTTCTCTCATAAGCAAGGATTTTATTTTGTTTCTCAACTTCACGTTGGTTTATTGTTATATAAGCATCTTCTATTGTGCTAAATCTTGCTGATATTTGATTTATTTCTTTCTCGCTAAGCGTTTCGAACAAAGGAATAAGACGATGGAAGAGATCTGGCCATGAGGCAAAGCAGCCTTCTTCAATAAGGACATTTAGGGGATGATCTGTTCGTTTCTCTCCCAAGGGATAGAGTAAATATTTCTCATATAATTCGAGCTTTCGAGCCATTGTCTCGTAAGCTTCACGAACATTATATAAAGAATAGCGTGGCTGAGGAATTTCTAATGTCTGTGTATCAGATTTTAAATGGGTTTCTTTGAGAGCCTTCTCAAACATCCATTTACTCACAATCTGGGCAAAGTTTTTGAATAAGGGTGCAGATTCTTCACTAGCGCTTACGCACTTGAGCTCAGGAAAAAGAATTTTTGTTCCTTCATATTCCCTTAATAGGTCTATAAAATCCCATTCTTTTGCTTGTCCAAAAATCTTTTTCTGCAATAACTTTCCGGTTTCTCCATTAAGAAAATTCCGCGTCCTCTTATTCTGGTAACTCTGATCACCGAGCATAAATGATTCTATTATTGGTTTAATGTGGTCCTGTAGACGAGAAGCAGGGGAAAGGCCCTTAAGACACTTTGTAAGTTTTATAAGCTGATCTTTGTCTAAGGAATAACCTTTTTGGGCATCACTTGATAGATCTCCAAGCAAGCGAATTAAAAGGAGCCCATAACCTTCATCAGCATAACCCAGCTGTACCAAACGCTTTTTAAGTGAGTTGAGGACTTGAAAATCAGTGTGATTAAGGAAATCACTCATTTCTGGTGAGGAAATAATCCCCTTGCTGAGAAGCTCTGGAAAAAGTGACTGGGACTGTAGTTTAAGTTTTTCGTCATCGTGCAGGGGATTAAGATGCAGAAACGCCAAGCGCAGAAGCTCTTGCTGATCAGCACGATTCTTTATAAAAAGCTCTAAGTGAGGGTTATTAAGGAATAGAGAGGTCTGATACTCCGTACGCAACCCTCCATCCAATTCAAAAAGATTCAGCCAGTTTAAGGTGTCTTGTTGCCACGTCTTCAGTGCAAGCTTAGATTTCTCGCCAACTCCCGGCCATGCGAAGTCTAAGGTTAAATCAATGAGAGAGCGCACCATGGCTAAACGAGAAGGAATTTGATCAGCTGAGGTAACAATCGTGTTTTTTCCTGCACGAGCACTGTGGATCTGCCTCCATAAGGGACCCAGCAATTGTTCGAGGGCTTTAAAAGGCGTCTCGTTATGGCCTACAAATTTCAGGTTGTTTTCTTTAAAGAGCTTCTCAACATAATCATAAGTTGGCGACTTCCCGGCAGAAATGAATTCGTCGTTTATCTGCTGATAGATATTTTTCATAGTTGCTTGTAGGGGAAGGCAGTCAGAAATGACCTCATCCACTTTTTCTGCAATGCTGGCTGTGTTGGAATCAAAGAGAATACATTTCCCCTTAAAGTCAGGATTTTGTCGTTTAAATTCATCTTCACGATGAAGGGGGAGAATAACGATCGAGTTCTTTCCATACTTATGGCGATCTATGGATTGCATATCCCCCAAAACACCTGCAACCAATTCACCCTTTCTCAAAAACTCGGACAAGGGATCAAGGAACGCACACATCTCTTTATCCGTATAAAGATCACTGGGGAGTTTTATTCTCCCCAAGGGTGACTCGATCGAAGCTCCATGGCTTTTTTCCGGGACAACTGTTCCAAAACAGTGATGAAGAGTTATACGTTCCCGTATGTTACTCCCTTCAGGATCAATAGGTGAGGGTTTTAACGTGAAATCTGTAATAGCATAAGAACGCTTTTGCGCTCCTGCAATTTTGGTAGAATCTTTTGCCATAATGTTCGAAAGATGAACCAAATATTGGTTGCGAAAATCCTCATTCTCATCGGCTTCCATAGCAGAGACTGAATGGACCATGGAAAGAGAGGTAGTGACCAACAGGGCAAGGAGTTGCTTTTTCATAACTTTAATTAACCTACACTAAATATTAAAACAAGAATGTACAAATATACTATTTATTTGTTAAAGTCAACAAGTATTTTGTATTTACAGGTTTAGTACATATGATCCTCAAGCACCTCTTAGCGAGGAGTCATTAATGCACGAGAGCTCTTGCCTGCCCTCCTTAAAAGGCATGCATTTCATTGGCTTAAATGTATGACTATAGGACCCATACTAGAGCTCTAGTAGACAATTTAGACGTGGATCAGATAAAAATCTTCTTATGAAGTGTTTCATGGAGTGGGCCAGGGTGAAGCACTAAAATCGTACAACACAGGAACGCGTTTCAGAGCCCGACCCATGGGATTGTACCCACCCTAAACTCCATAAATTTTTACTAAACTTTTTTGCTTGACTGGCTCTAATGACCGGATTATCCTAAGAATACTCTCTCGTGTTGAGAGAGCGTAGAGCAAAGATGCGATCAACATCTCCACCCTACTAATCACAAAGATACACGAATAAGGAGTATCATCATGACTAACATGAAGTTAGCCTACATCGAGCATATTATTCAACTTTTAATCTGTAAAATTGAAACAGCCAAGGCTCAGACCGACAATACGTGGCGTGATCTTGAAAGCATTCGCTCCAATTTGAGTGTGCTTTCAAAGGTTTGCGACGAATGGATTGTTGGGGAGGGTCGTCAGCATGACGGAGACTAATCATGACGATGGGGCCCTCAGCTTATCTTCTAAAACGTCTCGAGACGGATATGTTGGCCGTACATCGGCAGATGGGCATCCTCAGAATTGTTTTGGACAATTTGCGGGGTTCAGCGCTTGCCATAAGCCTCTCTCATAAGGCGTTTCGGATTCATACGGAGGATAAGCGTTAGGGCTGGATGGTCGGGAGGGGGGGAAGTTTTATGGATTTATTCAATTCATAGGCATCGCCCCTTGGCCTACCGTGCTGGCTGCAAACTTATGATGAGCGCGTAGATAAAAGCATGTGACGTTGACTCCTACACAACTTGAATATAAAGTTCCCCCTAACACGGGTAATTCGTCTTTTGAGGTTGTTGTGAGGGTTATTTTTTCTTTAGTAATATTTTACGTATTATTAAATTCTTCTTGTTCTTCTATGGAGAATTTACAAGATCCAGAAATAAGGAAATCCCTCGAGCGCGTTTATCGAGCTTGTGGGTATTCTGCTGAAGACGCAAGAACGCCTAGCACCCACCCCATTGTGGTGGTAGAGGAAGGGTTTTATACAGAGCATGAAGACCTTAAAAATGTTTTTATTAACCCTTGGGATCCGATTGGAAGCTCCAAGAATATTGATCAAATATTGCATCCGGAAAGATGTGTCCACGGCACAAGCGTTTCGGGAATTATTCATGATCTGACGCCCACAGCAAAAATAATTCCTATTCTTCGTGACACTGAAGCCCATAGGAAAAAACTAGCGTTTTTTGATTCTGTAGGGTGTAAGTTAGAACGTGAAATTTTGCCTACTATTCTCAATTATTCCCTTAATAAAACGCAAGGCAAAATAATTAATCTCTCTCAAAATTTATCTGAAGCGGCCGGTTTCACAACTCCCATTTCTCAGAACGTGAAAGACGTTTTGATGAAGGCATTTTCTGAAGACAAGATAATTGTTGTAGCTGCCGGTAATGCCTGTTTACCTATGGATAGCATTTCTAACGCAAGAGATCTTGGGGAACTTGCCGAGTTATCCAATCACAAACTTATTCTTGTTGGCGCCACTGTATATAGTTCAAAACATGAGAAAGAACAGCTTTGGGTTGATGGGCAATTTCCACTGCTTAATATAGACAGGGATTACATAACCTCAATAATGGATACCACAACACCTGAAAAAAAAGATACGTATTTGAAATTACTTTCTGATAAGGAGTTTTTGTTAGGAAGCATACATCCTGGAGAAAAAGACGCTTATCAAAATATCTTTATTACAGCCCCCACAAATCATTATGCGCCGTATGCCAATTTCCCTGCTCCACACATTTGCTATAAACCAAGTAAAAACGCGAGAAGGTACAGCGGCATGACATCTTGTGCTGCTCCCGTTGTGACGTCCTTTGTTGAACGGCTATGGACCCATTATCCAAACGCTACGGCAGAAGAGATTGGGCTCTCGATTTATCATGGTGCAAACAAAGATGTGGTGGATTACGTGAGAAATTTCTATGGAGAGGGCCTGGTGAATTATAGAAATAGCTTAGAGTTATTGAAGGATATCAAAAGATACTAGAAAAATAATTGATTGTTATTTCAGGAATATCTTCTGAACTTCTAACACAAAAATCCCTTGAGTTCTTGTTGTAACCTCAGTTTTGGATAAGAGCTTCTGTATAAAATTTCATTTTTGGTTTATTTTCCTTGGGTTGGCAGGCGGTAAGGCAGCAGAGAATATTAACACAAGAATTCGTGGGGCATCGATGTCCTGTGTGGGAAAGACTCATATGGATTTTTAAGACGTCAAAGATCGTTTTAATGAGAAATCGCTTCCTAAGCATGAGTTTTTAATCATCGGCATAAGGTAATTCTTCATATTCCGCTTGATACCTGTAATCAATTTAAGTCCTCGCTGATAAAGGGTTTCGAATCAGAATTTGGAAAATAGCCCTTCTCCTTTTCTGATGGTCCCAATCTCCGTGATGATTACGAAGAGCGGATCGCCATCTCGGAATATGATGGCCACAAAAATCCCACCCATGCTAAGCGGATTGCGTATCAGGATGCCTTTATCGCTTGTTAAATAAGCAAAAAAATGTTTCCTCCCCGACGTGACTGCCTGACATTGCGCCATGGATATTCTACGGTACATAGAAACCCATGGCGCTAGTCCCACAAAAAAACAGATTACAACGCTGGTCCGGACCTTCCGAGAGATTGAAAAATAAGGATTATAACCGTTAATTCTCATAATCGCGATCAACGGCAAATATGTCAGTGGTGCCGGTTTCTTTCCAGGGAAAATTAAATTTACATTTCAATTACCGCAGGGACTCTACATAGGCATCACTTAGAGAGGCAAGCAGTTCATCTGTGATTTGGCCATCGTACGTTAAGCGGTAAAATTTAATTTTCTCGCCATAGGAGCTCGGAACATAAAATGGCAGATGTCGATAAGTTGGCCCAAAGCCGCACTTAGATTCAATCCTACCATCAGCGCAATAGATGCCATAGTGATAGTCCTTATCCACAAGCTTACCATAAGGCGCACCATTCTCATCATAGGCAACGTCTTCCTGCTCACTGCAGTAGACAGCTAAATCGCCTTCTATTGGTTCTTGAACTTGGGTAAAAAGTGTTTGGAATAAGTGCAAATTTAAGCGTCGGAGATTCTTTATTGAACGCCTTTTCGCCACAACGCAGCTTCATTCTCAAGGAATAGGGTCAAAACCTTATCGTTTCTTTTGTAATTCCCAAAATTCCTAAATTGTAGATGGCACGTTGTCTCAGCTCATCATAGAACATAGCCGTGCCTTTCTTTCCATGGGGTTTATGCAGGTTAAAGGAATATTTTCCCAACTGAAATGTCCGTATAGAACCACCCTTATTCTTATACATTTTGCCTGATAGCCCATTTTCAAAAGCTTTTACAAAATCCTTAAAGGCTAAATTTTTATGCTCAAAAAGGTCCATAAGATGACCATATGATGTTTTGTCAACGGAAAAGACCTTCTGGTCTAGGGCATTCAGTGCGCTTTTATTATTCACGTTGTTTGAAGCGGGATTAAGACCAGACGAAAGGGTCTGTTTTTTTTCAAAAGATTTTTGTTTTTCTTCCTTAATAAAAGCATTAGGATCAAAGTAACTACTCACCCCCCTTTAGGCGGGACTGAGTTAAGCAGGTAAGAACTTGAGTTGTGGGTTAAGAGCCTTTTGAATGGATTGGTAGGGATCAAGGCCCTGGCGGTGTCC
>JACDGE010000080.1 GCA_013815465.1 Alphaproteobacteria bacterium | reverse complement strand
TGAGTCCGAGTGCAGCGCCTTTATCAGCTGTTTTTTCTTTCTTATTTGCCTCTTAGGTAGCGTATTTATGTAGCAACGTCAAAAGAATTTAACCCTGCAAGTCCTAACTATCAAGTTGATCTTCCCAGCTATCGATGATTTTAACTCTGGTAAAACGGTGGAGTGGCACTTACCCCCTGGTAGGGGATCTTAAGCCATCCACCCCTTCTAGAAGATCTTTGTCTGCCGGTAGAGTTTTCTTCAGGTAGCATAAGAGTAGCAACAGAAAAAGAATCTAGCAACAATAAAAAGATCAAAAGTTCTCTAACCTAATGAAAAAACAGGTTTTAAAGCATCTAAAACGATCGAGAAACATCACTAAAACAATGATTTATAATCAGAGGATTGTAGATTTAGATCTTGACATAATTTTTAATATTTTCAATATATTAAAGAAATACTTCATGATGGTAAAAATCCTCTAGGTAGCATATAGGTAGCATTTGGAAAGTGCCTTTATGCGCGTATAAAAGTCGCCCCGCACCAAAATAGCCAACTCCTTTTGGAAACAACCAGAGCTAACTCTCATGCTCATATTTAGCGTACTTTTGAAATAAAGTCGGCCGAAACAAAGATTTTAGCAACTTACGTCTTTCATCAAAATGTTCATAATTATCAATAACATCAGAAAGCTTATCCGTAATATGAAAAACATACCCTTCTCCAAATTTTTGGACATCAAAACCATGTTTTTGCAAAAGCGGAACATCGATTTCTTTTACATATTCTTCCCCAAAATAATGAGCCCAGCCAAGTTGAGGGATGCCTTTTTTAAGGTGAAAACCCGCAGCTCCCATTTGAAATGCACTTATTGAACTTCCAATTGCAGCTGGCTCAATCTCTCTTTCAGTAAACACATGAACATATCCAAAATAGGCCTCTGAAATCATAACCAAATCATAGAATAATTTGAACCAGTCTACTTTTTTATTCCAATCGTATTCAAACTTAATTCGTCCAACTTTACTAATATCTTCGGAAACATGCCACCATCCTGCAACTAAATTTCTTCTACGGCATAAAAACATTTCATCTTCCCAAAAAGCAAGAGCACCTTCAACCGTGTTAACAGGCTTATTAATAGGCTCATAAAAATTAGCATACTGAGGTGCTAACTCAGAATAATGGTCGTAAAATAAAGAGAGGATCTTTCTTCCATAGGGTTCTTGATTCATCTTCTTTCGCGTAACCAATGAAATTAGAACATATTTTTTTTTTGCCATTTCTTACCTTAAAACCTTACTGCCATCGATTAGACGCTCAATAATTTTTTGAGTCTCTGGGTTAAATTCAAAAATTTTTCCATTAGTTTCGTAGACCTTTTCTACAACATTTTTAGAAACTTTCTGTGTATTCGGACTAATAATCTGATTAAAGCTGATTCCCATATTTTTTGCAAGAACGGCTTGTGCCTGCAGTTGTTTTGTAAAAGTAATATATTTGACATTTTTTATGTCAGTAACGCCAGCTAAGTTCACGAGAAGATCAGGTTTTGTTCCCACCTCTTTACCATGCAAAGACACCCTAAATATTTTGTGGTTTTCAGGAATCCTCAAAAATTCGTGTACACTCTGCTGGAACCCCCGTCCGCTTTTAAAATTAAGAACGACCTGAGGCGTTTGACATGTAAGTAAAGGTAGTGAGGAAGGCATTACCTTCTCAACATTTGCAAAAGACCTGAATGCTTTATTCCATAAGTTCTGTCCGACCTTAACTACAGGTTGCAATGACGTAGAGAGCGCTTTAACACCCCAAGCACCTATTCCTGAGGTTGCAAACGTTTTTAAGGGCTGAAGAACTTTCCCAACAGGCAGGGGAATAAAACAAAGTCCTTCAAATCCCGCGCCACCATAAGTCGTTGGCAGGTTTTGTAGGGCGTTCAATTCTTGTTGGTATACAGCAGAATATTCAACAATCATTCTTTTTACGCTTTGTGGAGTTTTAGGATTATTAAGTACGAGGGAGTTGATCTCAAGCGCTCTTTTATACTTCTCCTCTTCATTCTTCTGATAGTTCCTTAAAAACCCGCTTTCAGTTTCAAGAGCTTCAACCGTTGGGTTAACAACATTTTCTTCAAGAACTTCAGCCAAGCCATTCAAGACCTCTCTCCCTTTCGGGGTTGAAGCCATCATTGCTAACTCTGCTGAAAATACAAAATTATTCCCAATCGCATTCGTTGAAGCAAGACCTGCTGCATTCACGTCTTGTTCGGTCAATAAGGCAACGGACGCCGCGCTCAAGATTGAAATATTTGCTCGCGTATCTAGAGAGAGGCTATCGGGTAATTGTTCCATGATCGCTTCAGCAAGGGCTGCTGTTGCTCCCCCAAATGCTCCTTTGACGGGGTCTTTGA
This sequence comes from Alphaproteobacteria bacterium, assembly GCA_013815465.1. Classification (GTDB taxonomy): domain Bacteria; phylum Pseudomonadota; class Alphaproteobacteria; order UBA9655; family UBA9655; genus UBA9655. Next base: position 2,972 of record JACDGE010000080.1, on the reverse strand, counting down.
TGTTTGAAGCAGCTCCTAGACCCGCTCCAAGAACCGCATGAAATGTTTTGTGAAGCACAGTATGCATTTCCCCAGTTTTAAAGGCCTGCCCGAGTTGATTGGCTGCAGAGGCTGCATCCGTGCTGGCAGCAATGTTGATTGCACCTTGTACAAGAGAATCTCCCAGATCGGCACCTTGAGCCGCACTGAACCCTGAGGAGACCCCTGTCTGAACAGTACTCCTTGATAGACGATCTGGAAATTCTGTTCCTGTGTGAGAGATGCCAAGTCGCGTACATAATCCATGGGTTAATCCTGCAGCAACTATGGAGATGCCAAAACTTTGCAACTGTTCTTTTGTCGTTAAATCCTTTAGGGTTTTTCCGATATTTCCTTGATTATTCGCCATTGAGATAATGGATTGAGACACAAGGGTTGAAAATCCTGCAGACGCCATAGCACCTCCCATCGAGTTGGCAGCAAGTCCCAGAAGCGCCCCTCCTGTTCCCCCAGAAATGAGAGACGTCGCTAAGGCTATAACAGCCATTGCTGCAGGCGTCAGACCTTGACATTTCTTATTCCACTTTTTGTCTTCATCTTTAACGTGGATCCAGTCGACGTTTGGATTATTCTGTAGATTTCTTAACCAAGCCATATCAGGATCATTTTTTAATTTTCCCAAAGTCCGAGCTAAAGTTCCATTACCGGGAAGGGAAATATCAAAGGTTTCAACTCCATCAAATATTACTTCACCCGTTAGTTTAAACATGACTCCTGTTTTTTGCTGATGATCTTTGTTCTGATTTGATTGCCAAACGGCACTTTTCTTGCTTTTTTGAGTGTTTGAATATTCACAATTTGAACCACACTTGAAACCAAGATGAGGTGTTTCAAAAATTACTTGGTTACTTTCAACATCGGGGGCAATGTTAACCGATTGCGTAGCCTCAAATATTACCTTACCATCGATCTTATCTTCTGTTTTATCCGTATTTGGACCATATGAGCTATTTGTCTTTTCTTTCTTTACCCTTTTCTTGCCAGTAATTGAATTTCCTGATTTACCGTGACTAACTTCAGTTTTCTCATCGTAAATTAGATTATCCGTTATAGTGTGGGCTTCGTAGTGAATGACGCCTTTCGCCTTTGTATCTAGACCTTCTCGAGTTAGGTCATGAGCTGTGATGTGGACATTTCCCTGCTCAGTCACAATACTTGTCTTATGATTTTTTGTTTCTGTCGTTGTTGTAGTTTTGCCTTTTGATTTTTTTGTTTGAGATGAAGCTGTTTGCTGGGCCCCATAGAGTGCGTGAGCTGACTGCAAGTTCGCATTGAGTTTTGCTTCGAATTTAGCTCCTCGTGCATGCAGAAGTTCAAGGATGTCTACATCCAAATTTCCCGTACGTGCACGTAGGGTGGGCTGTGTTAGAAGAATGTCCCTATAGCCTCTTGAGAAGTACCGACAAGTTGAACACTCCCGATTTTCTCACTCCATCCGGTTCTACATAAGGGGCAGGCCCATCCTCATTTATCACGAGTCTCTTTCTGGGACATTTATAGGGAGGTAGTGCAGTTTCCTCCCAATCTTGCCTATTATTTTTGCCTTCGAAAAAGCATCAAATGCATGGCAAAAACCACACCTAACTCTTCATTTTTCTTTTTTTGTTCTCAGGTCTTTTTTTTTCTTTAGTATCTTCAGAGATTTTTCTTTTTTTAGAGCTTTTTTTTGGCTCTATGGAAATTTGTTTTGCTTCAAGTCTTGATTTTTTTAAGTGAGGCTTCTTCTCTAAAGAAGAAGGGGAAAATGTTCCTTTATTTTGTGTGAGCGTTTTTATAGGAATAGGTAAAAGTTGACTATTTTTTTTCAGTTTCATAATTTTTTTTATGTTTTTATTTTCTTCATCGCTTTCGGTATTTTCTTTAGATATTTCTTCTTTTTCTAGTATATCAAGAGAAAAAGGTATTTTCCCTGTTTGAAAATTTTTTAAAGATTTTTGTGGAGTTGGCGAAACAAGAATTTGTTCTTCTTCTTCCTGAATAATTACTTCTTCCATTATATCTTTTTTCTTTTTCTTTTTAGTTGAACCAAGAATCTCAATATTAGGGTTATTTTCAGTTTTAATTTTTACTTCCCCATCTTCTTCCAAACTAACAGTTATTGTGCCACTTGTTAATGTTGAAAAAATAGGGTTCTGAGTCTGGTGCATGAATCCTGAAGTTTTTGATTGAGCCACTAGTATTTTATGATTTGTAACCCTTTTTAAACGTGAAGATTGCTTAAATATATTATAAGCGTCTTCATGTGGGTGTCCATGCAAAAGCCCGTTACTGATAATAACAAACTCTGGTTGAGTTGCTGCAATCCATTCTTTATTATTTGAACCATGTGTAAAAGAACCATGATGGCTCGCTACGAGCGCATTTGTATTTAAATAACTCTTTTCTTTTGCATAATAATTATTAAGAATTCGTGTTGTTGTAAGACCTGTCGCGTCACCGGTAAGAGTTGCGGAAGATTTTCCATTTTCTATTCTTAGGACAAGACTATCAGGATTATCATCCTCTGGATCGGACATCCTTAAAACCTGGTTTCCATTACCTATAAAATGAGTAGGATTAATTGATAAAAAAGATGCTTGAATATTCTCGCCAAAATCTAAGGCCTCTTCAAATTTTTTGGAGGATATTTTTTGCTTTGCATAAGTTCTTTCAGGCTTAGGCAGAACTTCATCTAAGGAACTAATGGGCTTATATTGAATAGCGGGAAAATATATTTTTGACTTTCTTTCTAGGCGATCCTTAATCCAGTCGTGGAATTGTAAGTCCCCAGAAACATCATAATGTTCAGGCAAGCCTCCAAAAATAATATAATCAATATACCGCTCGCCAATGAAAATGTCTTATTAATTAAGGGAATCAACGAAAAGACTGTTGCGATTTAGTAAAATTTTATGTATAAATAATACATGAAGATTGTACTGAAGATTATAGAA
>JACDGE010000079.1 GCA_013815465.1 Alphaproteobacteria bacterium | reverse complement strand
ACAGTGAGCCTTCCCATTTGGTTCAATCTTTTGAAGATATTTTGGCCCTTCGAGAACAGATACTCACGACTCTTAAAGGATGGGGTCTGCCTGTTAAAGTCTGGCATGCAGAGGATTTATTGAGTGGGTTGGATGAACTCTTAAACCCTAGTCAGATTCTTGAAAGCCCGAACATCCCCTGGAACATCCACGATTCCCTCTCTCATCAGTTGATGAGTCCTGAAACCCGTTGGCTGCTTGAGCCTTCCCAGATGGTCTTTGGAGAAAGCGAAAAAGTCATGCGTCTTTACACAACGCGAGTGCTTCCTGGTGTGTGGCATTTAAACGCCATGGGTATTTTGATTGGGGATCCCTTTGATGAGTTCTTACGAATGCAGTGTGGATTCTTTATTTCTTACGGTGTGCATATAGCATTTGAGAAGACCCTCAAAACCCAGATGTTGGCGAAATGTGGCAACGTGGAAAAGCAAGCAGTAAGCCCTATTGCCAAGTACGTTCCGTCTTTAAAAAAGGAAGCCGCCGAGTGGACGTATGTGCGAGAAAAGTTTGAAGACGGCCAACGCTTGGTGAGGACTCGATTCCAAGTTGGGCTCATCAGTGATGCAGATCAAATTGCGCGAGAACAACAGACATTGTTTAACCTATATCGTTCCCAAAGGTGGGAGCTGGCACTGGATCGATACTTGCAGCTTCCTTCCTTCTTAAGTTGTTTGCCTATGACCTGGGGAGAGGGTGCAGTTGACGACAGCCGCAAATTCCAGAAAACAAAGACAACCCTCAGTCACGAGCCGGCCAACCTCATGCCCATCCAAGGCGAGTGGCAAGGAACGGCGTCCCCTGGGATGTTGCTTGTAGGACGTCGAGGACAACTCTTTACCTGGTCACCTTTTGATAATAATGAAGGCAACTACAATACATGTGTGGTGGGACGATCCGGCTCGGGCAAGTCTGTCTTTATGCAAGAGCTTTTGACCTCAATACTCGGAATGGGTGGGCAAGTTTTTGTGCTTGATGTGGGTCGGTCGTTCGAGAAGACAGTCAAACTTCTGGGTGGAACATACCTGGAATTCTCTACTCATTCCCCAATCTGTATTAATCCTTTTTCATCTATTCCTGTCCATGATAGGGAGGCAGCGTCCGATGCACTTGCAATGCTCAAGCCCATTCTCGCTTTGATGGCCGCTCCTAAAGAGGGAACTCGGGATATTGAAGACACGTATCTGGAACAAGCCATACAAGATGCATGGAGAAAGAAAGGAAATAAGGCGACCATTACGGATGTGGCAAAATTTCTTTTAAACCGCCCCGATCCTATTGCAGTCTCTCTTGGAGAGCGGCTCTATCCTTACACAGAGCGCGGTACTTATGGGAGGTTTTTTAGTGGCCCAGCAAATATAAACCTTTCCAGCCGATTGGTGGTTGTTGAATTGGAAGAGCTCAAAGAACGAAAGGACCTTCAATCGGTCGTTGTGCAAATGGTGATTTTGCAAATTACCAACTCAATCTATTTAGGAGATCGTAAGACACCCTCGTGCCTTATCCTCGATGAGGCTTGGGACATGTTAAGAGGGGCTCAATCAGGCGTCTTTATTGAAACCGCAGCACGACGGTTGCGCAAGTACTTTGGAGGCTTGGTCGTAGGCACCCAATCCATCAATGATTTCTATGCAAATCCAGGAGCACAAGCCGCTTTTGATAATGCGGACTGGATGTGCCTTTTGTCTCAAAAGGATGAATCCATTGAGCTCCTCAAGAACTCAAAGCGCTTGGCCATGGACCCAAGCATGGAACGGACCTTACGATCCTTAAGAACAGAGCAAGGGAAATATGCAGAAATCATGATCAAGGGCCCTAAAGGCTTTGCTGTAGGCCGCTTGATTTTGGATGAATTTTCAAAAATCCTATACTCAACCAAAGCTGATGAGTTTGCAGCCGTTCAAGACTTGGTCACTCAAGGTTTGAGTCTCAAAGAAGCGATTCAAAGAATTGCCGGGAGGAGAGCATGAATGCACCCGTGAACTCACCCGTGAGCTTTCGAAAAAGCTATTGGATTTTTAGTCTTTGCTTCCTAACCTGTTGGGTCATCGTTTCTCAAACTCAATTGCGGGAATGCCTGACTGATAGTTTGACTGGCATCAATTACGTACTCTTTTTAAGAAGTAAGAGTATTCAGCGGGGAGACGTCGTTTCTATCCATGGCCATCGCGAAGACCATGTGGGAACCCTTACAAAATGGCCCTATGCGAAGCGGGTTCTCGGGATCCCAGGGGATCGGATTATCCATAATAAGTCTGGCATCACTGTTATTCCTAAAGAAAGTGATGGCCTTTCTTTACTCACAAAAACAAGCAAGGGAAAACTATTAACGCCTATTGTCCCATTTAATGAGAGCCCACTCAACGAGAACCCATTCAACGGGTTGTCCAAAACAATTCCTGAAGGCTGCCTCTTTGTTGCAGGTGACAATCCAAAAAGCTTTGATTCCCGCTATGAAGAATTTGGGCTTGTGCCTTTGGAGAAGGTATGGGGTAGAGGGATACTCGCATGGTAGTGCGCACAGTGTTCAGTACCCAGTGTTCAGTACTCAGGAAAACAGGGCCCAGTATTCAGTGCTCAGTATTCAGAAAAGTTGTCGCAACCGCTGCATCTCATAGGTTTCTGGGGAGTAGCCTGAAGCATATCTGTTTCTTCTTTGCCTTTCTGATCACTGATTACTGCCTTAGGCAGAGCTGGACACTGAATACTGCTCGGGCAAAAGACTTCGGCGTCCATGGCGTCATCTACGCAATTGAAGAAGTTGATCCCATTCAAATCATTCAGGAAAAACTGAAAGTTATGGAAGAGAACGGCGAGCTAAAAAAACGGAATCTTGAGTTGCAGAAAAGGGCAAAAGCTTCCATTGAAAGGCCAAAGCCTGTTGAGGGTATCACAAGAGCAACGACGTCTCGGGTCTTTACCTATGATCCTACGTATACCATAAAAAAAGACCTCTATGATCACCAAGGACTTGTGTTTGCTAAAAAAGGCACGAACATTAATCCCCTTGAAAACATAAGTCTTTCTCAGAATTTGATTTTCTTTGATGGAGATGATGAGGAACAGCTGAAATGGGTTAAAGAACAACTTATTACAAATACAAAAATCAAGCCGATAAGGCTTATTCTCGTGAGGGGTGCTGCCCTCACATTAGCAGAAGATCTCGAAATCCCAGTTTATTTTGACCAAAGTGGAACTCTCACCAAAAAGCTTGGAATCAAACATGTGCCTGCATTTGTAAGCCAAGTTAATCTCCACTTAAAGATTGAAGAAATCGTTTTGCCCCCCTGTAAGGAGTTATTAATAGAGGTGGAACGATGACAACTTACAATTTTTTGAACGTATTTTTTGGAAAACAAAAAACGATATATGCAACCCAAAGCAGGAAACCTATGAATAAAATACTATCACCTGTAGCCAAAAATTCTCTCGTTTCTGTTAAGAACCGCATTTCAGAAAAATTACTATCCCCAATTGCCATGGGAAGTGGTAATTCTGTCGTCGCTTTAAAAGCACAGGCTCTAGAAGAACCAATCACCATTGGGGGAAATGCGAAAAAAATAGTTTTGAAACATGTCATAACGAAATTGTGCATACACTGTTGCCTCCTGAGTTTTATTTTTATTATGTGTAGTGTAACTCCCGCAGCCAGTACAACGTGTTCAGGTCGTTTTGTCAATCCAATTACGGACATTTGTTGGTCGTGTCTTTTTCCTATCTCAATCGGTCCTGTGAATATCAGCAGAAGTGGGCGGGAAGACACATCTAATCCAGCTCAGATTCCCTGTATTTGTCCAAGGAATGGCATCCCCACTCCCGGAGTGCCCATCGGATTTTGGGAACCGTCGCGGCTCGTGGATGTGACACGCACCCCTTTTTGCATGGTCAATTTGGGAGGGTTGCAGTTAGGCAAGAGCACCGTTGGCTATGGTGTTCATGGTCAGAAAGGAAGTGGGACTACAAAAAGCAGCTTCTACCAAGTTCATTGGTATGTTTATCCGGTCATTTATTGGTTGGAACTCCTTGTTGATTTTCTATGCCTTGAACATCAAAGTTTTGATGTGGCCTATATCACGGAGCTTGATCCACTGTGGAATGCGGATGAGCTCGCGTTCATCTTAAATCCAGAGGCTGTCCTTTTTGGAAATCCTATCGCTCAGGCTGCATGCGCTGCTGATTGCACTGCCACAACGGTCGGCTTTCCGATGGATGCCCTTTTTTGGTGCGGAGGATGTCAGGGGAGTCTCTACCCATTTACAGGAAATAATACGGCCCACATCGGAGGTGTTCAGGCAAGTCTTTTATTGACGCAACGCATGATGGCCAAACTCCATCGGGAGCTTCTTCTGTGGGGTACGAGTGGCAGCCACGCTCTGTGTCAAAAGTACCCCATGCCTGTCATCAAGAAGACTCAGTACAAGACCCAGATGACCTATCCCCGCCCTACAACCCGCGGCCCCATGGCGTGTAATCCATTGGGACGCACAGAAGTCATCTGGGGGATGGGTCGTGAGTTTCCTTACAAAGGTGAGGATTTTGGATATCTGATTTGGAGGAAGAGAAATTGTTGCGTCTTGTAATTTTTCTTTTATTTTCAATGAACTATGAGGCTTCTTCGAGCATTGAAAACCACTCAGGGCAATGTCGGGCAAGCTCACAGACTAGTCTGGATGAAGAACTTACCCGTGAGCACGGATTATATCAAAACAGAGCCATCCATGACACTATATTTAAGTGGTTGCAGCAAGAATCCCTTCAAAAGGTGGAAGCACTTCTACAGGATAAAGAATTCCGAGACACTGTGTTGGTACTTCAGAATAAAGCGTCCAATTCTCAAAACCTCCCTCCTGTTTCAAAGACGGAACCTCTAGGTGAACTTTACATCTTTGTTTCCTTTTCCTTAGGAGAAAAAGCCCTATTAAACCTTGGCCAGGACGCAAAACGATTTGGGGCGACCCTTGTTTTAAGAGGTTTTAGGGAGGGCAGCTACACAAAAACCGCTCACAGTTTGCAGAAGATCATCACAAAAACAGGACAAGGCGTGCTCATTGATCCTGAATTGTATTCCCTTTTCCATATTACGACTGTTCCCACCTATATCTTGGCAAAACCGTTTGTGCTGCAATCTGAGACGCGTACTCAAACTCCTATATATGACAAACTCCAAGGCCATGTAAGTGCTCACTATGCTTTGGAAGCCTTTGCAAAAGAAGGCGATCTCAGGCGAGAAGCTCAAACCTTTTTAAAGAGAGGAGCTTTAAAATGAAAAACTGGAAAAAAGAATTCTTCATCTTAATAATTTATCTTGTCTTCACATTTTCTTTCTTCTTTTTGTTGCTGATTCTCTTTTCCTTGCCAGTAAAAGCGAACTCCTGGCACAACCTCCAACAAGGAGACCTGACCGCTCAAAGCCTTTTTGATCAGATGGCTCACAAAAAACAAGAAGCTGGAGCTCATCCTTTTTATGAAGGCATCTCACGTGAGGCCAATTATAAAGATA
>JACDGE010000027.1 GCA_013815465.1 Alphaproteobacteria bacterium | reverse complement strand
CAACAATATAGGGGATGAAAGGGCAAAGGCCTTGAGCACAGGCAACCTCACAGGCCTCACATCGCTGAATTTGAGTTGGAACAAAATAGGGGCTGAAGGGGCAAAGGCCTTGAGTATGGGTAACCTTACAGGCCTCACATCGCTGAATTTGGAAGGCAACAACATAGGGGATGAAGGGGTAAAGGCCCTGAGCACAGGCAACCTCACAGGCCTCACATCGCTGCATTTGTACGGCAACAAAATAGGGGATGAAGGGGCAAAGGCCCTGAGCATAGGCAACCTCACAGGCCTCACATCGCTGGATTTGCGCGAGAACAAGGTAGGGACTGAAGGGGTAAAGGCCTTGAGCATGAGCAACCTTACAGGCCTCACATCGCTGAATTTAGAAGGCAACAATATAGGGGATGAAAGGGCAAAGGCCTTGAGCACAGGCAACCTCACAGGCCTCACATCGCTGAATTTGAGTTGGAACAACATAGGGGCTGAAGGGGCAAAGTATCTGAGCACAGGCAACCTCACAGGCCTCACAACGCTGAGTTTGTACGACAACTACATAAGTGATGAAGGAGCAAAAGCCTTGAGCATGGGCAACCTCTCCAGCCTCACATCGCTGAGTTTGAGGCGCAACAACATAGGGGATGAAGGACAGGAAGCTTTGAAGGAAAGATACCCTAACGCGAATATACGTTTTTTTTAAAGGGTTTTTTGGATGAGGTTAAAGTAGAGATAGAATTTCGTTGATTGCAACTTGATTGAAAGCGAGCACGCTTGCGTCACGTGGCAAAGGTAGAATGGAACTTATTTAAACTTTTACCGGAAACATTGGGAATTTATTTTTAACGTGACAAAAAAAATTCACCTTCTGACATGGAAAAATCTCCTTTTCTTATTATGAAGGAAGGGATTGCCCCTAGGTCAAACATGGTCACGGACGCTTTTAATCAATCACAGCACCTTTGATCTTAATAACTGCCCACATTGATCGTAATGGGCATCAACTTTCATCGTAACTGCCGGCAACTTTGAATGGGAATTACCTGCAACTTTGAATTGGAATATACAAGAGTGGAAATATCCTTATAGTGAAGCCATAGTGGTGTCATTTTCAAAAGAAATTTTGGGGACTTGAATTTGAAGACACCTCAAACCAAAGATAGGAAAGACACTGGTTTGAGCAGAGGACTTATAAGGCTTGGCCACAAGACCAAGTGATGGCGTTACCTTAATTTTTCTGTTGGACTTCGCGTCCTAACACTCTCGAAAATAACATGGTTTAAAAAAACGAAGACAAAAAATGGACCAAAAATTATAGCTAGATCACGGACAAGATCTACACTCCAGGAAAAAGATACGCTGACGGGATTAAGGATATGAATGCAAATTAACTTTGACGATTATCTGAAAAATCGAATTGTAAAGCGTCCCCCATGCAAATTGGGAAAGCCTAAAATGGGAACTTATTTCTGTCCCATTCCTAAGCATGTAAAAAAGGTTATTGACAGGCAAAGAATAGATAACCTACGTTTGTCTCAGTAGTTGTCTTTAATCGGACATTTATGAGAAGTGTAAAAAAATTGGGTGATGGTTTTAAATATTCTGCGTGGTCAGTTTAAGGGCTTAAATAATAATCAAAAATCAACAGAGGATTATAAAATGAAAAAATACCAAAAATTTTTATTTGTCATGTGTTTGCCTTTCTTTTCTTTAAATGCGTTTGCGATGGATATTGAGGAAGGTAATTATCGAATTCGCTGCGATACACGCAGTGGTGGCCTCAGAAGTTTGGAAGCTTTCCCTACGGATGATGCGGTAAGACCAAGAATAGATTCAGCAACTCAAGATCAAAAATGGACACTCAAATCTACAAGAAGTGGCTATTATACACTTAGCTGCTTTACAAAAAATGGTGGGGTCAGGTACTTGGAAGCATTTCCGCGCAAAGAGATCGTAAGACCAAGGGCAGAGTCACGTGATCAAGATCAAGAATGGTCCTTAACACCTTGGTCCACAAAATCAGTTGATGCCGGCATTTATCGTATTGGCTGTTCCACAAAGAATGGTGGGGACAGATGTTTGGAAGCCTTTCCTAAGGATGATGTCGTAAGACCTTCGGTTGAGTCACTTGACCAAGATCAAATGTGGCAATTAATCCGCTGGTAGGAAAAAGAGTTAGAGAGCATGGGATAAGATTTCTAATCTTATCCCATTATTCTAATATTTTTCTCATGAGAAGATATCTTAAATGGGGAGCACATCTGTGAAACGCTACTTTCTTTTATTTTTTATGTGTTTGTTCTCTCAAATTCCTGCATGGGCTATGGATTCTGATGATGAAGAGTCAACCCACTCTCTAAGCAAACACATAGGTGTAAGGAGTAACGGAAGTTCTACGTGCAGCATTATGGATCCAAGAGGATGTAGGGGGGTGACCTTTGAGGTTCAAAAGACTTTTGTTGCTCTTTCAGGCAGTCCCTTTGACCCAAGACATAAGCCACGAACAATGTGTATAGAAGTTGAACTTAAGGTTGAGATAGAGACGCAGACCGAGACCTTTCTTTTGGAAAAAGAGAGACATTCCGTTTTAGCTGAATTACCCATTGAAGAAGGTGATTATCGAATTCGTTGTAATACACGAAATGGGGGTTTTAGATGCTTAGAAGCCTTTCCAACTGATGATGTGGTAAGGCCAAGAATAGAATTGCGTGATCAAGACCAAAAATGGACCGTCAAATCTACAAGAGAGGGTTATTACACGCTTAGCTGTGTGACAAGGAATGGGGGAGTTAGATATTTGGAAGCATTCCCGCGTAAAAATATCATAAGACCAAGAATAGAATCACGTGACCAAGACCAAGAGTGGTCCATAACACCTTGGTCGACTCAACCCGCTCATAGCAACATTTATCGTATAAGCTGCTTGACAAAAAATGGGGGACTCAGATGTTTGGAAGCCTACCCCAAGGATGACCTTGTAAGGCCATCCAATGAGTCGTTTGATCAAGATCAAATGTGGCAATTTATAAGCTGGCAAACAATAAAGGATTGAATGAAAAAAGGATAAGATAAGAATTCTTTATATTTGAAATTGAGGGTTAAGATTTAAAAAAATTAAACAATTTTTTATGGTTCTTTGTAAAATAAAAATATGAGAGGATTATGTATGTTTTTTAGAAAGCTTGTTTTAACTTTGTATATCTTTCAAACTTTTGTTTCCTCGATTCCTGTTCCTTGTTATGGAATGGAGCTTGATGATTCAATCGCCAACTCTGTAAATCCACGGCCTAATCTACAAGAACCATTTGGGAATGATGAGTCCCCGATTCTTGAAGATGACCCCCTCCTTAGCCCTTCTAAAAAACGTAATTCCCGCGTGCAGAAAAGTAAAGCTACTGAAATTACAGATCCAAATGTTCTTTTAAACGGTTACCTCAACTATTATCTCAATTGCGAAAAATCTCGCCTTTTCCCTAAATATTCTCAGCAATTTAACACCACTCTTCAGGTAACGACAGGCTTAATTATTGCAAACAAAAAACCAAAAAATGAAGATCCTTTTGACTGGGATAAGGGGATGGTCCTTTTAAAAGAGATAGATAAGAGATTTGTTCAAGGAAATTCTCCAAAATCACTGCCTCTAGAATGGCCGTGGGCTATCTTAAAAGGCGCTGGGATTCTTGGATGTAGTGGCATCATGATCCTCTATACCGCAAGCCCATTTGGTATTGACCCCACGAGACTCTACCTTATCAATTCAGCTCTTCCTTTAGAGATACAAAGTGCTGTAGCCATTGGGTTCTCCGCAGGATTTGCAAGTTATCACGTTTTGCCCCATGCTATGGAAGGTCTTAACACGAGCATGCGTCTTTATAGGCGTTTTTTTCAAAATTGGGGTGTGTCCGATACCCATGGATTTATGACAAGCGCAGATGATGAACATTCAGAGCTCCGAGATCTTGTAACTCTTCGAGATCAGCAAAAACGAGAAGGCATTCTTGAAGCTTCCGGATGGGAGAAAATCCAAGAAAACGTAAACACAAAAGTACATGTGCTACAGGAGCCCCATATAACAGATATCGCATGGAAGTATGAATTTAGCTCGGAACCATTTGAGGAGAAAGGTACAGTTCCCCAGAGGGCTCAAATGACGGAGAAAGAGCGGGAGGAAGAACAGAGGCTCAAACAATTATACGAAAAGAAACAGGAGTGTAAAAAATCATTCATAGAGACCATGACAGACTTGACCGGAAAAACAGTCAAATACGGTGTTTTAGGTTTTGTAGGAATTATGTATGCTCTTCTCTATAGTCTTACCTTTCTAGAGGCAGAAGAGTTTAATGCTCAATCTCTTTATGGCTATTTCTTCGTAGGGTCGGTTTTTTCTTTTATTTTTGGAACAACTGTTCATAACGGTTGGACAGAATGGGAGTGGTCTAACCACAAGCGAGCAAACAAAGAAATGCTTAATAATAAGAAAAAAACTCTTATGCAAACGTTGGATAAAACAAAAGAATTTATAAATTCTAAAACACAAAATAGTGAGGACTTCGTTGAGGAAGTTTATAATAGATATACCAAACAAGAACAGGCAGAAGAAGAATTTAGTTTATCAAAGTTTAGCCTTCTTTTTCTCAAGGTTTCTTACGAGAATTCACCCGAATCTCTTGAGGCACTCACGCTAAAAACCACAAAACCTCACAAGTCTTGGTTAAAGTCCGTTGCTGAAAAAGTAGGTACTTTTGGTGTAGGGGCATGGGCTATTCCTGCATTTTTCGTATTTTGGAATGTTGCCAACAATACACTCAAATATGCAGGTATTCCAGAGGACTTTGCCTATTGGGCGAGCATTCCCGTAAGTGGGCTTGTGAGTGGTTTTGGCATTATGGAAGGTTGGAAGCAAGAACCCAGAATTCATGCAAAGCTTTTGGATCATTTATCTCCTGCACATCCTTTATTTTTATTAAAGTTTTTATTTTTTTCAACCTCATCATTTAGTGCGCTCTGGTCAACATCGTCTTACATTGGTGTTTTGTCAGACCTTTTAGGGACAAGCCTTTCTTTAGCAAAATATACGCTCTACAGCTTGAGTTTATTCTCAATACCCAAATTTTTACTATGGGAAGTGGAAAGATGGGATGATCTGATGAGATTAATCCTAACAAATTCTTTTATAACACGTTACGTGAACACAACAAGGCAAAAGAGACTTTACTTAAACCATGAAATAGAGAGAGCAAAGGAAGCTATATTTGAATGGGATGGAGAAACGACTGACCAGTTTACTCACTTTCTTTGGGATATAACTTAAGAATCGTTTATTAAGCTTCTGTTCCGTTTTTCGGTAACTACGGGAAAACGGTGTTGAGTTACCTTTATTGTGGCTATGTCATTTGTTAACTCATTTTTGCCTTTAATTTTAAACAATATTTTATTTTATTAAGAAAGTAAATGTATGCCAGGGTTAGAAAAATCAAATATTAGAATTAAAAATAAACATAAGAATAAAAATACATATAAAATAACTACTAACGCTAATCAAAAATATGCATCATTCATAAAAGCTTTCCTTGTCAGTAGCTCCCTTGTCACCTCAGCCCAGGGGATGACAGACGATCATTACAGGAACCACAATTGGTCTGTTCTCTTGACTCAAGTTGATCGGGGAAGTTTAGGAACTAAGACCCTCAATTTTTTAGATGATCGCTCTTTAGCAAAGTCAGCACAAGTGAGTCAAGACTGGCGATCTTTAGTCAACAATGTTCATGATCGGAGGTACGCTCAGACACTTGAGGAAAAGGCTTCTCTCACCCCCTGGATTTTGGAGGCTGTAGAGGCTGAACCTAATGAAGCCACGCGGGCGTGGGTTACTTTAAAAAAACTACTCGAAAATCCTTTATTTCAAAATCAAGCATCCGCTGATTTAAAGAGAAAGCTTCTAGAGTTAGAGCCTCGCCTGTTGCAACCAGAAGCTCTTATTTGGAAGGATGCACTTAACACGTTCTTAAGTTGTTCAAGGCCTGATAGCTCTCACCCTGCTTTAGCATCTCTTGTTCAGATTATTGAGGATTTAAGAGAACTAGAACAAGATGTGCAGTTCAAAGAGTTGAAACAAGAAAACGCATCCGTTTTCTTTTCTCTTAAAGCTCATTATGAACAATACCTCGAAAAGCTGTTACACCCTGATGCAGACCGTGCAGCCTTAACCCATCCCAAAGTCATCCTCAGTGGGGAAGGGCTGATGAATCTTGGGTCTAATAATCTCCATTCTTACAGAATCAGCCAAGAGATGGCCTTATCTTTACTTTCAAAAGATAAGTACGGGCTTTTTCTCAAAGAGAACGCCTCAGGAAGTCACGCTGTTAAACGTCAAGGACGATTACACTTTAAAGGGAATACTACTAGCACTGGCTTGCCCGTAGGCATGGAATCAGCCGCCTATTGGCTGATGCAGACTCTCTTTGGGGAAGGTTTGGCACCCACAGCACTCCTTACCCTCAATGAAGTTGAGATGAGGACCCCACAAGAGGGAACGCAAGCTAGAAGCGCTTATGGCTTGGCTCAAGCGACAAACATTTCATCCAATGAATTCTTTAAAAATTACCCCCAGCATCAAAGGGCATTTACGGTCGAGAATCCTCATCATGTATTACAGGCAAGCCTTAATGTGGAAGGAATTTCTTTAGAGGATTTTATGAAAGGGTGTGAGAGGGGGGAATACAATTACCAAGATCTCGACCTCAATAGCTTTAGTCAGCACATCTTCATGAGTTTGCTCACGAATCCCTCTGATGGGACACCAGGAAATTTTATGGTGAGGACTGATTTAGGGCCCTCTAGAGGGAAACCCTATTCCATTGTAGGGATTGATAATGATATGGCCTTTGACCCGCCTATTATCCTTACAAAGGCGGGGAAAAATATCTTTAAACCAAGCCTTGAAGTCAAAAACGTTCTTTACTGTTTGCCTCTCATGAAAGAACCTCTTGCTTCTGAAACCCGCTACCGAATCTTACAGTCTTCTCCTGAGCTCATCCTCTTAAGATGGTTATCCCGTCTTCAAAATCAGGCTGCACTTTATTATGCACTCAAAGAGACAACCTACGTCAAAGACAACCAAACCATTCCTTACCTTCAAACCCACACCTATGCCAAAGAGCTTCATCTGCCCTTATTGCTGCCTAGTGGTCTTATCCATACTTTATTAGAAGATTTTACGAAGGTTCAAAATAAAATCCGTAGCCGCCGTGCCCTTACCCATGATCAGCTCTTTAGCTTTCTGCAGCCGCTCGCCCATCGGTTTTATGATGCCCTTAAAACTCAGTATGACACCCCTTTATCTTCCTATCAGTTTATTCATAACAGTCACCATGAGAATATTTATTTAGAGGATATTCTTGAGCCTTACGCACAAGAAATCTTAACATCTGGGCAAACCATTGGGCAGGCTCTAGCCCATATCCAGACTAATAAGTCAGATAAAGCACAATCCTTAGAGGCGTGTGCTCATGAGATATGGAAAACCCTAGACTTAAATGTGCAGAGTAGGCTCCTGCCCTTTCTGGATCTTGCAGCAAGTGTCTCCCCCTCTTGTTTTCAGGATAAGGCAACTGTTCATTCCAGTTGGCTCAAAAATCATCTTTTATGCCGAGCCCTTATCGAAGGCGCTTCAGAGCAGGCTATCAAATTTCTTTTGAGCCTCGGGCTTGACGTGGGTGTTCGTGATTCTATCACCCAGCAAAATACTCTTCATATTGCCATAGCCAAGAAATATCCTAACACGATCCTTCACCTTTTGCTTAAATCTCTTAGTCCAGAAGAGCAGGCAAACATCTTAAATGGTGCGGACCATCAGGGACTCACTCTCCTTGATGAGGCTATGAACCAAGACGAGGTTAGTTCTTTTTGTACTTTAACGACCCTTGGAGCAAGTCAGTGCAGCGCTAGTATTGCTTTGAAGTTCTACAAACGAAAGGTTCTCAGCAACCCTATCTTACACCCCGCCTTTAGGAATCTGATGGAGCTTAACCCAGAGGTTGAATGGGTCATTACCCTTGAAGAGCTTCTTCCCCCTTTAATCTCTAAAAAAGATTATCAAGGAATGACCCTGACCTCCAGCACCTATGGAGAGCGTCAGCTGCCAGATGCCATCAAAGACCAAATTGTTAATGCACAAGGGGAAATTGTTCTCATATCCAACATAGGCAACCATTCGGTTGCCTATGCTCAGAAAAAAAGTCCCCTAAAGATTCACGGTCTTTATTTTAAAGCTTATCCAGCTCTTCCTGGACTCGAAGAAGCAGCTGGAAGCTTTACCCGACAATTGTTAGGATTTGGGGCCCCTTATACAGATCTGGTTAAACTGGGAACTTTCCCCTTTTTAATTTCTCAAGAAATTCCAGGTGAGACGCTCCTTAAAACTCTCAAAAACAATCCAAAGATATTGGAAGACTTAGATGAAGAAGACCTATCTGGCATGTTGATTGCAGCCATGCTAACGAACCCAGAAGATGGCAAACCGGATAATTATATTGTAACCCCCCATCCAACAAAGCCAAACAAATACCGCATTGTGGGTATTGATAATGACCAAGCCTTTGTCCCTGCTATTGTCAAAGAAACCCCTGACAAAACCTTTTTGACAAACAAAATTATTCCCATAGCTCAAGTTAAAACCATTCTCTATTGCCTCGATCAGATGAAGAACCCCATCCATCATAGCGTGCGCAGCCGTATTATTAACACATTTCCAGACCGGTTTCTGGAGATTTGGTTACGAGCCCTAAAACGGGTCAACAATCAACATTGTGGTTTGTTTACAAGTCCAGAGCAGAACACAGCCTTTCAACAGCACAAGAGCTTTATCGGTGTGCCTTTTCAGCAAGGTGCAATTCGCCATATATATGAAAAGTTAGTGCAGCTGCGTGATCTGCTCACCCTACACCCTGACATCACCCATATTGATCTACTTGCCAAGTTGGAACCACGGTTAGCGAAGCGCTATCAAGCAGCACTTTATAAAAGCCTCTCTGTCGAAGATCGGTTTAAAGCTTGCGACCGTCTTTTTTATGAAGTCACAACCGATCATACACGGGGAGAATCCCATACAACGGTAACTCAAAGTGGAGATATTCTTCAATCCATGGGGCTTCCCTTACAGGAAAAATTATTTGATTCCATTCGATTGGGTAAAGAAAGTTGCCCTGTGCAAGCTTTAATTGAGCTTGAGCAGATCAGGCTTGAGAAAAACGAAGAAACCCTTAAAAGTTTGGCTGCTCGTGTGGGGGATATCAATTTATTTAAAACCCTGACTTTAGAGGAAAGCCGGGTTCTATTCTTAAAAGAACTGGATAAGCAAAGGAAAGCTCTCACCCCCCAAGAACAAACGGCAATTCTTGACTATCTAGCTCAACAAAAAGGAATACGAGAATTACCCTTGTCAAACTTTGATGCAATGGATGACTCTCTTTTCCAACAAGTGTCCTTTGAGCACTTAAAAAATGTTGATTTAAGGAAATGTAGTAACATTACCTATCGAAGTCTTGTGCATCTTTCTAAAAAAGCTGCAAATTTAGATGAACTTAATCTAAGCTTTAATCCTCAATTAAAAGAAATTGCGGACATAGGGGCTTTTACAGATGCACCTCTTATTTTTAAGGAACTCCGTTTCTTAAACCTAAGCAACTGCATAAAATTAGTCAAACTTCTCGTGGCTATCCCCAAGCTTCATTATTTGAACGTAGAGAACTGCGCTCTCCTTAGCGACCAAATGCTCGATAAAGTGATAGAGGGGAGTGAAAAGGAGATAAGCCCGAAAGTTGTGTATAGGAAAATGTAGAAGGGCGGCGTATCCTTTTAGTTGGAAAACTAAAAAAAGGAGATACGCCATGAACGATGATAATGTTATTGAATTAAGAAAGCCACCAGAAAGTGCAGAAGATGCACTGGTCTGTGTTCTGCGGCGAGGGGCTCAGGAGCTCTTAGCCCGTGCAGTGGAAGAGGAAGCCAAGGTATTCTTGGACTCCTATGCAGAGCTGCTTGGAGAGAAGGGGCTGCGCCAAGTCGTACGTAACGGCTACCTGCCGACACGAAACATCCAAACGGGCATAGGCTCGATTTCTGTCAAGGTTCCTCGCCTGCGCGACCGCAGTGGCTCTGGTATACAATACGCCTCCAACCTTGTGCCCCGCTATTTGAGGAAGACAAAAAACCTGGAGGAATTGCTGCCCGTTCTCTACTTAAAGGGCATCTCCACCGGTGATTTTGAGGGGGCTCTGACATCGATTGTGGGGCCGGGTGCGGTGGGTTTTTCATCCACGACCATTGCCCGCTTAAAACAAGTCTGGCTGGGCGACTATGAGGCCTGGAGACAACAGGATTTGTCCAAGAAACGTTACATTTATTTTTGGGCAGACGGCATTTACTTTCAGGCTCGCATGGCAGAAAGGCAGTGCATTCTGGTCATTGTCGGCGCTGACGAATTTGGTAATAAGGAGGTCGTTGCCGTGACGGATGGCTTTCGAGAATGCGAGCAATCTTGGAGAGAGGTTCTTCTTGATTTGAAGAATAGAGGCTTGGCAGTGGGGCCAAAACTGGCCGTTGGAGATGGTGCCTTAGGCTTTTGGAAAGCCCTCCACAAAGTCTATTCGGAAACAAAGCAGCAACGTTGCTGGGTTCACAAGACAGCCAATATTCTCAGCAAGCTTCCCAAAACGAAGCAAGCCAAGGCGAAAGAGCATATTCATGACATTTGGCTGAATGAGACAAAGGAAGAGGCTGAGAAATCCTTTGATGTCTTTGTGGAAACCTACACGTTAAAGTATCCTAAAGCAGCTGAGTGTCTTGCCAAGGATCGTTCTTCTTTGCTGGCTTTTTATGACTTTCCGGCGGAACACTGGCGCCATATTCGCACCACAAATCCGATAGAGTCGACATTTGCTACAGTGAGGTTACGAACAGATAAAACGAGGGGCTGCTTGTCTAGAAAAACGACCTTTACAATGGTCTTTAAGCTGTTAGAATCGGCTCAGAAGAAGTGGAAAAGGCTAGGAGGCCCCAACAGAGTTGCAGAGGTTATCAAGGGAGTCGATTTCGTAAACGGAATTGCTCAACCCATTAAAGATAAAAGGATTGCCGCCTGATGCTCTCATACACAACTTTCGGGCATAACTCGTGAAAAGCTGCAGAAACTCGTGTTTGAGGGGTGTCCTCTGATTGGAAAGAAAGAGTTGAGAGAGAGGTTTCCTAATTTTCCTGTTAGCTATTGTGGAATGTGGGAAAACACCATTTTAAAGATTTTAGAGAGCACGGGCTCAGAGTTGCACTTTGAAAATATTGATACAAACCCTCAAGGGCTTATAGCCTTGGGCAAGGCTATAAAGGTAAACGTGCCCCTCACAAACCTCACAACGCTGAGTTTGCGCGGCAACATGATAGGACCTAATGGGGTTTTCTCAAACGTTAACCTCTCCAAACTCGCAGCGATGGATTTGAGCAGCAACAAAATTGGGGCTGAAGGGGCAAAGGCTCTTTCACACGGCAATCTTTCCAACCTCACATCACTGGATTTTAGTTTGAACAACATCGGGGATGAGGGTGCAAAGATTTTAAGCCAAGGTATTCTTAAGAACCTCACAATACTGAATTTGGACAACAACAACATCGGGGCCCAGGGTGCAAAGGTCTTGAGCCAAGGCAATCTCTTCTCTCTCACTTCATTGGCTTTGAGCGATAACGATATAGGGGTTGAGGGTGCAAAAACTCTCTCACACGGCAATCTTTCCAACCTCACATGGCTGAATTTGAGTCGGAACAATATCGGGGATGAGGGTGCAAAGGCTCTCTCACACGGCAATCTTTCCAACCTCACATCACTGTATTTGCGCGGATCATTGAATTTTAGTTTGAACCACATCAGGGATGAGGGTGCAAAGGCTCTCTCACACGGCAATCTTTCCAATCTCATAATGCTGGATTTGTACAGCAACAATATCGGGGATGAAGGGGCAAAGGCTCTCTCAAACGGTAACTTCTCCAGCCTCACTTCACTGGTTTTGAGCGAGAACGATATAGGGGATGAAGGAAAGAAAGCATTGAAAAAAAAGTTTGGGGATAAGGTTAAATTTTGAAGTCAATTTTATGTTTACAGGCGCTCTTAAAGGGTAAAAATAAGGTTTAGTAAATCATGGAATGATTTTTTATCTCTGGGAAAGATATAAAACGCATTCTGAAACTCTGAAGAATTCTGTAACACGTTTAGAAATTCAGAGGGTGAGATATGACAGATTTGGTGGCTGAGTAGGACCTCATTTTGATTGAGTTAAAATTTCAGCATATTGATGGCCCAAGATAACAAGTTGTTAGTAGGTAGTACAAATCATAAATATTTTATAATTTTATTATATAGGAGAAAAACAAATGAGTAACAAATTAATGAGGAAAGATATTTTATTCTTAACCCTTCTTCTCTCTCAAACCACACTAGCGTGGGGGATGGATCCCAATGATATTATCCATAGGGATCAGTCAGCACACAGGCCTCCTCATGTAGCCGTGCATGCCCAAGGAGATCCTTTTGACCCAAGAAGACCCCATGGCTTATATATGGAAGTGGCGGAAGAGATCATTATCGAAGAAGTGGTGCTGCAGAAACCGCAAGTCCTTCTTTCTGAAGAGGTGGATAAAAAGATTCTAGACCATTTGATGAACTTTAATTTATCTCCTCAAAAGATCGAGGTTATGTGGCATGAGTTTGGTAAAATCATACACGCAAGAGGCCAAATCCATCCTTTTATTATAGCTTCCCATGATCCTCACTTTATTGCTTCTGGCTTGTTAAGGGCTCATCAGGAAATGACGAATCAGCATCAAACCAAAAGAACGTCTCTCCCCCATAAATCCCTGCTCTCTTGCTTATTAACCAAGGACCTTTCTCTTAAGAATAAGAAGATTTCAGTAAATGATGTTCAACTTATAAAAAGCCTTATTGCGTCCAATCCTTATTTCACAAGCCTTGAGTTTTTTAATGCTGGCATCACGGATACTCATTTATCGTTGATGGGGACGATTCCTCATTTAAAAGAGCTCTCTTTGGAAAACTCTTCAGAAGAAAAAGATAGCTCAGGCAACAATGTTATTACGGATAAAGGTCTCGAGCTATTAATCGCGTTTCCTAGCCTTCACAAGCTTAACCTCGCAAAAAACAACATCACAGCTAAAGGTGCAGGGATTTTAGCTAAAAGTCCGACCTTAAGATATTTGAACCTTTATAAAAACCCAATTGGAGATATGGGAGCTGAGCACCTTTCATATAACACAGCTCTCTCCTTCCTGGATTTACGAGAGACCGGCATAGGCGATGAGGGTGCACGTGCTTTGAGTACAAATAACACGACCATAACCGATTTGAGATTGCGATATAATAAGATTACAGATATTGGAGCTGAAACTTTCTTGAATTGCCATCATTTAACCCATTTAGAGCTTGCGCGTAATCAAATATCAGATGAGCGGGTGTTTTTCTTAGAAAACTTAATGCCCAGCAATGGCTATTTGAACAAGTTGCATGATCCAAAAACTCTTCATCAATCTGATCTTCCCGCCCAAAAGGATCGGGTGCGGATTTTATCCATTGATGGCGGGGGTATTCGAGGGTTACTTCCAGGCGTTGTCTTAAAATATGTTGAAGATGGCCTAACTCAGAAAACTGGATCTCAGTTTTACTTTGCAAAACACCTTGACCTTGTGGCTGGTACTTCCACGGGAGGAATTATTAGCCTAGGCATGATTATGCCAGGGGAGCGGGGTCGTCCGAAGTATACGATACAAACTCTTATCGATCTGTATACCAGAAAAGGACGTGAGATCTTCCCTGGGCCTTGGTGTGGACTGCCAGGGATCTTTAGTGCGACCTATCCCCCACAGAATTTAGAGAAGTATTTAACGTCCTATTTTGAAGAAACCTTTTTGAGTGAGAGCCTCTGTCCTACGTTGATTACCTCTTTTGATTTAAAGAATAATAAGTCACACACCTTTGATAGTCATAAGGCCAAGAAGAAGGACTCAAAGAACTTTCAGCTTCAAGGGGCGGGTCGCGCAACTTCCGCTGCTCCAACCTACTTTCCTTCCGCTAAAATCAAGAATAAATTAAATGAAGAGTTCGACCTTGTGGATGGGGGGATCTACGCTAATAACCCTACCTTGCTTGCTCTAAAGAGAGCACAACAACTTTATCCTGATGCAAAAGAGTATATGGTATATTCCTTTGGGACGGGTGAGGCTACACGTAAGGATCTTTCTTACCTAGGCCCTAAAGGCCTCCTCTCATGGGGCTTAAGTGTTGCAGATGTTCTGATGCACAATGCGGCAGAATATACGGAAGAGCTGATACACAAAGAGGTCAAAAAAGATCCTCGCATTAAGTATGTGCGTATTCAGCCTCATCTCCAAGCTTCAGAGCAAGGGATGGACAATGTGAATCCTGATAACATTGAAAACCTTATAAAAACAGCAGAGAAAACAGTTGAGGCCAAGAAGGATATTCTTAATGCCATGATTGCCGAGTTTTACAAAGATTTTGATACTCAAGCTAAGAAGTAATAAAGCCTAAGTGAAGACCCTGCACTTAAGCTTTTAATAAGTGCAGGGCCTGTTAATTTGATGTTTTAAAAGTCAACTTTTATTTGGAGAAAACAACAGAATGTTAAAAAAAACAAAGTCCCCAGCAAATAAACGAATAAAAAGGTATGGTTCATTTGTAAAAGCTTTACTTGTGAGCAGTTCCTTGATCACCTCTGCTTATGGGATGACAGATGATGATTACAGGAACCACAATTGGTCTGTTCTCTTGACTCAAGTTGATCGTGGAAGTTTAGGATCTAAAGTCCTCAGTTATTTAGATGATCGATCTTTGGCCAGAGCTGCTCAGGTGAGTAATGGGTGGTCAGGCCTTGTCCATGGTGCAAGAGAACAAAATCAGGAGGTTGAGAAAGAGAAGCTTTATTCCTTGGTCTTAGAGGTTACAAATGCTGAGCCCAATGAGGTGCAGCAAGCCCATGATCAGTTAGAGAACTTCCTAGAGACTAGCAAAGAGGTGGGGCAAGCAGAACAGAGGGCTGCTCACTTCAAAAATCTAGTGAACCTTAAGCCAAGGTTATTACAACCTGAATCCTTGATACGTAAGAATGGTGCCCTCTTTAATCAGCTTCTTTCGGCTTCTGAACTTCAAGAGACTCACCCTGCCTTAAAACCTTTGGTGACCTTGATTGAAGATCTTCATCAAATTATAAAAACAGATAAAACTTATGGAGTGCAAAAACTGCTGGCCCCCCTAGTTCGCCATTATGAAGCTTACCTGCACCAGCTTTTATCACCAAAGTGTGACCGGGCCGTTCACCTTCATCCAAAGGCGCTTTTAAGTGGTGAAGGATTCTTGGGCGACAAGCAAGGAGTTACCTCTTTTCGCCTTTCGCAAAGCATGGCCAGAGCTTTACTATCCAAGGATGAATACGGCCTTAGTGCAAAAACCAATATCCAAGGAAGCCATGCGGTTAGTTTTAAGAGATCTCTGCATAATAAGGATAACGGGGTTCATTTTAAGGGGAACACAACAAACACAGGTTTACCTGTTGGACGAGAATCAGCTATGTACGCTCTCTCTCAAAGTTTGTTTAAATCGGCTCAAGGCGGCCTGTCAGTCAGTTCTCTGTTAAGTTTGAGTGAAGTTGAGATTAACACGCCTCTTGAGGGAACAGATGTTTATAAAGCTTTTAATGAAGCTCTTAGCATGGGTAAAACCTCTGAAGAATTCTTTATGCATTATCCCCACTATGAGAAAGAGTTTACAAAAAAAGATCCTTCTCATGTTCTTCAAGCAGGCCTTCATGTAGAAGGAGTGTCATTAGAGGACTTTATGGAGGGGGTAGATAAAGGAACTTACAGTTATGATGGCCTAGATCCCACAAGCTTTAGTGAACACATCCTCCTTAGTATGCTCACCAACCCCACTGATGGAACACCTGGAAACTTTATGTTGAGGCTCCACGAGTTCCCTCATCATCAAAGGAAGTTCTCCATTATGGGAATTGATAATGACATGGCTTTAGAGTTAGGAGACGTCTTCTCTGAAAAGGTGCAGTCTAAATTTAAACCCGGTCAGAAGATGACAACAAGTCAAAAGCATAGTGTGCGGGTTAAAAATATTCTGATGTGCTTGCCTTTGATGGAACAGCCCCTTGCTTCTTCAACGGTTAAACGGATTTTAAACTTAAATCCTGAGTTGTGTGCTATGGAATGGCTGACCCGCCTTAAACTGCAAAATATTCGTTATGCCCAACTCGAAAAGGCCCAATACACATCTGATCATTCTACTCAAAGGCGAGAGGCCTATTTATCCCCTACTTTTATGACGGATCTGCATCTTCCTTTCTTATTGGATCCTGACTTTATTCCAGAATTTTGCCAAACAATTAAGAAAGTACAGGCCTATCTTGCAGATAATCGTGCGGCGAGCCATTGGCAGCTTCTTTTAAACATTCATCCCTTATCCTCCCGATTTTATCAAGAGATGATAAAGCTCAGCGATGGATCAGCTATAAAGGCTTATCTTAAGATTGATCCCCGCTATAGAAAGCATGATCCAAACATTCCTGCACGAGATGTAACTTATTTAGAGGATGTCTTAACATTAAAAGAAAAGCTTCTAAGCGGACAAACTGTTGAGGACACTTTAAAAAATGTTACGGCACGCTCTGATGGAACGATAAAGTTTACTCAAACCATTGAAGAAGCCGCAAGAGACTCGTTGTCAAAAGCTGACTTGTTTCAGCAACCTTTCCTTAATTCCTTTTTAAAGGCGGGAATTGAGAGTTTTGGGGATCTTATTCATCCTCAGTCAAAATCTACGCTTCATTCCAGTTGGTCTAAGAATGTCCTCTTATTTAAAGTCATCTCAGAAGGTATTTCTGTCAAATATATCAGAAAGCTTCTAGAATTAGGCTTAGATGTTAGCATTACAGATACTGAAAGACGCACAGTCATCCGGCATGCTGTCGAGAGGAATTCAGCTCCTGATCTGCTTGATCTTCTTAAAGATGCATACCTTGGAGATTGTCTCATAGCTTGGCTTAATACAGTCGCCAGTGATCAACTCACAGCCTTAGATGTGGCCTTAGAGAAGAAAGATCCTTCGACTTTCAAGAAACTTATCAGTTATGGAGCCTCAACTTGCCACCCCAATATTGCCTTAAAGTTCTATCAAAGGGTGATTAGAACCATAAAAGATCCTGACGTGAAGCAAGCCTTTCTTAAGCTCATGGATATTAATGATGAAGTCAGGTGGACGGTATGTTTAGACGAGATGCTACCTAACTATACTTCCGGTCAGATCGGCACACCCATCGACACAGCAAAATATGGAAAGCGTCTTTTGCCGAATTGGGTAAAAAGCCAAATTATGGATGATAATAACCAATGGCTTCCTTACACAAATGAAGGAAATCACATTGTTTGTCGTGCAACAATGGGGCGATCATCAGGAAAAGAACAAGCTCTTTATTTTAAGGTCTACCCTGAGCTACCCGGTATTGAAGAAGCGGTAGGACTTTTGACCCGAAAACTTATCAGGCATGGAGCTCCTCATACGGAGCTGATAAATATTAATGGCCTTCCTGTCCTTGTGTCCCATTCTCATGGTTCAAAAGAAACGACTTTAGATTATATTATGCGTAAATCTCCTGAAATTTTAAAGAATCTAGATGAAGAAAGTCTTTCAGGCCTTATTCTTGTGGCCATGCTTATTAACCCTGAAGATGGCAAGCCCACAAACTACGTAATAGAAGGTCATCCAACAAAAGAAAATAAATACCGAATTGTAGGGATTGATAATGACCATGCCTTTGTGCCTGCCATCGTTATGGAAAAACCAAAGAAAGAATTTTGGACAGGAAAACCCCTGGCCGTTGCTCAAGTTAAGACGATTTTATATTGTTTAGACCAGATGAAGAACCCTGTTCATCCCAACATCCGAAGCATGTTTATTAATCTTCACGCCGATGAAACTTTCGATGAATGGTTGAGAGAGCTTAAAAAAGTGAATACAAGCTACAGTGACCTCTTTTTAGACCCACAAGATCATGTAAACTTTTTCAGGGACAAAGAACACCAGAGTTTCTTAGGTATTCCTTTTCAAAAGGGGGCTATCTCTCATCTTTATGATAAGTTTGTGACTTTGCGCAATGCTTTAAATCAATCCCCAGATATGACTCATATGGAGCTCCTCATGAAGCTGGAGCCTCGTCTTGCGAAGAGATACTCTCAAGCAAGCCAGCTTTCGACAGTTAAAGACCGGTGGGATGCGGTAGATGCAGATTTTTACGAGAAAACAAAAAGCGGTTCAGGAACGACGATAACCCGGAGTGGTGATGTTTTGAAATCCATGGACATCCCTTTAGAGGAAAGCGTGTTTAACTCCATTCGCTTAGGTAAAGCCCTTGGACCGATTCAAGCACTGGAAGAGCTAAAAGTCATTACACAAGAACTTCAAACAAAGACCCTTGAAGAATTAGGGGCTCGAGCAGGGAATTTAAATATCCTCAAAACCTTACAATTAGAATCAACAAGAGCAAGGTTCCTAAAAGCAACAGATTTTAAAAACCTCAGTCTTCAACAGGAAGAATCCATTCTTAATTATTTAAAGGACAAACAATTACGTGATCTAACCCTTAAAAACTGTAAGATTCTTAATGACATTAAGCTCACCGAAACGTTTTCTTTAAATCATTTGCTAAAGCTTGATATCAGGGGTTGTGAATCCATAACCTATCGGAGCCTAGTTCACTTATCAAAAAGTGCGTTAATTCTCGAGGAGCTCAATCTCTCCCACATTAAGAGTTTGAAAGAAATTGTGAGCATAGGCGCCTTTACGGATACCCCCTTGATCTTTAAAGAGCTCCGCTTTTTAAATTTAAGCGATTGCAATAACTTAAGCAAGATTTTCATACAAGCACCGAAACTTCATTATTTGAATATCGGATATTGTGTTCGTCTCACTGATCAAATGCTTGATGGAATTATTGAATATAGTGAAAACCTACAAAAACTCGTGTTTGAGGGATGTCCTCTGATTAAAGTACGTGACCTGAGAGAGCAATATCCAAATTTTCCGGCTAGCTATTGTGGAATAGAAGGCAGTGTTGTTTCGGAAATTTTAGAGAGTACGACTCAAACCTTAGAGCTTGGTTCAAAAAAAATCGATATGAGTTCCCAAGGGTCCATCGCTTTTGGGAGGGCATTAAAAATAAATCCAGGCTTATCCTTTCTCACATCCCTAGACCTGCAAGAGAACAATATAGATGATGAGTGGGCAAAAGCAATTTCACAAGGCAACCTCTTTACTCTCCTAAAGCTGAATTTGGAGAAAAACCGTATAAGAAAAGAGGGAGCTAAATTTCTCAGTACGGGCAATCTTCTCAATCTTACATCCCTGAATTTAAGCGAGAACAAGATAGAAGATGAAGGAACCCAATCTATATCAGTAGGAAACTTTAGAACCCTTACAGATTTAAATATACAGTTTAATGATATGGGCGATATAGGAATATCAGCTCTAGGAACAGGGAAGTTAAACGTACTAAAATCCCTTAATCTTCAACGTAATTTCACGAATAATAAAACAATTACCCATGAGGGAGTACAGTGGCTAGTTACAGAAAAGTTAACAGGCCTAACATTTCTAGATTTGCATGAGCATAGCATCGGTGTTCTCGGGGCGGCATTACTTTCTAATGGCACATTCAGGTTTCTCACAACATTGGATTTATATAACAACAATATCGGAGATTCAGGGGCCGCGTTACTTGCCAATGGCAATCTTCTCACACTGACCTCTCTGAATTTGTTTTATAATAATATTGGTGATGATGGTCTAATGTCACTTGCCAATGGCAACCTCTCTAACCTAACTGAACTAGGGTTGGGTCGTAACCACCCGATTGGCGTTTTTACTGATAATATTAACACTTTATCATCGGTTGGGCAGAGGAAAACCATTATAGGCCCAGAAGGTGCTAAATTTCTTGCAAATGGTAACCTTGCTAATCTCACATCATTGGATTTGTTTAACCATGATATTGGCCCTTATGGAGCGGCATCACTTGCAAATGGTAAAATTATCAAGCTAAGAAAATTACATTTACATAATAACAACATTGGACCTGTTGGGGCAAACTCCCTTGCTAATGGTAATCTTAGCTCCCTAACAGATTTACACCTATATCATAATGATATTGGTGATGAAGGAGTTGCTTCCCTTGCAAACGGTAACCTCAGTTCTCTGACTGATCTGAATTTGTACAACAATAATATCAGTGATGATGGAGCAGTATTACTGGCTAAGGGTAATCTCAGTTCTCTCATCTCTCTTTCTTTAGGAAGACATGGGATTATTAGTGGTGGCGTTACTTCAATGGCGAATGGGAACTTCAGCACTCTCATGTCTCTTCGTTTTTGGACAAGTGGTATTGGCGATAAGGGAGCGATGTCACTTGTAAACGGTAATCTGCCCTCTCTCACATCTATAGATTTACATGATAATGTTATGACGGATGCTGGGATACAAGCTTTCAAAGAAAAGCTGAGTTTGTATCAGAGGCTAATACAGTTGCGAGTTGCACAGGTGCCCAGGACCGACTGGATAGAAATTGTACCAAAATAGCTAGATGTCAATCTAGTACACTCTTCCCGAAATCTCTGCAGTGGTATACCCCCCGGTAGCCGAATGGGCGTTGAGAGTACAAAAATTCCTAGCTCTCTTCCTTCAGAAAGGAGTACTCTTCACTTTCCCAAAAGTCCTTATTACGGCGCCCTACTCCGTGGCGGGGAAGAGATTTTATTTGTTCTTGAAGCTTATTAAGTATGATCCGCTCATCTTCAATTTCTTGCAAAGGTAGTTTTAAGTAAAGAATAAGATTATTAAATTTCTCTTCCTGCCCTTCATAAAATAGAGAATTAGGACATAGGCATTTCAGAGCATCAAAATAATCATTGACGTGCATAAGCCTATCCTCCCCAAAATTTATTACATCCTGGTTATCACAAATTTTTGCAACACGCTGCCATACCATCAACTTTCCAATTGCCTCCAAATCTTGGCTCTCTGACTCTTCGGTTTTTACATTTTGTGGAGCAATTTCCTTTAAAACTATGAGGTTGCCTCTAAAACGTGTTTTTATGACAGTTGGAACAGATTCCTTATGTGGCTTTAGCTCATCGTTATTATAAGACGGTCCTTTTGCTTGCCATTCCTTTAATTGATCGAGTACGGGGCCCAAACCTTTCTCGTACAGACAAGCAATGTTGCTTAGGATTTGCTCCGCCTCTTTAAATTTATTTAAAAATCTGACAAATTCACGCACTATCTTAACATTTTTCTCCCCTAAGGTGACATAGGAAATACCGTCAATCTCATCTACCGAAACGAAGGGTGTAATTTGCTTAGGCAACCATTCCTGCAGCTCTTGCGCAAGGGCTATGGCCGTCACCATAAAGCCTGGCTTGATGCTAGAGAAAAGATTTAGGATGTTCTGGACAGCCATAATATCTGCGTCAAACGCTTCAAGCTTTTCATACATGTTTCCAAGTGCGGGAATGGAAAAAGCGGATTTATGCCCCCGATCTATTTTATTAAGAATGACCTTTTGATAGTTAATTAAGATTTGTTTCAGACTCTCATCAAAGACGTAATTTATTTCTGACTGTATAGAATGCAACCCTTGGAAATCGGTTGCGACAATAGGTGCATACGGCAGGACTGAGATGATATATGGCTGTATTTCCTCAGTGCATTTAACCTTAAGATACCAATAACAAGCTTCGAGAAGATTTTTGTCTACCCCGTCACCGTATTCATACAGGTATCCCAACGACTGTTGAGAAAATCTATGCCCTTTGTTGGCCGCAAGCTTAAAAAGAAGAAAAGCTTCTTTTTCATTCTTCTGTACACCCCGACCGCATGCGTATAATGTGGCAAGTTTATATTGAGCGGGGACATACCCTTGTTTTGCTGCAAGTTGATAAAAACAAATAGCTTTCTGCTTGTCCTTAGCCTGCCCTCCAAGACCGTATTCTGATATATAGCCACATTGGTGCTGAGCAGGTGGATATCCTTGATTTGCTGCGAGGGTATAAAGGTGGAGGATTTCCCCCATATTGGCAGTATAAAGGTTCAGACAGAAGGGAAATGGAAGCCCTTGATTATTATACATAAAAGCAAGGTTATATTGTGCAGCTACATGCCCTTGATTCGTTCGCTCCTTGAGTCTGTTTAGAAGATCGGGGAAATGTTCAACGATAGGTTTACGGCATTCGTCAGCGAGGATAAAAAAAGCATACCTGTCATCCCCATAACAACGCTCTTGAATATCCTGCCAGCAAAGAAAATCAATCCTCTCTGGCTGCAAATATTCCCAATGCCCTCCTCCAGTATAAATGTCCATTAGCTCATCCTGAGCTTGAATATCGCCCTGTTTTGCCTGATGGATGAGTTGATCAATGTATTCTAGCGTTAGGAGCGCTAAAACTGCGCTTTCCTTCGATTTTTCTATGGTTGAATTACCCGCCTCCATTGCGTAGGCTTGGAATGAAGACAGAAGTGTCAGAACTGCACAGGCTACAAGCCTTAAATTTTTTTTAAAAGAAAATGAAGGATGAATCATAGAAATAACTATATACTAATTTAACCGCTTGTCTACTTTACTATCCTAAAAAGGTGCGCTTGATCGTACTACCCTTAATCTTCTCCTTACCCATAAGTTTCCTTAAACATTTGAGCAGCCATAGTGAAGTCCTTCAATCTTTCTAATTCGATCCAGATAGCTGTGGGCCTGGGAATTTATCTCCCCAGCGATTGAGAAAGTCTTACAAGCTTGCTATTAATAATAAGATTCTGGCTAGAGAAGGAGGCTGAGCTGGGGGAATATATGCTAATAACTCCACATTACTTGCACTGTCACGGGTCATGCAAAAGTCCCTCTGTATGGTCATTGAAAACGCCCCCCCTGACCAAAGCAAGACCTCTCTTATTTGGGACCAAAAGGCCCCCCTTCATGCGGCTTAAATGTTGCAGATGTTTTGATGTATAGTGCGGCCACCTACACAAAAGAGCTGGTAAAGGCAGAGGTCAAAAAAGCCGGATTTTCTCACTCCATTTGGTCCTACATAAGGTGTAGGGCCAACTCACCCCAAAAGACGAGCATAAAATTGGACCGACTTTCGGGGGCTTGACAATTGCTTTGAAAGTTCTCAGAAGATGCGAGTTCCCTCTCTATCACACTGAAAAACACGTCCCCTCATATCGAAAAGTCACTCTCATAAACTTTCGCCTTTTCCTCCTGTGTATGAGCGGCTTTATCCTGACCATAAAGTTTTACATGTGCTTGAGATTGGGCATAACCTTGACTTGCATGAGGAAAATCACGGAATCCAGAAAGATCCTTGCTTGAAGCAGACCAATCTCTAAACCGCAGATCTCCGCCTCTTCTGCGTAGGTATTCGATGTTGTGTGAACCGATAGATGGGTCATAGCCTTGTTTATCAAGATCTCTCGATATTTGAGCCATGGCAGACATTTGTTCCGATGTAGGCTTTTGACCGTGGGTTTCCATGTATCTAGTGATATCTTTGGCGCATTGGGTGGCGGCAAATTCGGAAAGCCTTTGCTTAGCAGCCAACTTTTCAGCAAGAGTTATTGTTATGGCTCTATTTTGTTTTATTTCTCCCCTGGCAAGGTTAGGAATCCTTGAGGAATGCGTTAATCCCGTGAGGTTGAATCCCTGCTGTTTTGCCTCAAGATACATCCTGCCCTCAACTGACGCTTGCCGCTCAGCCATCATGTGGGCAATGAGCTCATCTTTCTCTCCACGGTAGCTGTCCACCTTTTTCCACCCTGCAATGATTTCACCACGAATTTCGGGAATGCGGTCCAGCTCGTATTTGGCGCGCTGCAGATAGTGGTCGGTTTGTTTGTCCGTAGGGCGGGTGCCTTTTAGTGTATGAGCATGGAAGATAAAGTTCGCGGCCCTCTCCGCTTGGCGGTCGATATCCTTGATGAGATCGGGAGTAAGATCACGTCGTTCGTCGCCCAGGTTAGCGTAAAGCTTGCGGGCGCATCCTTTGGTGAGTTCTTCGAAAACCACCTCTCCAGTGGGTGAATATAGGTTTCCCTTAAAGGGCACGTGATCCAAGTGAGTAGATTTCTCCATAGGTTTTTGAGTGGGCGTTTTTACATCGCTCTTAACAGCCCTTTTCTCAATAGCCTCGTTTTCAATGATTTCCTTCTCTAATGAGGCTTTCTCAAGGGTTGGCGCTTGTGAAGAAATCTTCCTCTCATGGGAGATAATTTTGATGAGATCTTGGGAAAGAATCTCTTCGAGAAGGCTTCTTTCTATAACTTCCCTGACCCCTTGCGGTCCTTGGGTTTTGAGAACATCATTGAAGTCTTCATTCAGCTTATCTGGCTTAATGACAGTAACTGTCAGTCCTCGTGTTTGAAGAGCAAGAACAGATTTTTCTAAACTTTGAGCTGCAGGAGAATCGGGCGCATCATGATCAGCACAAACGACAATGTGCGTATTTGGTGATTCAGGAACAATTCGCTTGATGTTGGAAAGCCCCAAGCTGGCTTTAATCGTTCCTTGTAGGCCAGCTGCCTTTAAGCTCAAAGCCGTCTCTACGCCTTCAGCCAGCATGAGAACGTTTGACCCTTTGTCCTCTTGTATCATAACGGCGGAACCCTTTAGAGCGCCATATGACCTCTTATTCACAGGAATATCCGCCTTCTGAGCTGTGTTAGCACTCAGGAACGTCAATTGGACGGCCGTGATTTCGCCTTCTGAAGACCTGGCTCCTGCTATAAGGCAAGGAAAGGACCACTTGGAATTTGGGTCCGTAAAAAAGGGTAAATAACGAAGATCATCGGACAAGGGGCCCTCTATTTTACGATGCTCTCTCAAATATCGTTCGGCAAGTGTTCCTTGAAGGGGGCGTCCCTTATCCCAAAGCGCTTGGGCTTTATCAATTTTTGCTTGTCGTGTCTCCACCCACTCTTTTGTTTCATGCTGTTGAGGAGAAGGGGTCGTCATTTTAAGAGCAATCTTTTCTGCGGCTGTAGGGGACAAGTTCGCCTGGGATACTCCAGCCCAGGATGCCCCATATTCTAAGGCCTCTTTAAATTCGAGCCCTTTGAGCTTAGTGAGCATATGGAGGGAACCCCCTGCCATTTCGCTATTCTTATGATCAATCCAGGCTCCTGTCTTAAGATTCACCGCAATATGCCCATTCTTTCCATAACGGCGCTCAGTACTTGAAGAAGATCCTGAGTTGTAAGGCTCACTTAAGGAAGAGAAAATATCATCTGCAAATGAGGCCATGTTTTGTTTAAGGGCATCTTCTACAACTTTCACGTCCATAGTTTTCGAGGCTACTCTTGCAGATGATGGCGAGTAAACTTTTTCTTTGACGACGGAATTTGTAGGTTGAACTATTGAAACCTCTGAAGAGAGAGGAACCCCCATTTTCTTCCTCAACAATTCCTCAGCCCGGACTTCTTCACGAACACTCGTCTCTGAAAGCTCAGGCGTTACCCTGATTTCCTTTTCTTTATGGGTGCCCAGGAAATGATCCGCAACCTGCCAAAAGGCTTTCTTTGAGACAGCCCCCATGGCATCTAGCTCGTTTGAGATCCGCGCGAATAGCTTGGTGAGGAGACGGTCATCCTGCTGCATCAGCTTATGCAAAGTGTCCGCATCCAAATAGTCTCCTGGAGAGAGTTTTTCTCCTGACTTAGACAGGACCTCAGGCAACTTCTCTGGTCTCCAGAAATCAAGGGCGCTTCCAAAAACCTGTACATCCTCTCGATGGCGAGTCATGGCGACATATGCCAGATTTTGAGTCATCTCGAAGGAGGCCAGCAGGTATGTCTGATCCACCGTCGTTCCTTGGGACTTGTGGATCGTAATCGCCCACCCTTGGTCGAAATAGGGATTCATGTTAGGTGCAAAAGAGATTTCCTTGCCCTCATCGAGCCTTACCTTCATCGTCTGGGGTCTCAAGTCCGTAATCGTCCCCATG
>JACDGE010000078.1 GCA_013815465.1 Alphaproteobacteria bacterium | reverse complement strand
TTATGAGTAAGGAGATGTAGTTTTTTCATTTTGAAATCCTTTCTTTGATGAGGAATGATTCCAAAACTTTAAACTATTTATTCTTACTTTTCAACTGACTATCAATAAGTGACGGGTAGTGTGGTTGTTTTGCAGCCTTCAATCCAGTCATCTGTTATTCCGTCACCCACTCGACCGTTTGGAACCTATCAAGAAACAATGATTTCTTCGTAGGAAGAGAGGATTACCTCCAAAAAATAGATTCCTTTTTTAAAGGAAAGAGAAGCTTACTGGCGATTACAGGCGGGTATGGATTTGGGAAAAGCCAAATTGCAAAAAAATATGCCCAACAATTCCATAAAAATTATGATTTTGTCTGGTGGTTTGACGTCCAACAGGATATTCCAAGTCAGTTTGAACGGCTGGCGGTTGCTTTGAACACGCTATTACCCACAAATGAGAAAATTGTCCCGGCAACAATGTCGAAAGAAGCTCTCATTGATATTGTAAAAAACATATTGAGAATTAAAAAGATTAGGTATTTATTGATTTTTGACAATCCAGAGAGTTATCAGGAAATCGAAAAATACATTCCTTATGTTCCTCACGATCAATCAGGAGGGCACATCCTTCTTACCTCTCGCAATGGATCTATATGGACAGACACTCTTCATGTTGGAAAATTTAAACGTGAAGAATCGCTTTGCCTTATCAAGGCCGCCCTTCCTAAAGAGAAAGATGAAGACGTTGAAAGCTTAGCAGAAACACTCAGTGATTATCCTTTGGGATTGAAACTAGCGATAGGATTTATAAAACCTTGCCCTACAGCTACAATACCTAAATACATTTTCCTGCATATGAAAAGAACGCTTACAACAAAAGAAAATCCGCCAAATCCCGTGTTAGATACCTATCCAAATGATGCCCAAACAGGTTTAGAGATTAGCTTAAAAGCTATCAAAGAAAAACACAAAGATGCGCTACAGGCTTTATTTTTTATGAGCCTATTAAACAGCAAGGATGTCCCTGAATCATATATAGAAATTTGGCTAAAAAAAATCGCTAGCCCTTTAACAGCTGATGAGGCTATAAAATATATTTTTGATCAGTCATTGGTAGGGGTCAGTGAAACAGCTGAATTCCATGAAAACAAACAAATAGAGAAAAGACAAATGACTCATTATCTTTCTATACATGATCTCATCCATCAATTGATTAATGAGACCATTCCCAAAGAAGAAGAAAAAAGGCTAATAGATACTGCCGCTAAAGTCATGCTTGATGTTTTCTCGGGATTAGCTGAAACGTTTACCAAAAAAATTACAAAAGAGCCTATTCACTTATTGCATGCTCAAAAGTTGTGTGCACATGCAAAGAAGATAAAATATTCAAGTAACAAATTGCTTGAACTAAAAGTATGTATTTTACAATGCTTAACGGCGGCTTTTCGAGATTTTGAAGCGGCTCAATTTTTGTTAGAAGATATCGAAGAAGGTCTAGAGATGGGTTTTGCTCTTGATCCTTATTACGAGGCTCTTCTCAAAATCAACAAGGGCTCCGTTGAACACATTCGTGCAAACTATAATGCTGCGATTCAACTGATGAATGAGGGGTTGATCATTTTAAATCCTTATAAAAAATATAAGGGAGAAAAATTAAGGGCTATAACAAACCTTATTCAATATCATGCTATGAAAGGAGAATCTAATAAAGCTGATGAGCTTATTAAGAGAGGGAATGCTATATTTGAAACATTGCACTCATCCGTTTATAATTCATTTTTTATTTATGCGTCCTCGATTGCTTTAAATGACCAAGGAAAATTTAAAGAATCTTTGACTATGCTGAATAAGACAAATGCATTTCCTATGTTAAGTATAGATTATCCTCCTGTTTACCATGGAGTCTTACTGCAAAAAATTGAGTCTTACTTAAAGCTCAGAAAATTTGAAGTTGTTGTAAAATATATTGAAGAATTAGAGAAAAAAACAAAAGAGTTTTATACAAAAAAAAGTGTAATGTTGGCAAATATTCTACTCGTTAAAAGTATTCTATCTTTTTTTCATAAAAAAGAACCATCTCATTTTGTTCCTTATATGAAAGAAGCGCTTCAAATCTATGAAAATTCTTTCCAGGGTAGTAAAAAACATAGGTATCAAGGACGGGCTCACTTGGTTCTTGGAAAGACTTGTGCACTTAATAAAGATTTTAAGAACGCACTCAAAGAATATTTATTAAGTGAGGAGATTTATGACCTTGTTCTGAAAGAGAAAAAAATTGATGATGTATCCGATTTATATAAGGCATTGGCTCTGTTAGGAATTGCGATGAAAGACGATGGCCTTACCCATAAATACCTCAAGGCTCATATGGACACTTTTGGTCGTCTCCACCCGCGAACACAAGAAATCTTATTGTCCCTGGATAGACACGGATTGGTTGCACCCTTTTAGTCGGTCGCAAGGTCAATCCACCATTCAGCAAAGTCCTCATCAACTTGATTTGGATCTTTTTGAAGGGACTGAATATAAATTTCTTCCACGCACTTCATAAATTGCTCAATTGTAAGAGGGTTCTCTTTTTCTTTTAAAGCCTCATTCACAAACTGCACAGTCTTTACAAAAAGGTCGGGATGATCGTAAACGTGGCCAAGAAACTCTTTCTTTGAGGAAGAGAGATCCTCTTCATCGTAAGATTCTTTGGGGCGAAGAAGATCTTTTACATTACACCCCAACACATCGGCAATGGCCTGTAAAAGTTCACCGCTAGGCTTCTTTGATTTACCCCTGAGTATATTTTGGACTGCGTGTGGACGTAGTCCCGCCTCTTTCTCAAGGGTCGTCAACGAGAGATTCTTCGCTCTCATACGGGTCGAAATCTGTCTGGCGATCTGTGTGCTCATAGTGAAAGAGTAGTAACACATCTTTCTCACTTTGAAAACAAAAAAATGAGTAGAAATGAAAAATCTTTGTTGACTTACGTAGATTGAATGTTTTATACATTTAAAATGTATTAAAACATAAAAATGCGTAGACAATGAAAAAGGGAGCGCTATTATGGAAAATGATCTGCTCACACCAGAAGATTTAGCAATTCGCTGGAAAGTGACAATCTTTACAATCAGTCAATGGCGATGGAATGGGAAAGGGCCTCGTTTTTTTAAACAAGGCCGTCAAATTTTCTATCGTCCACAAGATGTACTTCGTTATGAAGAGCAAAAATGCAAGAAAAGCACGTCTTCTCAGGATGAAGAAGAAGAGCGAGCCTCCTCGTACAAAATTAGAAGTCAAAAGAAAAGGAGATTCAAATGACAAAACACCTATGAAAAGCACCTGTGATACGTTTTTGCCGACATTCACAGGTGCCCATTTACAAAAGAACCCAAAAAGGTTTCTCAGTCTGGAATGTAGACGAATTATTCGTGTCCTATCTACCTTTTTGCTCAAGCCTTTTGTGGATTCGATTGACGAACATATTTTCATACTCGTGTGTAACAAAAGGAGAACTTCATGTTTCATCTTATTGAGCCAGAAGACCATTATTTATACAAAGATCTTATTACGCCTTTTTTGGAAAAACTTACACATAATTCAAAGCTCTGCGATTCTTTGGAGAATTGGAAACAAGCGACCTTTCTTCTTGTTGATGATAAAAGTAAGAGCATCAAGGGGGGATCACTACTCCTTAAGCAAGGACGAGAAACTCTGCATTCCACACTCCAAGAGCACGTAAAAACGTT
The DNA here is from genome assembly GCA_013815465.1 of Alphaproteobacteria bacterium. Lineage (GTDB taxonomy): Bacteria > Pseudomonadota > Alphaproteobacteria > UBA9655 > UBA9655 > UBA9655. The sequence goes on along the minus strand of JACDGE010000078.1, from coordinate 2,003 downwards.
TTATCCACAGCACAAGGAGGTGTGGAGTGGAATAGTAGACTTGCAAGTTCATGACGATATTACGGGAAGTGATTATGAGAGGCTTTGCACGATCTTCTATGGTGCTCTGATGGCAGACTTCATCGCCTTTGGTATTAGAGAAAATACACACTTTCTATACCTAAAAATGACGCCAATTGAATATGCTACGAACAACAGGCAGGCTCTATGGCCATATGATTTAGAAATCAAGCCTCAGTCCTCAGGAGATGCACTGTTTCATGGTGTTTTGACGCTTATCGACATGCGTCAAGAAGCTGTTTTTCCACACCTCTTAAAACAAAGTGAGGCTAGAGCATGCTGATACAGGAGAAAATAATCATGAGTCCTTAATCTATTAACAAAAAACGAAAAAAGCACCTGTGATCAGTTTTTGCGGACCTTCACAGGTGCCCATACCACAGAACCCAATTCAAGGCTCTATATACAGAAGAGTACTCTAAACTATTTCAAAAGTATAGCGTCTGTTACACGACCTTATGGCTTGGGTTCGCAACTGAATCATTAAACCGGCAAAGGCGTGAACTATGATGTCTGATAATAATATCTTAGAAAAACAAAACCCTTCTCCAGGTTCCTCACTAGTGGTGAGAAAAGCAGGAAAAGTTTCCATCATTCGAGGAGAGTTGGTCGATCTCATGGGAGATCATCGTCCAGCCGTCGTTTTAAATCAGCTTTTGTATTGGACGCAGCGTGTTAAGGATTTTGATCTCCTACTGAAGGAGGAAAGAAGCTATCACCCTAGCTGTAACGTCTCCCCACGTCATGGCTGGATTTATAAAACAGCTCAGGAGCTGAATGAAGAAACCATGCTGCAGGTTGATAGAACCACCATTCGTCGTTATTTGAGCTTTCTTGTGGAACAAGGTTGGCTTGATGAGCGTATTAACCAAGAGCATAAGTGGGATAAAACCACACAATACCGGGTAAATCTCAGAAAGCTTCATGAGGATCTTTTAGTAATTGGGTATTCACTTGCAGATTTGGGCTTTAATGCTCTTTCGAAAGCTGATTTTGCACCTTCGAAGGTGGATGATGACCCTTCGAAGGTGCAAAGTTCTCCTTACGTCAAAAAAAGTGAGGAAAACCCGATGCTGCAAAATCCCCCTTCGGAGGGGCACCATGCCCTTTCGAAGCTGGATGATGCCCCTCCGAAGGAGGATGATGCCCTTTCGAATGCCACGAAATGCCCGTTCTTAACAGAGAATACAACAGAGAATACAAACAAAGATCACACACACAGAAAACGCACGTGCGCCAATTTTGCGGATTTTGAAAATTCGATTTCGGAGGAGTCCATTTTGGAGGACTCTACCCCTAATAAGTCCGTTCCTGACGAGTCCATTCCGGACGAATCCGTTGCGGGAGAAATGATCAGCATCTGGGAGATGCACGTTGTTCAAAAGCTAGAGACTACGAATTGGAAAGGAGTCATCAAGCTCACGGAAGAACGGAAAAGTCAGTTGGAATCCCTTTTTGCTTTCCATTTCAAGAACGACATCCGACTCTGGGATCGGTTTTGTTTACGTGTCAAAACCTCGTCTTTTTTGATGGGAGGAGGCTCTAATGGGTGGACGGCTACCCTGGACTGGGTCTTGTGTGATAGCAATCTTCTCAAAGTCCTGGAGGGCAATTACGATGATCGCAGGAGGGCTGGCCAGCAGAGTTCCGATGAATGGAGCAGCCTGGATAATGTTCAGCCCAATCCTGTTAAGGATGCAGAAAAGGCAGAAATTTTGGCCTCTATAAAAGATCCGGTTTGGAAAGACTGGTGCTCTCAACTGGCGATTGGTGTTCGCTTTAACGAAGCGCAAATGCTCGAGATGCCACTCTCAACGGCTGAATTGGAACAAATCGCCAATGCTCGTTTTCTGGAATGTGAAGACAAACGGTTAGTATGGATTGGAAGTTCAGACCCAAGTGTCCTTCGTGGCATTGATGGTCTCTGCCATAAAATCAACTGG
>JACDGE010000077.1 GCA_013815465.1 Alphaproteobacteria bacterium | reverse complement strand
TTGGGGGAATTCCTGAAAATCGAATAAACCTTTTATCCTTGGCAAATTCCTCAATAAGACGGCTTTTTCCAATCCGGCGCCTTCCCCGTACAACAACTAAGCTTGCACTTTTCTTTGAGAGTAGAAGGTGAAGATCCTTCAGTTCTGTTTTTCTTCCAATAAATGGTGTATCTATCATAAACTACGAATCCTTTGTTGCACATAATTAACGAATATGAATTATGTGCAACAAAAAGTCCAGACAAAAAAATGCACATAATCGAGTTTTCCCTGTTTTGTGAATTTGAAAGCCTCCTAATCAATTTGACTTGTTGTCAGATACTCTTCGTAGTTGATGGGGTACTATCTATACCATTTTCCTAAACTTTTTTACCAAATGTGGATGGAACCTAATGTAAATTTATAGAGTTGCAATGAAGCTGTGTCATTGGCACATGTGTTTTTGCTGAGTCAAGAGAGAATTTTAGCTAAATTTTAGGGTTTTTTGACAGTATTACGCCTTATTTGTCCGCATGAGGGTTTGTATTTTTATACAATAGATTAAATCTATTAAAATTTATTTAATAAAATAATATGATAAGTCTATTATATAAAACAATATTTCTTTGTTGTGGAATTAGACGATGCCTATTAAAATTTATTTAATAAAATAATATGATAAGTCTATTATATAAAACAATATTTCTTTGTTGTGGAATTAGACGATGCCTATTAAATTTTAAGTTTAAAAATCTTTAATTTCCCACCCAGAATAATGGTGCTTAAAGACTTAAATCTATTTAGATACGTCCCATAAGAAACAATATAAGGACGATAATCAGGATAAATCCGAGAATACCGCTGGGACCATACCCCCACTCGCGGCTATGTCCCCAGGTCGGTAAAGCTCCGACCAAAATGAGGACCAGGATAATGAGAAGAATTGTTCCTACTGACATTTTTTTACCTCTTTAGTTTGTTTGACGAAGCTTATTCTGTTTTCTCTTTATATTAAAAAACTAGGGATAAAAAATACTCTGAAAATCAAAACACTTGAACACTCTCTAAAATATCATAGTTTGTCATGAAGAGGGAAACTTAAACAAGGACTCCCTCTTCATTTTTTAGCAATGCAAACTTTTTAATTTATTTTATAAAATTATTTGCAAGATTTACAATCAACTTTAATTTTTACTGACTGGCCATTTGCAGTGAGGTCATATTCACATTCCCCATTTGAGCTTGGATTACCGACTGGCTTTACAGTAAAAGATGGATCCTTAATAATTTCTTGAAGTTTTGGATCTGTAGCGGAAGGAGCTTTTAAAGTAACTTCCTTATCACCAATAGTTGTTTTTCCTTGCTTCTGAATAAGAGCTTTAATGTCAGATGCTTGAAACGTTTTTTGATGCTGGTTTTCTCCGCCTTGAGTATTCGGATTGTATGGTGTATTTGTCATTGGGTTCTCCTTTAAACGTTAAACGCATTAATTTGCGTATAATGAATGAGTGTGGCATCTTTTGGTTAATTTTTTATAAATTATGATATATTTTATGCCATTAGCCCAAAAATAATGATTTATCAATGCGTTCTAAAAACTTTTGCCACAGCGGAAGATCCGAAGGGGGGATATTATATCCTATATTCATTCGATTTAACTGTCTTAAGAGTAATTTATGTAGTTCCATAAAAAATTTCCTCTATTCTATTTTCTCCAAAGAGAAATAGCATAATTATTTTTCAGACAACGTTGTCAGAGTCATTGTTTGATTATGTAAGTCACACGTTCCTTGTATGGTAGGGGAGAGTTCACCATAGGAATAAAATCCCATCTGTTTTGTGCCTTTAGGTAAAGATTCTAAAACCGCTTCAATCTCTTCTTCTGTTCTTTCTCCCAGAAGGAGCCGCCTTCCGACACAACTGATAGCAATGGAGAGGATAGGTGCTACTTTATCTTTTGGTAATTTCTTGGCTACGATTTCTCCAGCTTCGCCTGCGCTATCTATTAATCGATCAAAGTTAGCGCGCATCAATTGGGCCAAATATCCTGTCGGCACGTCTCCTGCAAAGATAAGGGATTGTTCTTCTTCATCTATAGCCAAAATGGTTCGGACAAGCTGCTTTGTATCAGTTTGATCTTGACGAATAGCTAAAGGAAACAAAAGTCCACTTGAGGGCAGTTCAGTGGCTCTTTCTCCTAAGTAGTCTTTATAGAGTTTGAGAGCGGGCTGCCCATCCAGTTCATATAGAATATTATTTTTTGAGCGCGTAATATAACGTTCCGGACCAAATACTTCCCATCCCCCTCGCGAGGAAAAGCCAATTTGAATATTATCTCCATAAAATCCAACGGCCGCGATGGTATTTTTCAAAATCTCGCCATTAAATATGATCCAGGTTTCTTTAAACCGATCTCCGTCACCCGCTAGTCCTCCAGTGATAACAACATTTTCATTTGACTCGAGGTTTAATCCCTTTACTAATTCTGAACCATTAACACGCAATCCATCGGATAAAACCAGAATGCCCTTTAAGTCATCTCGTTTAAGTTCTTGGGCTAGTTGTTTTCCAACATTGAGGGATTGCTCCATACTTGTAATATTGGATTTTATAATTTTAAGAGGCGTGTTCTCGAACCGCAAAATAGCAACAGACAAACTCTTATCATTGATAAAAGATCCGGCAATTTCACCCGCGCTTGAACAGCCTATTATTTTAGATTTGGGGTAATGTTGAGAAAGTTCCTTGATGGGAGAAAGATCTTGAATCATCTCGGGAGCTGCAAAAATTAAAACTAATGTCTGTTCAGAATCTAGCTGAGGAAAGGTTTTAACTGACCATCCTTCATCTCTTGTATACGTAAATGTTTCTAATTCCACGGTCGTTTCTCCTGTATTCTTCCATTCGTTCTGTAGACTGTTTATCATCCTTAAGAATATATTATTTGTTTAAATAAATAATTAAGAAAAAGAAAAAATTGTCGTATATATTTATAGAATGATATTCATTGGAGAAGAGTATAAAACGCACTTCTTTTTTTCATCTATTTTCTTGACATCTGTAAGAAAAAAGAATACTATTACTTACATAAGGAGAGAGAGAATATGTCTATTGCAAGATTGATAAAAGATCACATTGATAAGAAAAGTCTGGGGTCGGTGTTTTGCGCAAATGACTTCTACGATTTGGGATCCAGAGGAAATGTAGATGTTACCCTGCACAGGCTTGTCGAATCTGGCGTGCTTCGCAGATTAGGTTATGGCCTTTATGATAAACCGCGCATGAGCCCTCTTTTAGGTCATTTGAGTCCAGACCTTTCAGATATTATAAAAGCTTATAGCAGAAAAACAGGCCAAACGATCATTTTGGATCCATTAGGAGCTGCCAATGCCTTGAGTTTAACGACCCAAGTTCCTGCAAAAACAACCTTTCTAACCAATGGAAAATCCCATATCCTTCAAATTTGCGGGATAGATATTCGGCTCACTCATGCTGCTCCAAAAAAGTTGATAGGAGCGGGAACGTCCGTTGGCCTTATTATGCAGGCATTGCGGTATTTTGGGGACCGTATGATACCGGAGGATGCTCTGCAATCACTTTCAAGGAAACTTTCCAATAAGGATGTCAAAGTCATCCGTTCTCTTAAAAATAAGACTCTCCTAAGTCTGAGCGCTCATATAGAAAGGATCCTAAAATATGCCGCAGTTCATTGATTTGAATCGTGCAGAAAAGAACGAAATTATTCTGCGCGTTTCATCTCACCTAAAAATTGCACCTGTCTTGGTAGAAAAGGACTTTTGGGTGAGTTGGCTCCTGAATAAGATTTTTCAACAAGATTTTTCGAAGGATATTACATTTAAGGGCGGCACCTCCCTTTCAAAATGCTTTGGAATAATCTCAAGATTTTCGGAAGACTTAGACCTCACAATCAATAGAGATATTTTTAATGGGGGACAGAACAATCAGGAACTGTCGCGTAATGCTCTCGAAAAGCTCATCGATTCTCATGATAAATTGGCATCAGCTTACGTTACAAACACCTTCAAGCCGATTTTGGAAAAGGCTATCCGAGTCGATCTTAAAGATAATCATTGGCAGCTTGTGCCAGATGAAAATGAACCCAAAAATTTACGGTTCATTTATCCTTCCATCATTAAAACCTTTGATAATCCCTACGTTAAACAGTCTGTTCTGATTGAACTTGGTGTAAGAGGTGAAATTACACCCTTTGAGGTAAAAACGGTTAACTCGTTTATAGACGACGTGATGGCTGATATATTGGAGACAGAGGCCAGTCTTATTCGAACGCTTTCTCCAAACCGAACATTTTGGGAGAAGATTACTTTGCTACATGCAGAAAACAACAGACCTCAACAGAAGCTCTCTGGTGATCGCCTTTCCCGACACTATTACGATGTTCATCAACTGGTAGAGAAAGGGGTTGCAGATGTTGCTCTTCAAGACCTCTCCCTATTAAGAGATGTCATAGAACACAAGAAAAAGTACTTTAGAGCGGGCTGGGCTAAGTATGAAGAGGCTGTTCCAGGGTCTCTTAGAATTTATCCACATAATAATCTCAAAAAGGAGTTGGTCGAAGATTACAAGCAAATGGAACAAATGATATTTGATACCATCCACTCTTTTAACGAAATTCTTGAGGCTATAAAGAATTTTGAAGAAACATTGAATTGCTCTCCTACAATAAATTAGGGCGCTCATAGGATGTCAAGATAGTTGACGGCTCTTCAGGTGTCGCATGAGCAAAAAACGAAGCATCGCCTCCCCCAGAAATTAGAAAATTTTGCTTGTGCAATTTTAAGGTTGATATCCATTTTCAATGATGATAGTTTGATGATATAAAGATTTTGATAGAAAAGATCATGTACAAAAAATTGTTTATAATAAGTGAGTTAATCTTAAAATTAAAAGTCAAATAAAGAAGACTCTTAATCAGCGGGTCGCAGGTTCGAATCCTGCAGCGCCCACCAGTGTTTTCAACAACTTAGGTAGAGTTTACGATTCCTAAAAATTGGCCAAGTAGCACATAGGTAGCATTTAGGAAAATTTCTTTGGAAACGTTTCAAGAACTGAACATGGAGAGAAGAAAGTTCTCTAACACGAGTTCTATAGTTTTCAAAGTTTCTGAAACCATAGGCTCTTCTCTGGATCTTTGAGTAAACAGAGTATTTCATTGTAAGTGCACCTTAGCATTCTAGACAATGAGCTAGGAATAAGTCTCATGACCTCCGTCCTCTCACACCACCGTACAAACGGTGTCGCATGCAGGCGATTTCCGTTAAACTTGAATCAAAGCTATTTTGCCATCTACTAACTTCCTATATCGGGCCTGTTGCGAGCGATGAAATTTTATGAATGTTCAATCGAAAAGTGCCTTGGTGTGGCGTTGCGATAGGTTTTCTGCATCAATTTTATTATTCTTGCCCTCAAAAAGGCCTCAAAAGCGTGGTGAAGACGGATTTATCTTATAGCTTCTCCTAAATGGTCTGGAGAAAGGACAAGAATCCGCTTCAAATTAAAGCAAATGGCTTGCATAAATGCCGTAAACTGATTCTTGGCGATGCCTTTATAACAAATTCTCTTTGGATCTTGAGAGAACACCCGCTCATAGGGCGCTCTCATTTTCGAATACCAACGATCTTGATCAGCATTTTTGTCCTTCATATTGTTCTTCTTGATAGCTGCAAGGTGACAGCCTTTACGCGCAGCGGCTTGCTTGGCAGGCTTCGTGCAATAGCCCTTGTCTGCATAAATTGCTCCTTGGCTAGGGCATACATGCTTCA
>JACDGE010000076.1 GCA_013815465.1 Alphaproteobacteria bacterium | reverse complement strand
AACAAGGGCTGATTAACTTTCAAAGATGCGCGGCTCGCTCCATAAATGACACCATAGAAACCATCCTCAAACTCTTGGAAAGGGCTAAAAATGTCATCTTTTAAAAAAGTGACGGGTAGTGTGGGGGATCAGATATCAGTATAACAGTGTTGCCCCCCACGAGCGTCATCCCGGGATTTAGAAAATCTAACCCTTTGCGTAAGCGGAGGGTTAGATTTTCTTAATGTCCGGGACCCAGGAGTGTTTGAATTAAAAAATTCCTGGGTCCCCGCCTACACGGGGATGACGCCGGTTGGGTACACGGCTACATTGTTAAACTGTCGTATTAGCCAAAATATGAGAAAGGATTCAACACATTAAAGCTGCTTCCACAAGGATCGCAAGTTGTGCAAACTTGTTCATACTGAATGGGGACCATGCAAGGTTCACAGGGGTTTCCACAAGCTGGTGCTGCAGCTACAGGTGCGCCACAAGGTGCAGCTGCTGCCATACCCATTGGTTTGTTACAACATGGTGCTCCAAAGTAGTAATAGTAATTTTGAAGTCCTTCGTTGTGAGCTGCGTGAGCAGGCATACTTGCGTTTGCTGTTGTTGCTGCGCCTGCTGTCAGGGCTGCAAAAAGAGCGATGGCGGTTAGTGTTTTTTTCATTTGTTTTCTCCTAAGTGTTAAAGTTTTTTTATTATTTTTCTTATTACTGACTTAGTGTAACGGGAAAAGCATAATAATTTATTAATAAGAAAAATTTTTTATGGGAGAAGATTATTTTTTAAATAAATCAGTGGGATGATTGGGGATCAAAGACTTTTCAGTTTGAAAAAATGGGAGTTATGCAGAAAAAACGATTGGTAATACAAATACAACTGTTAAGGATTAACCGATCCCCGCAGGGGACCGGTTACACTAGCCTTTATTACCAGCTGAAAGGATTCAAGAAACTAAATCCTCTGCCAGAGCAAGTATTGCAAGTGTTGCATGTGTTACAAACTGGTGCATACTCAATTGCAACTTCACAAGAGTTGCATGTGTTACATGATCCACAAGCTGCATTTGCTTGGGTTGTTGCTCCTGTTGCCAAGACGGTACAAAGAGCGATAGCTGTTAAAGTTGACTTCATTTTGGTTCTCCTTAGAGTTAATGTTAAAGTTAAATTTTCATTATTATTATTATCATTTCATAACAGTACCACTTAAATAATAATAAATTCTTAATAGGTAAATTTTATGAGAGGGAAATACAATATTTTGTTTTTCTTCATTGTAATTAAATAAAAAAGCATATTTACATTTAAAGAAAATGCAACCAAAGGGCCTTATCGCGGGCTATGCCAGTTGCTTTGATAAAATAGACCAGCAGCGGGATGTCATTACAAAAGGGGCCTTTTCGAAAACCTTGCGCGCTTGGCATCTTTCAGGGAAAAAGCCAAAGATGTTATGGCAGCACAAGTTTCATCAGCCTATTGGGGTGTGGACGCACCTGCTGCAAGATGAGTACGGCTTATATGTGGAAGGTCGACTGGCTTTGGGGACAACCCAAGCGGATGAAGCCTACCTTTTTTTAAAATTCGGAGTTCTTGATGGGCTTTCCATCGGCTTTCGTACTATTAAAGCGGTGCGCGATGTGCACAGAAAAGCTCGGATTATTTTAGATATCGATCTTATTGAGATTTCCCTAGTGACTTTTGGCGCGAATCCCAATGCTACGGTTCGGCAGGTTAAGGCCAGGGAGCAGTAATCGGTATTCAGGATTCAGTACTCAGTACTCAGTACTCAGTACTCAGTGTTCAATGTTCAGTATTCAGCCCGCCCCCTCTAGCGTCATCCCGGAATTTAGAAAAGCTTGGCGTGAGCCTTAGCTTTTTTTAATATCCGGGACCCAGGAGAGATTGATATGAGCATTGTCCTGGATTCCCGCTTTCGCGGGAGTGACGCCGAATGGGGTGCTCGGTACTGAACCCTGAACACCCCCTGCGTGATTTCACAACAACAAAACAAGAGGATAAAATGCACGATTATGACATACAAACAACTGTGGATGATTTGGCGCGCACATTTGAAGAATTTAAATCAACAAATGATGAGCGCCTCAAAGGTCTTGAACAAAAGGGCCAAGAAGATCCCTACCTACAAGAAAAACTTAAAAAAATTGAAACGAGTCTGGATCAATCTGAAAAACGTCTTAAACAAATGGAAGCACTTCCAAATCGCCCTCACCTTGAAACGCAGGACCAACCCGTTTCTGGACATCGGCGTGCCTTTATGGATTATGTTCGCAAAGGCCTTGATGCCCCCTTGTGGGATTACGAGCAAAAAAGCCTATCGACGACGTCTGATGGTGATAGGGGTTATTTGGTGCCTTCTGGCCTTCACAATCGTTTGTACCAAACTCTTCAAACCACATCTGTCATGCGAGGATTGGCTAATGTTCGAGAAATTTCCACATCCTCCCTTGAATTGCTTATCGATAAAGGATCGCTAGACGCCGGATGGGTAGCGGAAACCCAAGATCGGCAGGAAACCAACACGCCTGAGCTCATAAAGGTCCAAATCCCTGCTCACGAAATGTACGCCAGGCCACGAGCCACCCAAAAGCTTCTGGATGATTCGATGGTGAATGTGGACGAATGGTTGGCCCAAAAAATTTCTCAGAAAATGGCAGCTATGGAAAATGCGGCCTTTATTTCTGGTGAGGGGAGAATTAGCCCAAAGGGTATTTTGGCCTATGAAACTGTCCGGAAAGAGAACTGGGAGTGGGGAAAACTTGAGGAGCTCAAGACAGGGGCTAACGGGAGCTTTGCGGAGAATTCTGGGGTTGAGACGCTTTTGGTTCTTTTCCATTCGCTCAAAACACCTTACCTTCCCGGGGCTTCGTGGCTCATGTCCCGCACGGCTCAAGTTGCGCTGAGAAACCTTAAGGATCAGGATAGTCACCAGTACCTCTGGCAACCGCCTTTAGGGGGGATGGCCCATCCGACTCTTTTAGGCTATCCGGTGGTGGTGTGCGATGATATGCCAAGTTTGACGTCTGGCAACCCTTCTAAATCCATCCTCTTTGGCAACTTCAAGGAAGGTTATCAAATTGTCGATCGGATGGGAACGCGTGTTCTCAGGGATCCCTATAGCGCCAAGCCCTACGTTGAGTTTTATACGACCCGTCGCGTTGGGGGTGCTGTTCTCAATTTCGAGGCTCTTAAAGTATTGAATTTCGCGGCGTAGTTAAATTTTAGAAGTTAGTGATCATGGCGAGGGCAAGGACGACTCGGGAAGAACTGATAAAAAAAACCCCCGCTCAAATGAGCGGGGGGAGTAAACCATCAACCAACATTTAAATATAACCACGCCTTAACCACCAACCACTAATTTATAATATATACCAATGACTTTTTAATTATTTAAGGAACTATATGCACACCTTGTTGATCGAGATTGTCGGGACATGCTCTCACTTCACAATAGGGCGCAGCCAAGACAACAACAAGGGCAGCAAGCGAAATCAATAACAATGCATTCTTAAACATGACACCTACCTCCGGTTTGTATGATCATTCTGATTCGTGTCAGGAATCTTAAAATAAAGTTTGTACGGCTCGTTGGGCGAATCAGAAGGCAGTTGATTCAATGTTCCCTTGCGATCTCCGCTAGCCTGAGTTTCATCAAATAAAAGTGTTAAAGACTCAGCAAAGATCATAATAAAAATAACAAATAATACTTTAATCATCAAAGCCTCTGCAAATAAAAAGAATACTTCCTTATACTTTTAGTGTGCGCCTGTTGTGGTGAATAAATCGTTAATTTTAAGAGGAACCCATGGAACTATTTTTAAAAACCCCGTCCGTACAAGAGCCAGTAACGATAGACGAAGTTCGCTCTTACCTCCGGCTTTCAAGCGAGCAAGAGGATGACACACTGCCTACCCTTATCTCTGCTGCACGTGCGCATGTGGAAAGCATCACTGGGCGCGCTTTGCTGAAGCAAGAATGGCAAGTGAATTTGAAACCGCCATATCCCCATTTTTCTCCTCTCGTAAGGATGATGAAAAAATGTGGTTATCGATCTACCAAAACCCCCTCTCTTGAGGGTTGAATCTGTAACGTTGAAAGGTGAATCCATTCCCTTTCACCTAGAGGAAAGGAAGCTCATTCTTGCACCCCATTTTTGGGACAAGGAAATAAGGATTACCTATTGGGCGGGATATGGAGAGGCAACTGATAATTTACCCCCCGATTTAAAAATGGCGGTTTTGGTGGCGGTTCGTTGTTTTTATGATCAACAGCCGGTTGAGTTATCTCTGCTGAAGCCTTTTCGGGTTTTAAGGGTGGTTTGAACGTTTAAGAGATGGCTCTCCCAAAGGAGAGCCGTGAGGTGTTTGTCTGTCATTATTGTACATGTGGGCATACATCTGGTCGCCCATCAAGAAACTTATTGAATGCCCAAATCCTGGCATTAAAACCTTTACCTTCGAGACATTCCTTGTAATCTTGGCCTTTGCATTCCTGACACGCAGCTTTAAGAGCCGGGGCATCAGGTGCTTGACACTTGCCATCTTTGCAAAGCTGATTAAAAGAACAGCACTGGCCACCACAGGGGGTTGCGTCAGCTTTACAACACCCGCAGATACAGCTTCGTTGGCCTTGGGGATCTGCTGGGCAATTTTTGAATTCACTTTTCCACCATCCACATTCCCATTGCCCATTTTTCTTTAAACCTTTTTCAGCGCATGCTTTTTCACAAGCTGCTTGTAAATTATCATCATAACCATCGCCAAAGGTGCATGCACTCATATTTCCTTCTGGGAAAGCCTCTTGAGTTAGTGAGAAAAAGGTAAAGAGAAAAGTAAAACTTATTAATATTTTTTTCATTTTATTTCTTTTTTTATTTAATTGAACTTTCGCCACAAGAAGGACGTTCTGCATCCGAATCTCACATAAAAAAATTAATAAATAGTTAACTCAACAAAGGAACAACCCTATGAAAAAAGTCACAACAAAAGACCTCAAAGAATCCCTCACCCTCATGCTCTGTCGCAAACAAGATGATGGGGCAGGGGGGTGGCGAGAAAATTGGCGGAATGGACCCAAACTCTGGGCGTCTCTTTGGCCGATCATTGGAGGAGATGGATATCATGAGCAAGATCCCGGAGGGCCTATGGCATCCCAGTGTGGCTATGTCCATACTTTGCCTCCCCCGCGCTACCGCGTGGTGATCAGGGCTGGGATTAATCTTCCCCCCAACTCACGGTTTTTGTGGCATCTCCGCCAGGAATCAAAGTATCTGCTTCTCGTGAATAGCCCTGTTTTTATTCAATATCATCGGTTTTTATCGATGGTTATGGTGGAGGAAAAAAAATGGGAGAATTCCTAAAAAAACTGATGACAGGTTTGAACCAAATTTGTCCAACCTTTACCCAAACGCCGCCTCAAACGCCTTACCCCTATATTACGCTTGAAGTAGAACAAAAGCTGTCGGGTCTGCCGTGGGGGCCCTTCATGGTGATTGTGACCGCGAAAATCTGGAGCCGTTATCCAGGCACCCAAGAAATCTTAAAACTGGCGAAAGAGGCGGAAGGATTTTTACATGCACGCTCTTTTGAGACGAGCCTAAAACTTTTAGAAAGTACTCTAGTTTTGCTGAATGATGGGCAAACGAGGGTTCATTCTTTTAGGTTAAAGGCTCGAGTTATGGGATAATGAAGATAGATAGGAAGGGTACGCCCTACATTACCAGTGACCGCGCCGGTATATATAAAATTACCTGATTACGCACTATACTCAGTATAATTTTGGAGGTATGATAGCTAGGAGATAAACTCTTATTATCAGGAGGCTAGCTATGAAGAGAAATACCATTCAGTTTCAAAG
>JACDGE010000026.1 GCA_013815465.1 Alphaproteobacteria bacterium | reverse complement strand
GCTGATTAACTTTCAAAGATGCGCGGCTCGCTCCATAAATGACACCATAGAAACCATCCTCAAACTCTTGGAAAGGGCTAAAAATGTCATCTTTTAAAAAAGTGACGGGTAGTGTGTGTTTTATGAATAAAAATATAAAAAAAGCACCTCAGATTATCTTAAGTAAATCTTGGTTGACCCAAGGATATGACTCTCTTACTTCTATCCTGCCAAATTGGGTAAAAAGTGGGAAGCCCCAACCCCTACTTTCTAACATGGCTGATTTCGTCGAATTAAAGGATATAAAAGAAAAAATTTTGCTCTTAGAGCAATATAGAATTCTTAGTGAGCAAGTCAATAAAGTTTCGGAAAATCGAGAAAGCATGAACAGTTTTTGGATTACCCTAAATGGAGCCATCTTGGGCGGCGTTTCTTATATAAAGGATATGCACATAAATAATCCTAACCCCAAGAATTTATTTATATGGGCGCTGGTATTATTCGGTTTTTTTCTCTCGATTCTTTGGTCCCAAACTCTTAGGAGGATTGCAAAAGACATTGAAATTAAAAACGCAATGGTAATGGAGATGGAAAAATTTCTTCCCGCTAAAATCTTTACTACATCTTATCAGATAAAGGTAAAAACCCGAGAAAAAGGATCACTTTCTTCAACAGAAAAAAACATACCCCTCCTTTTTTGCCTCGGATATGTTATTGGGGGCCTTGTGTTGTTATGGTATCCAAATATATTATAGAAAAATTAAAAACTTCACTCGATTATTATAAATACATAAATTGATTTATTAAAGGCTCGAATGCCGAATTTAACCCCCCAAAGGAATTTCTCATAAACCTTCAGGGACTGAATCAAGCGGAGATGTCACTTCGTCGAACACGAGGATAGGTGCGATTTCACCTTTCCTGTGGTAACTAAAAGTAGAAACTGAGCATGAGTTTCAACTTTTTTTTCTTCCATAGAAGAGCTAGTTTTTAAATAGGGAGAAGCAAAGCTTCGACTTTATATCTGATTAAACCACGAGATAAATTTAATGATTCAAGAGCTAAGATTTTTTTATAGGCGTAATAAAAAAGAAGATCTAATAAGATAAATAGGAGATAAAAATGGTAACTACAGTCGGATTGCAAAATAATTTTATAGATGCATTATTAGAGTTAGTCCAATTAGATTATGATGCGGCAGCGGCCTATGAGGCAGCGATAAATCGCATAGATCGGGAAGACTATAAAGATGTCCTTAAAAATTTTAAAAAAGATCATGAAAACCATATAAAAGTCCTTTCAGAGTATTTAGAGACTAAGGGAGAAATCCCCCCGGAAGGACCAGGGTTAAAGAGCTTACTCACTCAAGGGAAAGTCGTTTTAGCCGACTTGGTCGGAGCTACGACTGTTTTAAGGGCCCTGAGAAGTAACGAAGAAGATACCAATACAGCCTATGAACGCCTTAATAATTATGAAGCTATCCCCGAGGAAATAGGAAGGGCTTTGGAAAATGGGCTCGAAGATGAAAGGCGCCATGCCGCGTGGTTAGACAAAACATTAGAAGAAGAATAAACCACAAATTATAAAGAGGTCAGTTGTTTTTTAATGTGGTGATTGGCGAAGGCGACTTTATGGAAAAAAGAAAGCTTTTGCGCGGTGCCGTTGCTTTAGGAAGTTTAGCAAGTTCAAGGTCAGTTTTTGCCAAGATCCCGGGAGACGAAAATAGGTCTTCCATTATACGTCCCCATAATGAACCAGTGATTTGGATTGACAATATTGACAATAGTTTATCCGAATCTGATCGTTATAAAACTCTTGTTTTTACTTCAAGAGCTTGGAAGCTTTGGAACATAGCGCCTCCAGAGGTTCAGAAGAACGCCCTAAAAATTTACGGGCCTTGATAGGGTGAAAATGTGCTTGCTTAAATTAGTTCCCTTCTTTAAACCTCCCCATGATAAATCAAATCCTCCCTCGTGATAAAGGCACGTTGATGAATCCCCATCGCTAACTTTTGTAGACAGCCCCTCCTTTTGTTACTTTTATTATAAAAAAATGAAAATAACACGGTTCTTATTAAGTAAAAAAGGTCCACACATTCGTTGATCTTCTAAACCACACAGAAATAAGAATTAACTTCAGGCGGGGAAAGAATTCGAATTTACCCTTCACCGAAGACTTACTCATGACAAGAAGATTAGCCGGATGGAAACGACCGCCAGCTTGGTTTGCATAGTGCGAGGTAGCATATAAATAGCTTCTTTTTATAACCTCGTAATGTAAATGCGTTTTTTATAAAAAATCATTTGAATTTAAATATATATAGGGTAAGATGATACCTCTAAAAACTTTGTAAATTTTTTAAAAATTATATTAGACGTAACCAAGTAACTATAAAATAAAAGATTATAATTTATGTTTCCATTAAATATGTATTATCCAAATTTTGAAACCATTAATCATATAAGATTTACGCGTCGAGAGATTGATATTATCGCTTGCATTTTGAATGGAAGGTCTGCCAAGACTATACCTTCTCTCTTATCGATTTCTCCTAAGACAGTCGCCGCTCATATGGAAAATATAAGAGCAAAGGCGGGGTGTTCTTCTCGAGAAAGTATCATCGATTTTATTGAAAGCTCCGAAAAGTCTGCTCTTATAAAGAATGAATATTATGCAGACTTATTGGCTCGAAGTTTATTCGAAAAAAGCTTAAAGGAAATTTCTAAAATCGTTGCTTCTCAAGAAATTATTTGTACATTTATATTTAAGCAGGAGCACAATGGAAAAAATTCTTTCCTCCATACCCTTGAGCAACATTTAAAGCTTGCTGGTTTTAAAGTAGAAAATAAAAACCAAACCGGCTATAATTTTTTACAAGATATAGAACGCTCTCAACCCTTAAAATATAATATTTGTATTTTACCAGAGGCCGACCCATCAAACGAAGATGATGCTGAACGTAATGAATGGGCTGCTTTTATTCCCAACATCGCCGCGCACCGTGATAAATTCATTTTCCTTAATACAAAGGGGAATACAAAAACTTTAAAGCAACTGGATAAGTTCCATTGCATCGATTTCTCAGCAGCAAAAAATTATTATTTTTCTTTTATTAAAATTTTAAAAGTCATCTTGTCCAGCAAGAGTGTAGACAAAATTTTAAATGATTTGACACAATATCTTGCATCAAACCAGTATGCTTCAAATAGTTCACCTATTCTTGAATCTACAAATAGTAGGGTGAGAAAAAATAAGTTCTGGCCAAAGATAATTGGTTCTTATGTACCTTCCCTTTTATTAACGAACAGACGATCAATTCGATCTATAGCAGCTCTTTCTTTTGTAGCAATATTTTATTTAATTTTTTTAACTAGTAAAGAGTTTATATGGAAAAATGAATATAACAGCGTTGACAATTCCATTCGATCAGATTTGAGTGTCCCCCATGAATCGGCTTTCTTGACTCGATCCGACCTGATAAAACAAATAGATCGCAAATTTAATGAACGGAGAGGAATTCAAAGTTTAGCACTCATTGGGATAGGAGGAGCAGGTAAAACAACCCTCGCTCGTCAATACGCCCGACAACAAAAAGCAGCTATCATTTGGGAAATAAATGCAGAATCACGCGAAGATTTAAACCTTTCTTTTGGGCAATTAGCTTTTGCACTAGCAAAAACTGATAAAGAACAAAGCGCACTACGGACCATACAAAGCCTTAAAGAACCTGAAGAAAAAGAAGAAAAGCTTCTTCAATTTGTAAAAACGCGTCTCAAAGCATGTCCAAATTGGGTTCTTATTTTTGACAACGTGGAGAAATTAAATGAGATTCAAAAATATTTTCCACAGGATACGAGCACATGGGGCGTAGGGAAAGTTATTGTTACGACACGAGACCACAATCTTCAAAATAACAACCGGATTAATCATGTTCTTTTTATGGGTAAACTCGATCCCGACCAAAAGCTAAATCTTTTTACTCAAATTATGAGCCATAACACCGTAAAATTTTTTACGGTAAACCAAAAAGACGATGCCAAGCAGTTTTTAAAGCATATCCCCCCCTTTCCGCTAGATGTCACTGTGGCAGCATATTATTTGAAAGTAGCTAACATTTCTTATGCCGAATATATAGAAAATATTAAACAACACAAAGAGGATTTTGAAAATTTTCAAATTAGTATTCTTAAAGAATTTGGAGGGTATAGCAAGACAAGATATAATATCATTGCTTTATCTTTAAAAAAAATTATTTCCGAGTCGAATGATTTTTCTGATCTTTTCTTTTTGCTGAGCTTATTAAATGCTCACCACATTCCACGAGACTTATTGGAGAAGTATTAAGATAACGTTATTGTCGACAATTTTATTTATCATTTAAAGAAGTATTCTTTGGTCCTGGATCGCTCGCCCCCATCATCTTTTGTTATTTCTTCTATTTCTATCCATCACAGTACGCAGGACATTATTCTTGCATATATAGCGGACCAAATGCCTGCAAATAAAAAAAACCAACTATTGGACGCCATTATAAACACGATAGATGATTATATGGACCAAGCCATAGAGCAAGAAGACTTCCTAAAGATGAAAATGATGGCGAGGCACCTGGAGAAGTTATTAAGTCATGCTCCTTTAATGACAAATTTATCCCAGGGCTTCCTGCGAAGCAAATTAGGTAGTGTTTATTATTTTATTAGTGACCACAGATCCCATCAAATGCTGAAAGAAGGTCTTGAAATATTAAATAAGCAAAATTTAGATCAGTTGCCTTTCGAGGATAGGATGCGGATTGCCCGTTCTTTTTTGCAAATTGGGGCTGTTTATACCGAATTAAGATTGGGAATAGAAGCTAAAGAATTGTTTGAGAAGGCCATAAGTATTTTTGAGGAAGGGGAGCTAAAAAATTATGCTGATTTATCTTGGGGTTTGTCTCATTTAGGTAACGTCCACAGAAGGCTTGGAAATTATGAGACGGCGAGGGACTATCTTGAACGGAGTCTTTCTTTGAATAAAGAACATGCTCCTAGCAAGAGCCGTATGGCTCGCACTTTAGCATACTTAGGAAGCGTATATAGAGGGCTTGGCATTTATGAAAAAGCAATAGATAGTTTGAAAAAGAGCTTGTTTCTCTATAACAAAAATTTTTCCAATGACCATTTTAGAGTCGGATGGACCTTAGTTCAATTAGGGAATGTTTACCGTGATTTGGGAGAGTATGAAGTAGCTAAAACATATCTGGAAGGGGGGGTCACAATTTTTCGGCACCATCTTCAAGAAAATCACATTAATATGGGGTTAACCTTAGGTTATTTGGGAAATTGTTACAGAGAATTGGGGGAATATAAAAAATCTTTTGATTGTTTACAGCAGAGTTTAAGGATTTACCAAAAATATTCTAGCGAAAGTCCTGTCAGGACAGGGTGGGTGTTATTTAATTTGGCAAGTACTTATAAAATGATGGGTAATACGCATGAATCAGAAAAGCTATTTGATAAAGTTAGTGAAATTTATTCGCGTTATTGTGGAGAAAACAATATTTTAAAAGCTCGCTTATTAAGAGATATAGCCGGAATTTATTGTGATAAAAAACGCCTCGGGGAAGCTGAAGCTTTTATCAAAAAGTCTTTGAAAATACTTCAGCCAAGCAACCATATCGATCTTTATAAATCTCTTGAAACCCTAGGGGAAATTTATCTAAAGAAATCCATCCATCCTTCTTATGCGAATGATAGTCATGAAAGGCAAAATCTAAAAAGCCAAGCCTTAGACAGCTTTAGAGAGGCGTTAACAATAATTGATCAACATTTTTCAAAAAATTCGGCCCACAGAAGAAGAATTCTTTCTAAAATTAAGGATATAGTCGGAGATAAGACGTGATCGCTCTTCATGGGGTTATGCAATTATAGAATAAAACATGCGAGCTTGTATGATAAAAAAATAATTTCATTTTCCGACAAGCAAAGATAGGATGGGGAAGATAAAGAAATCCACAATTCTTTCAATCCATTTTTAAATAGAAAAGATCGCCGAGAATATATGCAGCCCACAAAAAGTGAATATTATAATATGTTATTTATTAGAAAAAAAATTAGTTTTAAATTTTATAAATCTGTGAATATTGTGTGTCACGTCATTTTTCAATTTCTAATAATAGTAAGTATATGGTCTCTCCTAATAACTTCTTCAAGAGCAATGGAAACAGAGGCTGCCCCCCCCAAAGTTAATGTTTCACAAAAGATGAAAAAATCGGCAGACCCAGCTCAAGAAGAAGTTATCACATTAGAACAAAATAAAAGAAAATATCCCCAACTCTTAGCTCTAGCTTCGATATTCGATAGCCTTGAGGAGTTGGGATTACCCTCAGATAAAGAATATCCTCTGCCCAATAAACAGTTCTATCAAGACTCAGACCACCCTCTTATGCAAAGTTCCTGTGAAATACATTCACTCTCAATTAGATTACAAAAAATAGTTGGCTGGATAGAGAAATTAAAAAACACTCTTGAAAATTTTGATAAAAATCAAATAATCATTAATGAAGAGTATTTAACTAAATTTAAAAAAATTTTTACTTATATTAGGAGTGATATTAATCCTACTAAAGACTTACAACTTTCGGGGGAAAAGAATAGCTGGGACAATCTTAACAATCCCGGATCTGAGACAAATGCATATTCCGGTTCTCAGGTTGATATTTTAGCATGTAAAAACAATGGTATAATTGTAAAACGGTTTGAAGATTTTAAAAAAGGATTACAAGAATTAATTTACTCTTTAATTGCTTTGAGCATCAATCCCTCTCCCCATCAACTTAAAATGGTAAAAATTTATGACGTCGAATTATGTCCGAATAATAGTTTAAGTATTATAATGGAAAAAGCAAATAAAAATGATATTGAATACTATTTGTCAACTAATTTAGCTGCTGACGCCATAAAAGCATGCGCTAAATATTTTGCCTTGTTCCATGTAAATCATTCTAAAAGACTTGGCAACATTAAAAATAGAGAAAAATATTTAATGTATGCCTCTAGATTTTTTAATACGTTATCTTATGACCCGTTAAAAAAAAAAGATGGGAATGGTTCAGAAATTGATCTATTTCTTCTGAAAACTAAAAGTCTTGAGACTAATCTTGAGTATTTTAAATCAAATAATATTATTCAATTATTATCTGAATCAGAAGAGAAAAACTTTGTATATTTAGCAAAAAAAATCTGCACTAAATTTGAGGAAAACGTCAGTGAAATTTTTAGGTCATTACTATCTAACGCTTCGATAGAAGACAACGCGTTTTATTTTCTATCAACAACTTATGGCGATGCCCATGGAAACAATCTTTTTTTCTATGATGGAGAGGATTTGAGGCATCAGGGGGTAATAGTAAAAAAAGATTCCCCTCTGCGTATCACTATGATTGATTACCAGAGCATAATGGCCACCTGGGATGGGGGCGGCGATCCTGCCGAGGACATCGGCCGCATGTCCGTTTGGTTTTTTCTATGGGCCTCTCAGCAAAATATTTCAGAACCTGAAAGTTATGAGAAGGGATGCTCCTTACAAAAGGAATTTATTAAAAGTTATTTAAAAAAAATAAAAAAAATGCGTTCTTTAACAAAAGAAAGCCACGAAAGATTCGAAAAATTATTTAGAGAAAACTGTGATTTTTATAAACTAAGGTTTCTTAGAGTAGTTTGTAATGCAACAAAGGATAAAGATCCAGAAAAAGACAAAGCGATAAAATTAAATCTATTAAGGTTATGGTTGAAAGAGAATGTTAATTTAGTACCCACTCCCGCGGATAGTTTGCAAGATAATAGTCCTCCAAAGAAACTTGGGGAGCGCTCAGGGGGGCCTGTGGAGGGTGGAATTACACATTGGCTGCCTGATCGACTAGTAGGATTTATTGAAAGTTCTCCTGAAGGATCCGCTAAAAGCTATCTGAGCCTCTTACAGGATCAGCTCTATTATGCGAAGAAGTTAAAGAACTTTTCCATGACTCCAATAGTAGGAATGGGAGGAAGTGGTAAGACTTCGTTGGCTTTGGAATGTGCTCATCTAGCTGTAGAGGAAGAAGCTTATAAATTAGTCTGGTGGTTTCCAAGTGAGACGAAGTTTTCTCTTTTAAAAGCGTATCGAAATATGCTGCTGACACTTGGGATTTCTACTAAATATGAAGATGATAACCAGGTTATACAGCTGGTCAAACTCCACCTAGCAAGAATTGGTAGGTGTTTCCTTGTGTATGATAACGTCCCTAATCCGCCATTTTTAAACAATATGACCCCAACAGGAAATGCTCATATAGTGATTACTTCTAAATATTGCCATAAGTGGAAGCCCCCCCTTCTTGAGCTTAATGGCTTTCGTGCTCGAGATTCCATACGATATCTTCTTCACGTCACTGCTCTTGAAGAAACTGAAGCTAATGAAAATACAGCCTATGAGCTCGCGGCGGAATTGGCTCACCTACCTCTCGCCCTCGCCCATGCTGCCCATCGAATTAGACTTGAAGCAGGTAAAAACATCTCAGCAGATCACTTTAAAAGATATCTTACAGCTTTAAAAAGTAAACCCTTACTTCATTTTGACGGGCATCAAAATCCCTTTAAAAGAGAATCCTTTGAGCTAAATTATGAAAATTTAGTCCATAGGACTTTCAGTATTTCGAAAGAATATATTTCTAATGAGGCTATACAACTTATGAAGTGGTGCGCCTACTTAAATCCAGACTCCATTGCTGAAGATATCTTTCGAGAGTGCTTTGCAAATAAAATAATTCTTGAGGAAGCGCTGGAAACTCTATCTTGCCTGTCTCTTATAAAAAGGGCAGAAAAAGAGCCGTTATTTTCTATCCATCGTCTATTACAAATGGTTATTAGAAATGAGGAAGAACTGGTTGATACAGACTACACGACATTTTTTAGCACATTAAAGATAGTCAATAGATTATTCATTTCCATTATTGAAAAAGGTATCTTCACACAAAAGATGAATGCTCATACATTCAATTACTTTTCGCACTCGATGAAGTTAATTCAATATTCAAAATACTTACGTATATTCCCTCAAGAGATTGACCAACTCAAATGGTGGGGAAGAATTTTATATACCTTCTTAACATATAGCAGCAATAAGGGGGCATGCCGCGACGACATCAGTGACGAAATTAGTAGAAAACTAAAAGACATGTTGAAGAACGAAATTCTAGATTGTTCTTTCCAAGCTTATCCAAATTGTGTTCCAAATTGGCTCATGGAAGTTGCTAGAAATGGGCATCCCGAGCTTCAATATGCTATAGGTTATCTATTCCTAAATGATGAAATGGAAAGGGATTTTCATAATGCTTATTTTTGGCTTTCTATGGCTTCTAATCAGCAACATATGCAGGCTTATTTTTTACTTGGAGAAATGTATAATAATATTGAAATACGGCCGAGGAGAAATAAATTCGCTCTATTTTCTTCTTATATCAAGACTCTTAAAAATTATGGAAAAGCTGCTATGCAGGGGCATGCAATAGCTCCATTTAAATTGAGCCAGATGGGTCCACATAAAGAAGAGTTGGACTACCATCAAATTGCTGAAGAGCAAGGTGATTCGCATGCTCAGTTTACACTGGGTGAGAGGTATGAGTATGGCTACGGAGTAGAACAGAGCCACGCTTTAGCAGCCAAATGGTATGAGAAAGCTGGTATGCAGAAACATGAAGATGCCCTATTTTGTCTTGGGGATTTATATGAGTATGGTCATGGGGTTCTCCAGGATTATCCTCGAGCAATTAAATTATATGAAGAGGCTGCGGAGAGTCAACAGGAAGACGCTCAAATCCGCCTTGGTGAGATATATGAATACGGTCTCGCAGGAGTGAAGCAGAATCTTACCACGGCAAGTCAGTGGTATTATAAAGCTGCTAAGCAGGGGAATGAAAATGCTCAATTCACTCTTCTAAAGATGTACGCAGGTGGACTCCCGATACCTCGAAAACATATTGGGCCAATTGAAAGGTATACTCTGCAGCTTCAAGAGAAGGACTGCTATCAACTTTTTTTTGGCAATCTAGACTTCTAAAATATTACGAATAAAAGGAGACTGGTAGCTCCAAGTTAATGTTTTAATATGGAGATAGTCCTATATGAAGAACACAAAACCCACAGGAACAAGTCTACAACCAATTAAAATATATCCCGCACCAACACCGTATAAACTACCTAGATCAAAATTAAACAACTCTCCCCCAGCTACAGTCTAGGTTAAATCAACCTAGTCCTCCCTATAGGTATCTTTAACCTATGCTTTTAAAGCCTAACTTCGTTAATTTGCTTAGCAGTCGCTCTTAATACAATTAAAAGAATTATGATGATTAAGAAAATTAACAAGGAGTTAAAAATGAGAGCCTTAAAATATCTACCTTTTAAAGCAGATTTGTTACGATCAACAGCAATTAAAACACAGGTTCTCCTTGGGAACTGTGCTCCTGCTAGACAGCTGTTGTTAAGCGAAACAAGTATAAAAATTATTATAAAAATTCTAACAAGGAAAAAAAATTGGATGCAGTGCTTCTACTCAAATCTGTTTTTTTTCTTCGTGATGCTCATTATCCCTTTCCAAGCAAAATCAAATTCACTCTTATCTGTAGAAAATATAAAAAATAATTTTATATATGAAACAGCCAAAATGGAAAATTTTATTAATACAGGAGATTTCATCTTATTTTCCAGTTTCATTGTTTTTATAACTTATTTATCTTTTGCTTACTCTGAAAAAAGGGGCAAAAAAAATGGTTTTTCATCCTACCTGTGTAAGAAGTCTCTCTTGAGCAGAAGAAGTCTTAAAAGAATTTAGCAAATTTTTGAACCATGCAAATTTATGAACCTGAAATTATGCCTTGTAATTATGGCGTATTCAAAAAATTAAATTCAATAAAGGATAATATTAAATGCAATGCTCTTATAGAGGAAATTTCCATATGTTCCAGGCCCAGTAAGGAGAATCTCATGGAAGGCAATAATTATTTATATGCAATAGCATTAAACATGACATCATATCAAAATAACATTTTATACATAGAAAAAATATTGGAAGGATATAATCCAGAAGACAAAATTTATTTGCTATTCGAAAGCAATAAGTTAAAAAAGAAGTTAAAAAAATTGGAACGGTTATGGCTAGCTTTGCGAGACCTCAATGAAGAATTTCAAACGAAACTCCAACAATATTATATAAAATATTTTGAAGAGTTCCAAGCAGAGTTTCACGATTTTTTAATTTTTTTAAAATGGAATAATTTCGGGGAGCTACAACAGAAATTGCAGGCTATATGTATAGAGAAATCACCCCTCCCGTTTACCGAAAGAAAAAATTATAAACGTCTATTAGATATGATGGGCGTAGAAATTTAGGGTTCTTGGAGTGACAAAAGCAATGGTAATGACGCCCCTATGTAATCTCTTTGATACCTCAGCTAGCTCTTCTGGCCCTGCTTCATGAAATGTGTTTGGAAGCCATCTGGCATCTATTGATCCTTAAAAACAGGGTGCCGTTTTTCCACAAAAGCGGCCATGCCTTCTTTTTGATCTTCCGTGGAAAATGTTGAATGGAAAAGGCGGCTTTCGAACCTTAGACCTTCCGAAAGGGGCATTTCAAAAGCCCTGCTAACGGACTCCTTAATCATCATCAGAATGGGTAAGGAATAGGATGAAATTTTTTGAGCTACCTTCAGGGCTTCTTCCCTTAACTCTTCAACGGGTACTATACGGCTCACCAGGCCTGCTTTTTCAGCCTCGTGTGCGTCCATTATACGGCCGGTTAAGCACATATCCATAGCTTTTGCTTTACCGATGGAGCGGGTTAAGCGTTGGGTGCCCCCTGCACCCGGCATGGTGCCAAGGGTGACTTCCGGCTGGCCAAATTTAGCCGTATTTGATGCAATAATAAAATCACACATCATGGCGAGCTCACACCCACCCCCCAGGGCATAGCCTGAAACAGCCGCAATGATGGGCTTACGGAGGGCACTTACCTGTGTCCAATCCTTTGTTATCAAGTCCTCTTTGTATGCCTCCATGTAGGTTTTATGCTGCATTTCTTTGATATCGGCACCGGCGGCAAAGACCGTGTCCGATCCCATCAAGATCATGCAATGAATTTCTGAATCGGATTCGTACCGTTCTAAGATGTGTTCTAAATCGTGAATAAGGCTTTCGCAAAGCGCATTCAGAGCATCAGGGCGATTCAGGGTAATGAGCCCTACTTTCCCAATCTTTTCAGAGAGAACAAACTTATCGGACATGGTGATACCTCATTTTCTTTTTTGTTTTCATGTATGGACATCATCCATATGATGGTTTAGGCGTGTTCTAAATATTTTTTTAGATCCCGGATCAAGTCCGGGATGACGGGTTGAGAGAGTATCGTCTCTATAACAAACATTGTTTAGGCGAGTATACGGTTTGTTATAGGGACAAAAACCCCAGATGCTGTCATCCTGAACTCGTTTCAGGATCTCTCCTATGGACGAAGTCCCGATTATTGTAAAAAGTGGGCACGCTCAAATTCCTTTGTTTGTTTTTCTTCTTCTAATGATTCTTTTTTTAAAAATTCCCATAAGTGAGCTATCCTTTTGGAATCTTTTAATTGATTCGAATAGACAAAATAAAAGCGTACATCAGGCCCCTTTACGTCTGGCAGGATTTGGACTAGATCTTTACATTTTTCGGCCATATAAGGGGGAAGACAAGCAATTCCGCTTCCTTGCTCAACTGTAGAGGCAATTCCTTGCAAATTATTAATGGAGAGATAAGGCTCTCTCTTAATCCCCGGATGGGTTCCACACGTTAAGAGGTAATTCACATTGTCAAAGGGTAACATCTCTTTATCGTTAAAAACCACGAGGCGATGGTTGTCAAGGTCCCCCTCTGTTAAGGGAACGCCAAACTTAAAAAGATAGCTGCGACTTGCATAAAATCTAAGGGGGCGAGCCAAAAGTTCTTTGTAAATCAGTCCACTATCTTCTGTAATCGAAGAGATGATAGCTGCATCCGATTCATGAACTGTTAAATTAACGGGGTCATCACTTAACCTTAAGGTCAGGTGCAGATCCGGAGAGCGTGCAAGAAATTTATGAAGGCGTGGAGCGACCCAAGCTACACCAAAGCCAACGGTTACAGCAATTTTCATCGCTCCCTGGGTTGCTTTGAGATTCTCTGTAATTCTAGCCTGCACCATAGCCAGATCAGAAAATGCTTCTCGCGCAGCCCGAAATAGAAGCTCGCCTTGCTCTGTTAAAAGAAGTCCCCGGGCGTGCCGGTGAAAAAGGGGCGCTCCTAAGTGATTTTCAAAGGTGCCAATTTGTCGGCTAATCGCAGATTGGCTGATCTCAAGGCGGGTGGCTGCTTTCGTAAAGCTACCTGACTCAGCTACATTGTAAAAAACTCTTAATTTGTCCCAATCCATGGTTTACTAAGTGATTCCCCTGTCTTGCAAAAAACTAGCTGCGTCCAATGCTCCCATACACCCCATGCCTGCCGCTGTAACGGCTTGTCTATACACTTTATCACGGACGTCCCCCGCGCTAAAGACTCCTTCAATTGAGGTTTCTGATGATAAGGGAGACCCTATAATGTATCCTTCATCATCAAGGTCTAGTTTTCCTTTAAAAATCTTAGTGTTGGGAATGTGCCCAATAGCAACAAACACTCCATCAATGGAGAGGACTTGTGTGGCGCCGGTGAGTGTATTTTTTAACCGTACACTCGTGACAGCAAGAGGATTATCCTCGCCTAGAACTTCATCAACCACATGATCCCATATAATATGAATTTTTGGATTCTTAAAGAGGCGTTCTTGGAGCATTTTTTCTGCACGCAATTTGTCACGGCGATGAATCAAGGTCACTTTTGATGCATGGTTTGTCAGGTAAAGTGCTTCTTCAACAGCGGTATTGCCTCCGCCTATCACAGCGACCTCTTTCCCGCGAAAGAAAAAACCATCACAGGTTGCGCAACCGGAGACCCCGAAGCCAAGGTATTTGGATTCACTCTCAAGCCCTAACCATTTTGCTTGCGCGCCCGTTGCGATAATAATGGTTTCAGCCTTATAAACTGTTCCTCCCTCTCCGTGACATATAAAGGGTCGGCTAAAAAAATCAACATCTACGATCTGTTCTTGAATAATTTTTGTCCCAACATGTTCAGCCTGAAGACGCATTTGTTCCATTAACCACGGACCTTGAATCACATCCGCAAAGCCAGGGTAATTTTCTACGTCTGTTGTGATCATAAGCTGCCCCCCTGGCTCCAGACCAGAGACCATAATTGGAGCAAGGTTCGCGCGGGCTGCATAAATGGCTGCTGCATAGCCGGCAGGTCCACTGCCAATGATTAAGACTTTTGTGTATAATTCAGACACGTTAAAACCCTTTTCTTGTTATTGATCGTTAGCCTTAAGGCGCAATTAGTTTTTTAAAGAAATTATTTATCATATTGATCTCCTCGTTATTTCTAGCCCTAGTGTTCAAAAAGTAGAGAGGTGAGGAAATAATTCGCAATGAGAATGAGGATGGATGAGGAGACAACGGCCTGCGTTGTCGCTTTCCCGACGCCTTCAGCGCCTCCCTTAGAGTTAAAGCCATGATAGCATCCCATAAGGGCTATAATAAATCCAAAAACGGCTGCTTTAATAAGGCCCGAGGTCACGTCTTCCATATGCATAAAATCAAAGGTTTGTTTGAGATAAGCAGCAGAATTAAAGTCTAAACGATAAACGCTGATCACATAGCCTCCCAAAACACCAATCGTATCCGCAACGATTACTAGAAGGGGAAGCACAATTACACCTGCCAATAGACGGGGAGCGATGAGGTATTTTTGAGGGCTTGTTGAAAGAGAGATCAGGGCATCAATTTGTTCCGTGACACGCATGGTGCCAATTTCAGCCGCTATAGAGGCCCCGATTCGACCTGCGACCATCAGACCCCCCAGGACGGGTCCAAGCTCTCGGGTGATGGACAAAACGACCACACTGGCGATCGCATTTTCTGCATTAAAACGAGAAAAGCCCGTATAGCTTTGAAGGGCCAGAACCATCCCCGTAAAAAATGCCGTAAGCCCCACTACGGGGAGGGATAAATAACCAATTTCAAAAAATTGACGCACAAGTTGACGCGAATAATAAGGCGGTCGCAGCCCTTGGGAAAGGGCGTGGGTCAGAAAAAGTGTGAGGCGCCCTATGGAGGCTAAAAAGGAAAGAAAAACCCGTCCTATGCTTGCAAGACCCCAAACCATTAAGCAACATCCCTAGATTTTTCTGCTGAATCCAAATAAAATCGCTCAAAGCGAGAGCCGAGACGCGTATAAAGTTCCCACGAAACGGTTCCCGCTTTCTCCGCAACTTTGCTAGCCCAGAGGTGGTCGCCGAAAAGCTCAACCCAACTTCCTAGCCCAATTTTGTTGGGGGGAAGATCCGTAATATCAATGGTGGTTAAATCCATGGAAACACATCCCACAACTGGCAATTTATATCCTTCAAAATAGACCTCTCCTTGATTGCTAAGGCTTCTTAAATACCCATCTGCATATCCTACACCGATGGTTGCAATTCGAGAAGCCCTTGATGCAATAAATGTTGCATTATACCCTACAGAAGTTCCCTGAGGGATTTCAGTAATTTGTAAAACTTGAGCATAGGCCTTAAGGACAGGTTTTAAGGTGTACTCTCCATGGGGAATGGCAGAACGGCAGCCCGTGAGAGCAATACCGGCGCGGATCATGTCAAAATGATAACTTTCGTCTAGAAACAGTGCCCCACTACTTGAAAAGCTAAAAAGAGCAAAAGGAAAACGCTTTTTGAGATCTTTAAAAGCCATTCTTTGGACTTCATTCATAGGATGTGGGGCGTGATAAGCGCAGGCCATGTGACTCATAATACACACGATTTCCATGTGGGAAACCTGTAGCAAGCCTAGGCCTTCCATAGCTCTTTCTGATAGGCCTGTTCGGATGAGGCCTGTATCACAATGGAGGACCGCTTTCAGGCTCTGGTTTTTTGTTTGGCAGAAGCTGTTCCATAAATGGATTTGTAGAGGATCCCCAAGGACGGGAATAAGCTCATAATGAGCATAGACTTCTTCTTCTCCCCGCCTGATTCCATTTAAAACATAAATTGAGGCATCCTCCCCCACAAAGGTTTTGAGTTCAATGGCTTCAGAAATCTGGGCGAGAAAAAAGTGCCTGCAGCCTTCATGGTAAAGGCGGGTCGCGACTTCTCTAACTCCCATCCCATATGCATTTGCTTTAAGGACAGCTGCACAAATGACTCCCTTTCTAACGCGAGCAGAGAGGGTATGATAATTATGAGCAACCGCATCCAAATCGATAACCAGGACTAAGGGAAGAGAGGGAGGGTGTGGAAAGTAAGCTTTAGCCATGGTGTACCGGTAAGTATGAGGGGTCTGCTAGATCTGAAAATTTTGTGAGCCTTCCTTCAAAATGCAATTGTACGGTGCCGATGGGGCCATGGCGTTGCTTTGCAATAATGAGCTCTGCAATATTGGCGACTGCTTTTACGGAACGTTCCCATTCAGCGACTTTATCATCCCCCCCTGTTGGTTTTTTTCGGGCAAGATAATATTCTTCACGATAAATGAACATCACCATGTCAGCGTCTTGTTCAATAGATCCGGATTCTCTAAGATCGGCCAGTTGGGGCCGCTTGTCATCACGCTGCTCAACAGCACGAGAAAGCTGAGAGAGGGCCAGAATAGGAACACTCAGTTCCTTTGCTAGCGCTTTAAGTCCCCGCGTGATTTCTGAAAGCTCAAGGACACGGTTTTCAGCAGATTTTTTACCCGAACCGGAGAGAAGTTGAAGATAGTCAATAACAATCATGCCAAGTCCCTCTTGGCGCATCAAACGTCGAGCACGGGTTCTTAGGGCGGGGACAGAAAGGGCAGGAGTATCATCAATAAAAAACGGAATAGCGTTTAAGCGGTTTGCAACTTCCACAAGACGAGGAAAGTCCGATTTTCCAATATCCCCTCTGCGGATCAGGTCTGAAGAAAATCCTGACTCCTGACCTAATAGACGGTTTGCAAGTTGTTCGGAAGACATTTCGAGTGAAAAAAAAGCAACAGCTGCTCCTTCTTTCTTCTCTAAGGCGGCGCGGGCTGCATTAAAGGCTAGGTTTGTTGCAAGAGCTGTTTTTCCCATAGAAGGGCGGCCTGCGAGGATAATAAGATCTGAAGGATGAAACCCCCCTAGATATTCATCCACCTTTTTAAAACCTGTCGTTACACCCACAACATGATTATCTCTCTTATAAGCTATTTCTGCACTCATAAGTGCCTGTTGGAGGGCAGTTGAAAAAGATTGAAGACCCCTGTCTTGCGCACCAACGGTAGCAAGATCAAACAGTTTTTTTTCGGCAGACTCGATTTGCTGAGAAGCATAAATTTCTAGATCATATGTATGGGCGTCATTAACAATGGTTTCGCCAATATCAATAAGTTGACGCCTTAAGTAAAAGTCGTAAATTTTCCGTCCATAATCTTCTGTATTAATTATAGAAATAACTGAAGCTGCTAATTGAGCAAGATACTGCCCTCCACCCACATCGGCAAGCGCATTATCTCGATCAAAATATTCTTTTAATGTAATAGGGTCAGCAATGTGATTACGGCTTATAAGTGTTGTAATGGCTTCATAAATGCGCCCGTGGGCTGGATCAGAAAAATGTTGCGGCTTTAGAAATTCAGAAATTCTTTCAAAAGCCAAATTGTTGTGAAGAAGAGCGCCCAAAAGAGCTTGTTCAGCTTCCTGGCTATGGGGAGGGATGCGGTCGAGCCCCTCCATATTTGCGGGTGGACTCATGGGCATGGGAGCGTCAAACTGAGGTTTTAGACTAGTGCTCATAGAGGTATTCCTGGTTAAATAGTTTTGACGCCCTTCGGCCTTCAGATTTGGGGGGCGTTGTCCAAAGAGAGGATGAGGGCCCTAAATGAACTTCTCCTTAAACGTGTCTACAGCTTAGAGGCCGTCTGGCGCCCTTCGGTTGTCATTCCAAGATGACGACCGAGGGGTGTTATTTAACCGATTTCAAGGAATTAAAGCCCTTATTCTTCCGCAGTTCCCTCAGCTTCCTCAGTTTCTTTGGGTTTGTTAGGCCCCTTATCTGCCTTAGCTTCTTTAGTTTCCTTCGCCTTCTTCTCTTCGTTCTTCTCTTCAACGTTTGTTGTTAAATGCTCAAAGGTTTTGGCTTGAGCCTTCGCTTCATCTTCTGACATGGCCGCATTTACTTTTATCTGGACGGAGACTTCAGGATGCAATTGAAGCCGAACAGTATGAATCCCGATCGTTTTAATGGGATGATCAATTTTTACGTTGTTTTTTGTTATATGCTCATTATTTAAAGCAGTAGCAATGTCCCGCGCGCTAATAGACCCATAGAGCTGGCCACTTTCACTTGCTTGGCGGATGAGAACTGCCATGCTATCCTCTAATCGGCTTCCTAAGATTTCCGCTTCTTCCTTATGCTTAACATTTAACTTCTCTAAGGTTGCTTTTTCCTTGTCAAAATGAGAGATATTCTCTTTTGTAGCTCTTAAAGCTACTTTTTTGGGAAGGAGAAAGTTGCGCGCATATCCGGTTCGGACATTAACTACATCTCCCATTTTTCCTAGTTTTTCAACACGTTGTAAAAGAATCACTTCCATTGTATAGGCTCCATAATTAAATAATCTTTCTCATTTTCTACCAACTTTAAGCTCAAGAAACAACTGTTAGTTTGCAATCGTGAGTTTTTGGATCCAAGGCCTCAACATTCCTAAAAAAATAACAAGGAGAGCGGGCCACAAAAAAAGAAGAAGAGAACAGTAAAAAAGAAGAAGAGAACAGTAAAAAAAGACAAGTCTGGTCTTCGCGAAAGCTGTTTTGTGAAGCAAAAAATGCACAATGCCAAGGCCGCTAAGGAAAAAAGGAAGCGTAAGGATGAGAGCTGCATTTTTCCCCAGTAATTCCAGCGTTCCGACGCCAACAATTGAAAGAAGGAGAGAAAGTGCTAAGGTGATTAGGAAGCTTTTAGGCATCTCTACGGCTTCAAAAGATGGAGTGGGACGTAAGTTCGCCTTGATAAGGGTTAAAAAAACCTGAGCAATGCTTGCATTGAACAGCATCACGAGTATCCATGAAAAAGTAAAAATTCCTGGTAAAAAGGGAAATATCTGCATTAAAAGAGTCTCGGCGCCCGGTATGTGACCTTGAGGATCCAAAAGACTTACGATACTTGTAGAGAAGGTAGAGAGATTTTCGCCTTGCGTTAAATAGATATAGGCCCCTAAAGAAAGAGTCATTATGATACCCGCAAAAAGAGTAGTATCTCTTAAAAGAAAAGACGGCGGATACCAGCTAATTTTTCCTGAAGAATTTTTTCGCGTTATGAGAGCTCGATGCACAAAAAAAGCAGGCCCAACAAAAGAAAATAAGAAAAAAAGAAGAGGGCCTTGAAAAAGAAAGATACAACCCGTTGCAAGAATTCCCGCCGAGATAAGGGAGCGTAATCCGATGCCGAGCCCTAAAAGAAAAAGCGGGAGAGATGTAAAATATGACAAAAAAATAAGACTAGGGAAGGTCACGGAGAAAAGGCAAAGGGTGGCACTTAGAAAGCCACCCAATGTAGTTATTGCCATTACCCCTAACTTTTCCTTAGGCATTTTTAATCAAGTACATAAGGCATCAGTGCGATAAAACGCGCACGTTTAATCGCTTGTGCCAATTCTCTCTGCTTCTTTTGGGAGACAGCTGTAATACGACTGGGCATGATTTTTCCACGTTCAGTTGTAAATTTCTGCAAAAGCTTAACGTCCTTATAATCGATTTGTATAGCATCAGGTCCTGAAAATGGACACGTTTTACGCCTCCGAAAAAAAGGCTTGCGGGTTACTGGGATAGAATTCATTCTCTGTCTCCTTCAAAAGATCCGTACGCATCATTTCCAAGCGATTCATAGCGACGATCGCGACTTTGTTTGCTTTGCATTAAAGGCGATGGTTCTGTATCTAACTTTTCAAGCTTAATTGTTAAATGACGCAAGATGTCTTCATTGAGACCAATCTGTCGTTCCATTTCCTTAATGGTAGGGGCTGAGGCTTCAATGTTAAAGAGGACATAATGTCCCTTGCGATTTTTCTTAATGCTATAAGCCAAGGTTCGGAGACCACAAAATTCAGTTTTTGTAATTTCTCCCTTACCTTGGGTAATAATTTCTGTCAAATTCGCAGCTAGAGCTTCAACTTGTGCAGCTGAAAGTTCTTGGCGTGCGATAAAGACGGTTTCGTAAAACGCCATCGTGTAAACTCCTTATGGCTCATCGTGCAAGGCCCTATGCCTCACACAAACCAGCTTAGCTGGCAAAGAGTCCTTCTTTATTAGCGTAGATGGCCAAGATTTGCAAGATGATGTTTGTTTATGGAGGAAGGCATTATGGCGACCTCGGGGCGACACGGAGTTACATTTAATCTCCCGGCTTCATTTGCCACCAAATTCACTTTTTTAATTGACGCTCAACTTTAAAATATGTAACAATTTGACCTTATATAAAAGGAGAAAATGCCATGACATTTCATCGATTTAGTAGCGGATATCCAGCGCCATCAACTATTTTAACTTTAGGACTGAATAGGATCCCGTTATGTCGAATGCGAACTCTTTAAAGAATATTCTCTCTACTCTTCTCCTCGCGCTTGCCCTAAATTTCCCGTGTATTGCCCAATCTCCTCTTGCCCATAAACATATCGCTATTACCCAATTTGTTACACATGGGGCGTTGGATACGGTCCGGACAGCCCTTTTAGAAGAATTAGAAAAAAAGGGATATAAAGAGGGGGAAAATCTCACGATCACTTTTGACAATGCACATGGCAATGCGACCACAGCCAGCCAGATTGCCCGCAAATTTCTTGGCCTGAAACCTGATGTGATTGTGGCCATTGCAACGCCTTCTGCTCTATCAATGGTTAAAACCATTAAAAATTCTATTCCCATTGTCTTCAGCGCGGTAACCGATCCTGTGAGGGCAGGCCTTGTATCCTCTCTGCAGAATCACCCACAAAACGTTACCGGCGTCATGGATGCTCCGCCTATAAAAGAACAAATGGGCTTCATTAAAACACTTCTTCCAGCCGCTAAAACAATCGGCATTATATATAATCCGGGGGATAATGGTTCAGTGTCATCCCTTGAGGTGATTCGTGAAGAGGCCAAAGCCCAAGGGTTCGCCCTCGTTGAGGTCACGCCTGTAAAATCCTCAGATATTCAAGCGGCTCTTCTGCAGCTCGTTGGACAAGTCGATGCCATTTATGTGCCCTTAGACAACATGATTGTTTCAGCTATGAAGACCGTTTCCGCGATTTCTTTGAAACACAAGATTCCTCTTTTTGCTGCAGACAGCGGATCGGTGGAGTCAGGAGCCTTGGCGTGTGTTGGCTATAGCTACCACCTAGCAGGTTTAAAAACAGGAGACATGGCTGAGGAAATCTTAAAAGGTAAAAAATCTAGTGAAATAGATATTGCGTCGCCGGACAAAATTGATGTATTTATAAACCGTAATGCACTTGAAACGTTAAAGATTTCTCTTCCAGAATCCCTTCGTTCTCAAGCTCGCTTTTATTAAGTAATGGAGTTTCTATCGTGAATTTGATTCAATTTATGTTTGCTGTGGAATTGGGCCTCTTGTTTGGCTTGGTTGCCTTAGGTGTACTTTTATCTTTTCGCATTCTGGACTTCCCTGACTTGACAGTTGATGGCAGCTTTCCCTTAGGAGCGGGAGTTTCTGCAATTCTTATTGTTTCAGGCTTTAACCCGTGGTTTGCAACGTTCTGTGCAATTCTAGCAGGAATGACTGCTGGTTTTACAACAGCCTGGATTAGCGTAAGGTGGAACATTCTCCACTTGCTGGCCAGTATTTTGACGATGACGGCACTGTATTCTATTAACTTACGGATTATGGGGCGGTCTAATATTGGCCTTTTGGGAGAGAATACAATTTTCTCGCCCATTGAAGCGCTTCCCCATTCCGATCTCTATATTATGCCTGCAACCATGTTTGTTATTACGGGGCTGGCGTTATTACTGGTTTATCGTTTTTTAAGTTCGGAAAAAGGACTGGCTATGCGAGCGACCGGCTCCAATATACGTATGGCCAAGGCCCAGGGGGTCTCCGTTAACCGCCAAATTCTTTTGGGGCTTTCCATCAGTAATGGACTCGTTGCACTTGCTGGTTCTCTCTATGCCCAAAGTCAAGGTTTTGCGGATATAACATTGGGTCAAGGAATTATTCTTTTTGGGCTTGCGTCAGTGATTGTGGGAGAAGCTTTTTTTAATCCTAAACGAATTTTAGCCGCCCTGATCGCATGTGTTGTCGGTTCAATTTTTTATCGTCTTGCTGTTGCCATGGCGTTGAATGCCAGTTTTCTGGGGCTCGAAACCCAAGATCTTCAGCTTATAACAGCCGTTATTGTTGGCATTGCCATGATAACGCCAAGGCTTAGGGCTAAAATACTTGATTTCAAAGCATCAAGGAGTAAACCATGATCCGTTTAACCGATCTTCATGTGACCTTTAACCGTGGTTCTGCTATGGAAAAGAAGGCCTTGCGCGGCATTACGCTTGATATAAAAGAAGGTGATTTCGTTTGTGTCATTGGCGGCAATGGTGCGGGGAAATCCACGCTTCTGAATGCACTTTGCGGAGATATTTTCCCTGAAAGAGGGTCTGTTTCAATTGATGAGATAGATGTAACATCTTTACCATCTTGGCAAAGAGCACCGTATGTTGCACGGGTTTTCCAGGATCCAATGGCAGGCACATGTGCCAATCTCACCATTGAAGAAAACATGGCTTTGGCCATAGGGCGGGGAGATAAAAGGTCTCTCAAACTTGCTCTTAATAAGAGCCACAGAGAAACATTTCGTTTTCAATTAAGTCGGCTTAAGCTGGGCTTGGAAAATCGCCTCTCTGATCCAATAGGCCTTCTTTCCGGGGGACAACGCCAAGGAGTTAGTCTTATTATGGCCGTTTTGAAGCCCATGAAGATCCTTGTGCTTGATGAGCATACGGCAGCCCTTGATCCGAGGACAGCGGCCTTTATTTTAGAGCTGAGCCGTGAAATTGTTAGGGAAAACAACCTCACTACTTTGATGGTCACCCACAGCATGCATCAAGCGATTGAACTGGGGAACCGCACTTTGATGCTTCATGAGGGACGTGTGGTTTTTGACGTCAAAGGGAAAGAGCGTGAGGGGCTGACGGTTCCCGATCTGCTAGAGCTGTTTCACAAGGCGAGCGGTATGGAGCTTGATGACGATAGTTTATTGTTGAGTTAGCCATACTTTTCGCCTTTCAAATTTCGGCGGCGTTGCGCATTGGAATTCGTTCTCGGTCACGTATAAGAATACGCTCCTCGGACTCACCACTTAGACGCCTACCAGAATTGTTGAAATCCAAGGCGTATTCCGAAACTTGAAAGGCGATGAGTATATATGACCTACGTTGTGACTGAAGCCTGCATTAAATGCAAATACATGGACTGCATAGAAGTTTGCCCCGTGGATTGTTTCTATGAAGGGGAGAACATGCTTGTCATTAATCCCCAAGAATGCATTGATTGCGGTGTTTGCCAGCCCGAATGCCCTATTGATGCCATCCTTCCTGATACGGAACCGGGAATGGAGAAATGGGTGGAGATCAACGCCCAATACGCGGACCTATGGCCAAATATAACGGTCAAGAAAACGCCACCACTGGACGCGGATGAGTGGGTTGATATGCCAAATAAATACCCTGATCACTTTAGCCCTCAACGGGGAGGGGAGTAGACGGACTCTTCTCCACTTTGCATGCTCTCTAAACCATGTTACAACTCCCCTATGGAATACAGAACAGATCCCATTTGGAAGCCAAGCGCGCAAGCGATTGAGCAAGCCAACATGACCCGTTTTATCGAAGCGGTGAATAGCCGCTATGGTTTAAACCTCATATCTTATGAAGAACTGCACCTATGGTCCATCATCAACAAGAAAGATTTTCACAAGATTTTGTGGGATTTTTGTGGCGTGATTGCGTCTCATAAGGGAAAACAAGAAATCTATGTTACCCATGATCTCTTCAAAAGCAAATTTTTTGAAGATGCCACCTTGAATTATGCAGAGAATTTGCTAAAGGATCGCCCTTTAGACATGCCTGCGGTCATTTTTTGGGGTGAGGATAAAGTTAAGAGAACTCTTACCTATGGAGAGCTTTATCGACAGGTTGCCGCGCTCGCCGCTTACTTAAAATCAATCGGTGTGGAAAAGGGCGACCGGGCTGGGGGGTATGTGCCGAACACCCCAGAGGCTCTGATTGCCATGCTGGCGGTCACATCCTTAGGAGCCATATGGTCTTCCTGCTCCCCTGATTTTGGGGTGAGTGGAGTGGTTGATCGATTTGGTCAGATTACTCCAAAAATATTATTTATGGCGGAAGGCTATTTTTATAATGGCAAACGCTTTGATTGTCTTTCTAAAATCGATGACTTTCTAAAAGACTTGCCAAGTCTCGAGAAAATCATCGTTTATTCTTATACGCAAGAGGCCCCATCTCTGCCAAATGATCCCAAGGTGGTGGCTTGGGAAGAGGCTCTTAAACTTGTTCTGGACGTGGAAAGCATCGACTTCGTTCAGGTTCCTTTTAACCATCCTGCCTTTATTCTGTATTCTTCTGGAACAACGGGGGCACCAAAATGCATTGTTCATGGTGGGGGAGGAACCCTGCTTCAGCATCTCAAAGACCACCAGCTACACTCTGATATTAAGCCAGGGGATCGGGTGTTCTATTTTACAACCTGCGGGTGGATGATGTGGAATTGGCAAGTGTCTGCTCTAGCGTCAAATGCGACCTTATGTCTTTTTGATGGCTCTCCTGCGGCTTCTATTTTGTGGGAGTATGCCGAGCGTGAAAAAATAACACACTTCGGTACATCAGCAAAGTATATTGATTTTCTTCAAAAATCTGACATCCATCCAAAAAATCTTTATGATCTTTCAAGCATTAGAATGATTGCATCCACTGGCTCACCCCTGGCGCCCGAAAGTTTTGATTTTGTTTACGAGCACATTTCCTCTGATGTACATCTGGCCTCCATTTCGGGAGGGACAGACATTATATCCTGTTTTGCCTTAGGCAATCCCGTCGGCCCGCTTTGGCGCGGCGAACTGCAGGTGGGAGGACTGGGCATGGACGTGTGTGTTTTTAATGAAGCGGGTCATCCTGTCATTGGACACAAAGGAGAGCTGGTATGTCGAAGCCCTTTCCCCTCCATGCCCATCTGTTTTTGGAACGATGAGAACGACCGCAAATACTATGCAGCCTACTTCAAAAAGTTTCCCGGGGTTTGGTGTCACGGTGATTATGTGGAGCACACCATTCATGGCGGATTTATTATTTACGGAAGGTCCGATACGGTTCTTAATCCCGGAGGTGTCCGCATAGGAACGGCAGAAATCTATCGACAGGTCGAACAAATCCCTGAGGTTATGGAGAGCCTTGTGGTGGGCCAAGACTGGGAAGGGGATGTTCGCATCATCCTGTTTTTAATCCTCAAGGCGGAATTCACCTTAACACCTAATCTGATGGATAAAATCAAGCAGCACATCCGCCTGCAAGCCTCCCCTCGACATGTGCCGGCGAAAATGATCCAAGTGGCTGACATCCCAAGAACAAAAAGCGGTAAAATTGTGGAAGTGGCTGTACGTGAGATAATTCATCGTCGGCCCGTTCTGAATACGTCAGCTCTCGCTAATCCGGAAGTGTTGAAGCTTTATGAAGGTATTGAGGAGCTCCAAAGGGAGTAAGTGCGGGATTCCTGCCATTCCGAGAGTGTCAATGTGAGCCCATCCCCGCGCAGGCGGGGAACTGGGTGAAGCAATCCAGAATCGCAAAAAGACTGGAGATTGCGTCTCTCCTCCCGCCCTGACAACACGGTGAAAGGATACGCTAAAATTAGAGCGACCCTGCTCAGTAATAAAAAAACAGGCATTTTTTAAATTTTTTCCTTGTAATGAGCGCAGAGAGTAAGTACATGTAGTAGATTGCGGATGTTAATTTTTTTTGTTATGGAGATAGTAATGGTTAATCAAACAAACAATCTAAAGAAAAATTTAAACTTACTCACTCTTACTCTGCTGTCTACATTGAGCATTGTGAGCAATGTTCATGCAGCGGGTGTAAGTCCTATGGGAGCACTGGGCGATTTGACAGCTTCGATGATGGAAGATAGGGGGCCCGCTGTGATCAAGCGCAAGGTTGCAGTTGTGGACAATGGCTTCGATGTGAATCACCCAGAGCTCAAAAAGAACTTAAGTAAAGGATATAATGGAAGAGACAATACGAATGATGTCAATGCTTCTATTATAATGGACAAAAACCATCACGATGTTGGTAAAATTGCAAATCATGGCACTCATGTTGCGGGTATTGTTGCCGGGATCACTCCGAATGTTGAACTGGTACCTTATAAAACAGGGGCACGTGGACATAGAACAACTGCTGGTATTGTCGCCGATCTGAAAGAAATTCTCAATAAAGACGACGAGACTATTGTTAACCTTTCTTTTGGTTTCAATTGGAACGATATGATCGATCCCATTGTAGCCCTTGCGCAAAAAGGGAAAACAGTGGTTTTGGCAGCAGGAAATGAAGGAGAATTTGTTTATGATCAGTATATTTCTTCACACGGGAAAATGCTCTCTCAAATTCTAAAAGGATTGAGCGGGAGAGTTGTCTTTGTAGCGGCAACAGAAACAAAAGAGGGAGTGCAAAAGCTTACTTCTTTTAGCAATAAAGCGTCACCAACAATGTCTGAATTCTTTATTGCTGCTCATGGAAAAAACGTCAATTCTACTGTACCTTTTGATACGGATGTTACAGGAAAAAAAGAGTTCTCAGGAACGTCAATGGCAGCGCCTGTCTATGCTGCAGCAATCCGGAAACTTGCGGATCGTTTCGGCGTTACGGAAGATAGGGCGAGAGAGGCGTTGTTTACAACGGCAAAGAAACTTGATCCTAAAATGGGACAAGGCGTCATGGACTTTCCGGCGGCTTGGAATTTACTGAAGGGCGAGGCCACACTACCCGTCACTTATTGATAGTCAGTTGAAAAGTAAGAATAAATAGTTTAAAGTTTTGGAATCATTCCTCATCAAAGAAAGGATTTCAAAATGAAAAAACTACATCTCCTTACTCATAAA